>NZ_JABWRE020000001.1:5267643-5577211 GCF_014268815.2 Pseudomonas urmiensis
CGCATTGGCCAGTTCCATGTCGCTAGCTTCCACCCCTGGGTTATCCGCCCGCACCTGGCGAATCGCCGCCTCCAGGAACGGCCCCCGAATCGCCCCTTCACTGGCCACGAAGCTACCGGCATCATCCTGTGCGGCGACCACCAGCTTGTGATCCTTGAAGGTCAGGTAGGTCGACGCAGTGGTAGCGCCGGAAGAAATGACGTTTCGCCAGAACGTGTCGGCCATGACGCCGCTAACGGGCAGGCAGAGCAGAGCAGCAGCGGCGATGGCTGTTTTGAGACGCATGGTGAATAACCTCGAATGATGAGGGCTGAAAAATGCCCGCTGTTGGAGCGGCTTTCAGTCATCCAAGTTCCCTTTTTCAAAGGGATTTTTCATCAGCTACAGACCCTCAGCACCTCGCTCAGGCTGGTCAATCCACGGGCGATTTTGTCTTCACCGCTGCGCCGTAGATCGTGCAGCCCTTCGCGCACGGCCTGCTGACGCAAGCTGGCCAGGTCAGTGTCCGGGCCGATACTGGCGCGCAGGCCAGCGCCCGGCACCAGCAACTCGAACAGCCCGGTGCGACCGTGATAACCGGTGCCGCGGCATAGCCGGCACGGCGTGCTGTGCAGGCCTGCCGTACCTTGGCAGTCGACACACAAGGTGCGCACCAGGCGTTGAGCCATGACCCCGATCAAGGTCGCCTTGATCAGGTAATCGGCCACGCCCAGCTCCTGCAAACGGGTGATCGCGCCGCAGGCGTCGTTGGTGTGCAGGGTCGACAGTACCAGATGACCGGTAAGTGCAGCCTGGACTGCGACCTGAGCAGTTTCGCGGTCACGGATTTCACCGATCATGATGATGTCTGGGTCTTGGCGCAGCAGCGCGCGTACGCCGTTGGCAAAGCCTAGGTCCAGGCTGGGCTGGACTTGCAGCTGGTTGAAGGCAGGCTCCAGCCGCTCGATCGGGTCTTCGATGGTGCACAGGTTGACCTGGGGCGTGGCCAGGCGTTTGAGGCTGGCATAGAGGGTACTGGTCTTGCCCGAACCGGTCGGCCCGGTCAGCAGGATGATGCCCTGGCGCTGGCTGAGCAGACCTTCCCACTGGCTCAGCAACACGCCATCCAGGCCCAGGTGATCGAAGTTCTCGTGCAATTGCTCTGGGTCGAACAGGCGCAGCACCAACTTTTCACCGAATGGCGTTGGCAGTGTGGACAGGCGCAGCTCGACCTCGCCGCCAGCTGGCAGGCGGCTCTTCAAGCGGCCATCTTGCGGGCGGCGCTTTTCGGCCACGTCCATTCGTCCCAGGTGCTTGATCCGGCTAACCAGGGCCAATGTCACGCTGGCGGGAAAGGCGTACACGGTATGCAGCAGACCATCGATCCGGTAGCGCAGCTGGCCCTGCTCGCGGCGCGGCTCAAGGTGGATATCGCTGGCGCGCTGTTCGATGGCGTACTGCAGCAGCCAATCGACGATGTGCACGATATGGGCGTCGTCCGCGCTGGCTTCAGCCTGGCGCCTGCCCAGTTCCAGCAGTTGCTCCAGCTCGCCTAGCCCAGGGTCTTGTTGCAAGCCTGCGCCTTGTACCGAGTGCGCCAGGCGAAACAGGGTTTGACCGAGTTGGCGAATTTGCAGCGGGCTGGCCAGCACGCGCTGGATGGACTTGCCCAGGCTGCGCGCAAGATCGGCCTCCCATTCGCGTTGATAGGGTTGGGCGCTGGCGACAGTGACGCTGTGATCGTCCACCGCTACCGCGAGAATGCCGTGGCGGTTAGCGAAGGCGCGCGACATCACTGCGCTGATGCGCGACAGGTCGAGCTGCAACGGGTCGATGCGCAGGAAGGGTTGCTCGACCTTATCGGCAAGCCATTGGCAGAGGGTGTCCAGATCAAGCCGCTGGCCGGGGTGCTGACGGTCTTCCAGGGCCAGTCGAGCGATGGTTTCCAGGGGATGGTCGGCAGCTGGGGCGGGGTGTTCGAGTACCTGAAGGGCGTCGTTGGGTTGCAGGCGTTGCTCGGCCAGCAGGGTGTCGAGCAGGCGGTTCAGGTCGAGGTCGTGGTTGTTGGCGGTGTGCATGCTGGCGGCGTCCTTGCCGAGGAGAGGAGTCCTGGAAAGGCTAGTCGGGCGGTGGTTGCACAGTGTCGGTGAACAGTTGCCGGATTTTACCGAGGCAGTGCCGGCCCTATCGCGGGGCGAGCCCACTCCCACGATGATCGGTAGGCCGCCAGTGGCTAGCTGTTCAGCAGGCAGTAGCTCCTGGAGCTGATCAGCAGGCTGCCAGCTCGTGAAGCTGCGGTTGGTTGACCAGCTCCACATCCGCCACACACACCAGGTTACGCAACTTTTGCGCGATCACCTCGGCGCGGTGCCAGCTCAAGCCACCAATGCCGATTTGGATATCCAGCCAATCCCCCTGCTGGCTCATCTGCACGCTGGTGGGTGTAAGAAACTGCAAGGCAAACAGGTTCAGCACCCGGCACAGGCTGTCTGGCTCGGCCTCAGCCTGCAGCTGATAGCGCACATTGCTGTGCGCGGCGCTGGCGGCCCAGGCGTCGGTGCGGGGTAGGGTGTCGGGCCGTTCGAGTGCGTTCATTGCTGTTCTCCACCAGGATGGGAGAATTCTGGCACGCTTGCAGCGGCATTTTTTCGCTATGATTCGATCAATTTGCCATGTTGGCAGATTGAATGATTCGTGATTTGGCAATTCGGAGAATTATCAATGCAAGCCGAGCTGGATGCTTACGACCGGCGAATTCTTGAGCTGCTCCAAGAGGATGCGTCGCTGTCCAGCGCGCAGATCGCCGAGCGGGTCGGCCTCTCGCAGTCGCCGTGTTGGCGGCGGATTCAGCGATTGAAAGAGGAGGGGGTTATTCGTGGCCAGGTTACGCTGCTCGACCGCAAGAAGGTCGGCCTGAACACGCAAATCTTCGCCGAAGTGAAGCTAAACGCCCACGGGCGTTCGAACTTCGCTGGCTTCACCGAAGCGATCCGCGAATTTCCAGAGGTGTTGGAGTGCTACGTGCTGATGGGTTCAGTGGACTTCCTGCTGCGCATCGTCACCCCGGACATTGAAGCTTACGAACGATTTTTCTTCGAAAAGCTGTCGAATGTACCGGGGATCCAGGAGGTCAATTCGATCGTGGCCTTATCCGAGATCAAGTCCACGACCAGCTTGCCGTTAACGCGTTGAAGGCGACTTGAGCAGGTGCTTCCAAGCGCGGTTCTGCTCGATTGCGCGGGCTTGCTCGATGCGCGCGTCCTGCAGCGCCAGAGACTGCTCGTCGTCCTCGGACAGCGGCTGCTCAGCCAGCTGGTGCAGCTTGTTCAGCTCGCCGTAGAGGCGGTCCAGCTGAGGCACGTCCAGCACTTGCCGGGCGTGGTGCAGCCAGGCTTGCAGGGTCTCGATGCGCGGTAGCTGCTCGGCCAGGTCTTCCGGACGCTGGACATACAGTGGCAGCTTCAGGGCGCGGGCTTCTTCGCCGAGCAAGTGTTGCAGCCAGCTCGACAGCTGCGCCTTGCCCTGGCGTTCACCACGGCCTTTACGTTCGACGGTCCAGGCTCGGGCAGTGAGCCAGCGCGAGGTTTGCAGGGAGAACTGGCCCCAGCGCGGGTCTTCCAGTTCTTCGGCGAACTGCTCAGGGGCGGCGCGACGAATGTCTTCATCATCGTTGCCGGCCATTACCAGCGGGCGCCAGTCTTCCAGCAGTGCATCGAGGCTGGCGCGCAGCTCGCGGGTGGTTGGCCGCGGCGCCGCCTGGCCCAGGCTACCGACCAGGGCGCGCAGCTCTGCCAGGCAGCGTACCCAGTCCTTGAGCAGGCTCCAATGGCCGTTGTGGCGATACTGCTCGGCCAAACGCTGGCTGCTGCCCAACAGTTGCCAGGCGAGCGCGGCAAAGGCGTCGTCCACTGCCATTTCGGCATCCAGCTCGGTGCCCGGCAGGCCCAGCTCGTAGCTGTCTGGCTCCAGCAGGCGGTAGCCGCGCTCGGCCTTGCTGATGTCGCAGGGCATCAGGGCCAGGGTGGCGGACAGTTCGGCGGCCAGTTCCAGCAGCGCTTCAGGGGCGCCTTCACGCAGCTCCAGCTCCAGCTCGCAGATTTCTTCCTTGCGCTTGCCGGCGATGACGAAGCCCTGATCCAGCGCGGCCTCGATGACGACCTTGGCCTTGCCACGGCCCCAGGAGATTTCGGCGAACTCGCGGGTGAAGTCGGTGGTGAACAGTGGCTTGATGGTTTTCTTGTCGAGCTCGGCCAGTTGCTCGGGCCAGCAGCTGGCGTCGAGTTTCTTCAGGTCGAGCTTGGCTTTGTCCAGCTGCCACTCGTACTCATTGCGCTCGGACAGCCCGGCGACGCTCTGGCCGCGGCACTTGAGGGTCTGGATGACGACATCGCCATCACGGCGCAGGCGCAGCGCGACACGGGCGGCGGACAGTTCACGCGCGGGGGTGTCGAAGTACTGGTTGAGCAGTTCGCGGGTCTGCCAGCCGGACTTGTTGCGCTTCTTCAGCAAAGGGTGCTCGCGCAGGGCGGCGAGGGTCTCGCGGCTGGCGCGGAGTTTGAGTTCGGTTTCTTTGTGCATCGCGGGCTCGAAGGAGGGGGCATCGTGGTGTGCAGTCTACAGCAGTACACCCACAAGGGTTCATTTGAGGTGGTGGATGGTTCACGACATAACTGGGCGCGCAGCGGCCCCGACAGTGCTTGCTCGGCCAGCGGCATGCAGGGTTATGATGAACCCACGCTTTTGAGGAGTACGCGCATGCCGTTGCCGTCGCTGAAAGACCAGTTCGCCGCCCTGATCGCTGCGCCTTCGGTCAGTTGTACCCAGCCTGCGCTGGATCAATCCAACCGTCAGGTCATCGAGCTGTTGGCCGGCTGGCTGGGCGATCTGGGCTTCAAGTGCGATATCCAGCAGGTCACCCCCGGCAAATTCAACCTGCTGGCCAGCCGGGGCACGGGTCCTGGCGGCTTGGTACTGGCTGGCCACAGCGACACTGTGCCGTACGATGCCCAGCTGTGGAAAACCGACCCGCTGAAGCTGACCGAGGTCGGTGATCGCTGGGTCGGCCTGGGCAGCTGCGACATGAAGGGTTTCTTTGCCCTGGTCATCGAGGCGGTGCTGCCGCTGCTGGAGCATGACTTCAAACAGCCGCTGCTGATCCTCGCGACCTGTGACGAAGAAAGCTCCATGTCCGGCGCGCGCGCCCTGGCCGAAGCGGGCCAGCCACTTGGCCGCGCGGCGGTGATCGGCGAGCCCACCGGGCTCAAGCCGATCCGCATGCACAAGGGCATCCTCATGGAGCGCATCGAGATTCTCGGCCGCAGTGGCCATTCGTCGGATCCAAGCCTGGGCCGCAGTGCCATGGAAGCCATGCACGCGGTGATGGGCGAGATGATCGCCCTGCGCCAGCAATGGCAGCAGACCTATCGTAATCCGCAGTTCAGCGTGCCGACACCGACCCTGAATTTCGGCTGTATCCATGGCGGCGACAACCCCAACCGCATTTGTGGCCAGTGCGCGCTGGAGTTCGACCTGCGCCCGCTGCCGGGCATGGACCCAGAGCAACTGCGCGCGGCCATCCGCGAGAAACTGGTGCCGCTAGCCGAGCAGCTCGATGTGCGTATCGACTACAAACCGCTGTTCCCGGAGGTGCCGCCGTTCGAGCAAGCGGCCGACGCCGAACTGGTGCAAGTGGCCGAGCGCCTGACTGGCCATCGCGCCGAAGCGGTGGCCTTTGGCACCGAAGCGCCGTACCTGCAGCAGCTGGGTTGCCAGACCATTGTGCTGGGCCCTGGCGACATTGCCTGTGCCCATCAGCCGGGCGAGTACCTGGAAATGTCACGTATCGAGCCTACCGTGCGTCTATTGCGTGATCTGATCAGGCACTATTGCCTGAGCTAAACGTCCATTGACCTGATTCGTTCCTGCCTAGAGGAGAGTACGCGTGACCGCAAGCCTGTTCCGACGATGACTTTCGAACGTTGTGCGCCTTGACCGTTCTCCGTCCACTTATCCACAGGCTCTGTCATGCCCGAATACGTCAACTGGCTACGCCATGCGTCCCCGTACATCAATGCCCATCGCGACTGCACCTTCGTGGTCATGCTTCCTGGCGATGGCGTCGAACACCCGAATTTCGGCAACATCGTCCACGACCTGGTACTGCTCCACAGCCTTGGCGTGCGCCTGGTGCTGGTCCATGGCTCGCGTCCGCAGATCGAGAGCCGTCTGTCGGCCCGCGGCCTGACCCCGCACTATCACCGCGGCATGCGTATCACCGATGCCGCCACCCTGGACTGCGTGATCGATGCGGTCGGCGCCCTGCGGGTGGCCATCGAGGCGCGTCTGTCGATGGACATGGCCGCTTCGCCGATGCAGGGCTCGCGCCTACGCGTGGCCTCCGGCAACCTGGTCACCGCCCGCCCAATCGGCGTGTTGGAAGGGGTGGATTATCACCATACCGGTGAAGTCCGGCGGATCGACCGCAAAGGCATCAGCCGCTTACTCGATGAGCGCTCCATTGTGCTGTTGTCGCCATTGGGCTATTCGCCGACCGGCGAGATTTTCAACTTGGCCTGCGAAGACGTGGCCACCCGCGCTGCGATCGAGCTGGGCGCGGACAAGCTGCTGCTGTTTGGCGCCGAGCCGGGCTTGCTCGATGAGAATGGCCGGCTGGTGCGTGAGTTGCGGCCACAGCAGGTCGCGCCGCATCTGCTCCGCCTGGGTACTGACTATCAGGGTGAATTGCTCGATGCCGCCGCCGAGGCCTGCAAAGGCGGCGTGGCGCGCAGTCATATCGTCAGTTATGCCGATGACGGTGCGCTGCTCACCGAGCTGTTCACCCGCGACGGCGGCGGCACCCTGGTAGCCCAGGAGCAGTTCGAGATTGTCCGTGAGGCGACCATCGAGGATGTCGGCGGCCTGCTGGAACTGATCAGCCCGCTGGAAGAGCAGGGCATTCTGGTGCGCCGCTCGCGTGAGGTGCTTGAGCGTGAGATCGAGCAGTTCAGCGTGGTCGAGCGCGACGGCATGATCATCGCGTGTGCGGCGCTGTATCCAATTGCTGATTCCGAAGCGGGGGAGCTGGCGTGTCTGGCGGTGAACCCGGAGTACCGTCATGGCGGGCGCGGCGATGATTTGCTCGAGCGGATCGAGACGCGGGCGCGGGCGTTGGGGTTGAAAACCCTTTTCGTGCTGACTACGCGCACGGCGCACTGGTTCCGCGAGCGCGGCTTTGAGCCAAGCGGCGTCGAACGGCTGCCGGCGGCGCGGGCGTCGCTGTACAACTTCCAGCGTAATTCGAAGATTTTCGAGAAGTCGATCTAAGCGGGGGCAGTGCTAGGCATTATCTCAGCGCTGCCTGTACTGGGGCTGCACAGCAGCCCCAGTACACACGACACAAAGCGCACTACGAAAAACGCCGTCTGAGAAGACGGCGTTTTCATTTACACGGTATGCAGATACCAGTTGTACTCGAGGTCAGAGATCGAGTGCTCGAACTCCTCCAGCTCGCTCTCCTTGCACGCGACAAAGATGTCGATGTACTTCGGATCGATGTACTTGTTGAGGATCTCGCTGTCGTCCAACTCGCGCAGCGCATCGCGCAGGTTGTTCGGCAGGCTTTGCTCCAGCTGCTCGTACGAGTTGCCTTCGATTGGCGCGCCAGGCTCGATCTTGTTGGTCAGGCCATGGTGCACGCCTGCCAGCACGGCCGCCATCATCAGGTACGGGTTGGCGTCGGCACCGGCTACACGGTGCTCAAGACGCACGGCATCCGGCGAGCCGGTGGGTACGCGTAGGGCCACGGTGCGGTTGTCCAGGCCCCAGCTCGGCGCGTTGGGCACGTAGAACTGAGCGCCGAAACGGCGGTACGAGTTGACGTTCGGGCAGAGGAACGCCATCGACGCGGGCAGGGTCTCGAGCACACCGCCGACAGCGTGACGTAGCGCGGCGTTCTGCTCGGGATCCTCGCTGGTGAAGATGTTGTTGCCATCTTTGTCCAGCACGGAAATGTGTACATGCAGGCCGTTGCCTGCCTGGCCCGGGTAGGGCTTGGCCATGAAGGTGGTGTCCATTTCATGGTCGTAGGCGATGTTCTTGATCAAGCGCTTGAGCAGCACCGCGTAGTCACAGGCCTTGAGCGGGTCGGCGACGTGGTGCAGGTTGACTTCGAACTGCGCCGGGGCGCTTTCCTTGACGATGGCGTCGGCCGGAATCCCCTGCTCTTTGGCCCCTTCGAGGATGTCCTGCAGGCAGTCGGCGTATTCGTCGAGGTCGTCGATCAGGTAAACCTGGGTCGACTGTGGGCGTTTGCCGGAAATCGGCGAGCGCGGCGGTTGTGGGCGGCCATTCACGTTCTCCTGGTCGATCAGGTAGAACTCCAGCTCGAAGGCGGCGCAGATGGTCAGGCCCAATTCATCGAACTTGCTCACTACCTGACGCAGCACTTCACGTGGATCGGCGAAGAACGGCTCGCCTTCGATCTCGTGCATGGTCATAAGCAGCTGAGCGGTCGGGCGTTTTTGCCAGGGCTCGTTGGACAGCGTGTCAGGGATCGGATAGCAGATGCGGTCCGCATCGCCGATGTCCAGACCCAGGCCCGTGCTTTCAACGGTAGAGCCGTTGATGTCGAGGGCAAAAAGGGAGGCCGGCAGGTTAATGCCTTTCTCGTAAACCTTGTGGAGGCTGGTGCGCTCAATGCGCTTGCCGCGCACCACACCATTCATATCTGCAATCAGAAGGTCAACGTAGAGAACCTCAGGATGTTCCTTAAGGAACGCGTTCGCTTCGTTAAGCTGAACGGCACGCGGGGGTACCGACATGATGCAACACCTTTGTTGTTAAAAATATCAATCAAGGGGGGCTTGCAACCCCAGTCAATCGGAAAGACCTACTGAAGTCAAGCCAACCCCATGATGCCCTGAAATGGCACATCGACGGCCGATTTGCTGCATATCGGGGCGTGCCATTATCCGCTATTTTCCCTCGGAAGGGTTATCTCACGCGGGCCGTGTTTTATTTTTTACGGAGATGTTGTGTAAAAAAATGAACAAGGCTAAGCTCGGCCTCAACCCAAAACACAATAATACGAGGGTCACATGGTCCGCTTGCCGCGACCTGCACGTGCTGCCTGCGCAGCGCTTTCAGGTACCCGTTCCGCTCGCCGCAAGGTCTTCGCGCACAGCGCCGTAGACGTCGATGCCCTGGCCGCAATAATTGACGGTCGGCACGGTCCATTCACCTTAAGTAGCAGTTTACTGCACGCCTTTCGTTTTTCCTGCCCTTCGAATGCTTCATGGATACACGCCTTGCGCGGGTATCCAGTGACGTCCTGCGCGCGCCGCTTTGCTTTGCCACGGCAGTGCATCCAGAATCAATGCGTGGGTCTGCTGCGGCCATTGCAGCCGAGCAGCGTCCACCTTGATCGACGCCAGGCGTCAGTAGCGCCCGACATACTCCAGCCGGGCCACCTTACCTCCTGAGGTATTTATGAGTAACAACCTCGACCAGCTCACCGATTGGTTGAAAGAGCACAAGATCACCGAAGTGGAATGCCTGATCAGTGACCTGACCGGCATCACCCGCGGCAAGATCTCGCCGACCAACAAGTTCATCGCCGAAAAAGGCATGCGCCTGCCCGAGAGCGTATTGCTGCAGACCGTGACCGGCGACTACGTCGACGATGACATCTATTACGAGCTGCTGGATCCTGCCGATATCGACATGATCTGCCGTCCCGACGAGAACGCGGTGTTTCTCGTGCCATGGGCCATCGAACCGACCGCCCAGGTGATCCACGACACCTACGACAAGAAGGGCAATCCGGTCGAGCTGTCGCCGCGCAACGTATTGAAGAAAGTGCTCAAGCTCTACGCTGACAAGGGCTGGCAGCCGATTGTCGCACCAGAGATGGAGTTCTACCTGACCAAGCGCAGCGAAGACCCGGACTTCCCGCTGCAACCGCCAGTCGGCCGTTCGGGCCGCCCGGAAACCGGCCGCCAGTCGTTCTCGATCGAGGCTGCCAACGAATTCGACCCGCTGTTCGAAGACGTCTACGACTGGTGCGAACTGCAGCAGCTGGACCTCGACACGTTGATCCACGAAGACGGCACGGCGCAGATGGAGATCAACTTCCGTCACGGTAACGCCCTGCACCTGGCTGACCAGATCCTGGTGTTCAAGCGCACCATGCGCGAGGCCGCGCTCAAGCACAACGTCGCCGCCACCTTCATGGCCAAGCCCATGACCGGCGAGCCCGGCAGCGCCATGCACCTGCACCAGAGCGTGGTCGATGCGCACACCGGCAAGAATATCTTCTCCAATGAAGATGGCAGCATGAGTGAGCTGTTCCTCAACCACATTGGCGGCCTGCAGAAGTTCATCCCCTACGTGCTGCCGCTGTTCGCCCCCAACGTCAACTCGTTCCGTCGCTTCCTGCCCGACACCTCGGCACCGGTCAACGTCGAGTGGGGCGAAGAGAACCGCACTGTGGGGCTGCGCGTGCCCGATGCCGGTCCGCAGAATCGCCGGGTGGAAAACCGCCTGCCGGGCGCCGATGCCAACCCCTACCTGGCGATTGCCGCCAGCCTGCTGTGCGGCTACATCGGCATGGTCGAAGGCATCAACCCGAGCGCGCCGGTCCAGGGCCGGGGTTACGAGCGGCGCAACCTGCGCCTGCCGCTGACCCTCGAAGATGCCCTTGAGCGAATGGAGAACTGCCAGGACCTGGAGAAATACCTGGGCAAGAAATTCATTACCGGCTACGTCGCGACCAAGCGCGCCGAGCATGAAAATTTCAAACGGGTAATCAGCTCCTGGGAACGTGAGTTCCTGCTGTTTGCCGTCTGATCAACCCTGGGGCCGCAGGAGCGCGGCTGTCGCAAAACGGAGAAGCACATGAGCGTCAACAACCCGCAAACCCGTGATTGGCAAACCCTGAGCAGTGAGCACCACCTGGCACCTTTCAGCGACTACAAGCAGCTGAAAGAGAAAGGTCCGCGCATCATCACCAAGGCCCAGGGCGTGCATTTGTGGGACAGCGAGGGGCACAAGATCCTCGACGGCATGGCTGGGCTGTGGTGCGTGGCGGTCGGTTATGGCCGAGAAGAACTGGTGCAAGCGGCCGAGAAGCAGATGCGCGAGCTGCCGTACTACAACCTGTTCTTCCAGACCGCCCACCCGCCCGCGCTGGAGCTGGCCAAGGCGATCACCGACGTGGCCCCCAAGGGCATGACCCATGTGTTCTTCACCGGCTCCGGCTCCGAAGGCAATGACACCGTGCTACGCATGGTCCGCCATTACTGGGCACTCAAGGGCAAGCCGCACAAGCAGACCATCATCGGCCGCATCAACGGCTACCACGGCTCCACCGTTGCTGGCGCAAGCCTTGGCGGCATGAGCGGCATGCATGAGCAGGGCGGCTTGCCGATCCCGGGCATCGTGCATATCCCGCAGCCGTACTGGTTCGGTGAAGGCGGCGAGATGAGCCCGGACGATTTCGGCGTGTGGGCTGCCGAGCAGTTGGAGAAAAAGATTCTCGAGGTCGGCGAAGACAACGTCGCCGCCTTCATTGCCGAGCCGATCCAGGGCGCTGGCGGGGTGATCATTCCGCCACAAACCTACTGGCCGAAGGTGAAAGAGATCCTCGCCAAGTACGACATCCTGTTCGTCGCTGACGAAGTGATCTGCGGCTTCGGCCGTACCGGCGAGTGGTTCGGCTCCGATTACTACGACCTCAAGCCCGACCTGATGACCATCGCCAAGGGCCTGACCTCCGGTTACATCCCCATGGGCGGTGTGATCGTGCGTGACACTGTGGCCAAGGTGCTCAGCGAAGGCGGCGATTTCAACCACGGCTTCACCTATTCCGGCCACCCGGTGGCGGCGGCGGTAGGCCTGGAAAACCTGCGCATTCTACGTGACGAGAAAATCGTCGAGAAAGCCAAGACAGAAGCGGCACCGTATTTGCAGAAACGTCTGCGTGAGCTACAGGACCACCCACTGGTGGGCGAAGTGCGCGGCCTGGGTCTGCTCGGCGCGATCGAGCTGGTCAAGGACAAGGCGACTCGCAGCCGTTACGAGGGCAAGGGCGTGGGCATGATCTGCCGAAACTTCTGCTTCGAGAACGGCCTGGTGATGCGCGCGGTAGGCGACACCATGATCATTGCGCCGCCGCTGGTGATCAGCCATGCCGAGATCGACGAGCTGGTGGAAAAGGCACGTAAATGCCTGGACTTGACCCTTCAAGCGGTGAAATGACCACCTGCTACGCTAGCGTTGTGACATTAAGCGGTTACAAGGCCCTGCTTTCCTTGAAACAGCGCCTTGTAACTTGCCAGACTAGCGACTGTTTCAGTCGCCCAACGCGTGTACTGCGGGACCTGGCAGCTGAACGGATGGCTAATTAAAAAAATCTGGAGCATGACGCATGAAGAAAATGGGCAAGACGTTGCTGGCCGCAGCCCTGATGGGTGCCATGGCCACTGCTGTTCAGGCTGAAGACAAGGTGTTGAACGTCTACAACTGGTCGGACTACATCGCGCCGGACACCATCGCCAAGTTCGAGAAACAGTCTGGTATCAAGGTCAAGTACGACGTCTTCGACAGCAACGAGACCCTCGAAGCCAAGCTGCTGGCGGGCAAGTCGGGCTACGACGTGGTCGTGCCGTCCAACAACTTCCTGGCCAAGCAGATCAAGGCTGGCGTCTACGAAGAACTGGACCGTTCCAAGCTGCCGAACTGGAAGAACCTCGACGAAGACCTGCTCAAGGCCGTCGGTGACGCCAGCGACCCGGGCAACAAATACGCCTTCCCCTACATGTGGGGCTCGATCGGCATTGGCTACAACCCAGAGAAGGTCAAGGCCGCGCTGGGCGTGGACAAGATCGACTCGTGGGACGCCGTGTTCAAGCCAGAGAACATCGCCAAGCTCAAGAGCTGCGGCGTGAGCTTCCTGGATGCGCCGACCGAAATGCTTCCGGCTGCGCTGCACTACCTGGGCAAGCCGAGCAACAGCATGAACAAGGAAGACTTGAAGGCTGCTGAAGACCTGTTCCTGAGCATCCGTCCTTCGATCACCTATTTCCACTCGTCCAAGTACATCGGTGACCTGGCCAACGGCAACATCTGCGTAGCGGTCGGCTACTCGGGTGACCTGGAGCAGTCCAAGGCCCGTGCCCACGAGGCCGGTGACAAGGTCAAGCTGGACTACATCATTCCTAAAGAAGGTGCCGGCACCTTCTATGACATGGTCGCCATTCCCAAGGATGCCGAGCATAAGGAAGCCGCCTACAAGTTCATGGACTTCCTGTTGCAGCCTGAAGTCATGGCCGAGATCACCAATGCCGTGCGCTTCCCGAACGGCAACAAGGCCGCGACCCAGTTCGTCGACAAAGACATCACCAGCGACCCCAGCATCTATCCACCAGCCGACGTGAAAAAGCAGCTGTACGCCATTGCCGCTCCAGAAGCTGCAGCCCAGCGCCTGATCACCCGTAGCTGGACCAAGATCAAGTCGGGCAAGTAAGCCTGTGCTCAAGCCCTCTGCGCCGGGGTTCTCCGGCTCAGGGTGGCTGTAAGGCAAATAAGTTTGCGGCATCGAGGCTGCAACGGTAAGTTGCGCGCCGGTTTCGCGTGTACGGCGCGGCTTACTACTACGGCACACCGTCACTGAATGCACTGATTGTGAGGAGCATCCACTTGTCTATTTCTGTATTTCGCAAAGCCTTGATGGCTGGAGCGGGCCTGACGCTGGCATGCAGCGTCCAAGCGGCGCCAACGGTGCATTTCTATAACTGGTCGGACTATATCGGGCCGACCACCCTCGCCGATTTCGAGAAAGAAACCGGGATCAAACCGGTGCAAGACGTCTTCGATTCCAACGAGACCCTGGAAGGCAAGCTGCTGGCCGGTCGCACCGGTTATGACGTGGTGGTGCCGTCCAACCATTTCCTCGGCAAGCAGATCAAGGCGGGCGCGTTCCAGAAGCTCGACAAGAATCTGCTGCCCAATTATTCCAACCTGGATCCTGCGCTGATGAAGCGTCTGGAAAAGAACGATCCGGGCAACCAGTACGCCGTGCCTTATCTGTGGGGCACCAATGGCATCGGCTACAACGTCGACAAGGTCAAGGCGGTGCTGGGCGTAGACACTATTGATTCGTGGGCGGTGCTGTTCGAGCCGGAGAATATGAAAAAGCTCTCCACCTGCGGCGTGGCCTTCCTCGACTCGGCGGACGAAATGCTGCCGGCGGTGCTCAACTACATGGGCCTGGACCCGAACAGCACCAATGCCAAGGACTATGAAAAGGCCGAGCAGAAGCTGCTGGCCGTGCGTCCCTACGTGACCTACTTCCATTCCTCGAAGTACATCACCGATCTGGCCAATGGCGACATCTGCGTCGCTGCCGGTTTCTCCGGCGATATCTTCCAGGCCAAGGCCCGTGCTGAAGAAGCCAAGAAGGGCGTTAACCTGGCCTACGCGATTCCCAAGGAAGGCGGCAACCTCTGGTTCGATGTCCTGGCGATTCCGAAGGACGCCAAGAACCTCAAAGAGGCGCACGCCTTCATCAACTATTTGCTGAAACCTGAGGTTATCGCCCAGGTCAGTGATTACGTCGGTTACGCCAACCCGAACCCCAAGGCTGGCGACCTGATGGACCAGGCCGTGAGGACTGACGCCGCGGTTTACCCACCGCAGGAAGTGCTGGACAAGATGTTCGTCAACAGTGAGTTGCCGCCCAAGGTGCAACGTTTGATGACCCGCAGCTGGACCAAGGTCAAGTCGGGCAAATAATCATCCAGACCCGCCACGCCAAGGGCGGGCTTAAAAATCTTGTTGGGAGTTTCACTCATGGCAGTTGCCTCCGGTGCCTATAAGAAAGCCCTCGAGGGTGGCCAGCAACCCAAGCAGGTGCTGGTCAAGATCGACCGGGTCACGAAGAAATTCGACGAAACAATTGCCGTGGACGATGTGTCCCTGGAAATCCGCAAAGGCGAGATCTTCGCTCTGCTCGGTGGCTCCGGCTCCGGTAAGTCGACCTTGCTGCGGATGCTGGCAGGCTTCGAGCGTCCGACCGAAGGGCGGATCTTCCTCGATGGCGTCGACATCACCGACATGCCGCCCTACGAGCGGCCGATCAACATGATGTTCCAGTCTTACGCGCTGTTCCCGCACATGACCGTGGCGCAGAACATCGCCTTCGGCCTGCAGCAGGACAAGATGCCCAAGGCCGAGATCGAAGCCCGTGTGGCCGAGATGCTCAAGCTGGTCCACATGACCCAGTACGCCAAGCGCAAGCCGCACCAGCTTTCCGGTGGCCAGCGTCAGCGGGTAGCCCTGGCTCGCTCGCTGGCCAAGCGCCCCAAGCTGCTGCTGCTCGACGAGCCGATGGGCGCGCTGGACAAGAAGCTGCGCTCGCAGATGCAGCTGGAGCTGGTCGAGATCATCGAGCGCGTGGGTGTAACCTGCGTGATGGTGACCCACGACCAGGAAGAGGCCATGACCATGGCCCAGCGCATCGCCATCATGCACCTGGGGTGGATCGCCCAGATCGGCTCGCCGATCGACATCTACGAGACCCCGACCAGCCGCCTGGTCTGCGAGTTCATCGGCAACGTCAACCTGTTCGAAGGTGAAGTGGTCGACGACGCCGAAGGCCACGCGGTGATCGCCAGCCCTGAGCTTGAGCGCAAGATCTACGTCGGCCACGGCGTGACCACCTCGGTCGAGGACAAGCACATCCTCTACGCACTGCGTCCGGAGAAGATGCTGGTCACCACCCAACAGCCGACCTGCGAGCACAACTGGTCGCGCGGCAAGGTGCACGACATCGCCTACCTGGGTGGTCACTCGGTGTTCTACGTCGAGCTGCCGAGCGGAAAGGTCGTGCAGTCGTTCGTGGCCAACGCCGAGCGCCAGGGCACCCGCCCAACCTGGGGCGATGAAGTGTACGTGTGGTGGGAAGATGACAGCGGCGTGGTACTGCGCTCATGAAAATCCGCAAGCTCAAGCGAGCCTTCCAGCGCCTGGTCCCGGAGGGACGGCACCTGGTGATCGGCGTGCCGTTCATCTGGCTGTTCCTGTTCTTCATGCTGCCGTTCTTCATCGTCCTGAAGATCAGCTTCGCCGAAGCCGACGTGGCCATCCCGCCGTACACCGAGATCTACAGCTACGTCGAAGACAAGGTCCAGCTGGTCCTCAACCTGGCCAACTATGGCCTGTTGACCGAGGATGAACTGTACATCTCGGCCTACCTGGGCTCGTTGAAGATGGCCTTCTTCAGCACCCTGTTGTGCCTGTTGATCGGCTACCCGATGGCCTACGCCATTGCCAACGCGCGCAAAGAAAGCCAGACCGTGCTGTTGCTGCTGATCATGATGCCGACCTGGACCGCGATCCTGATCCGCGTATATGCCTGGATGGGCATTCTCAGCAACAACGGGCTGCTCAACAGCTTCCTGTTGTGGATCGGCCTGATCGACCAGCCGCTGCAGATCCTCAACACCAACCTGGCGGTGTACATCGGCGTGGTCTATTCGTACCTGCCGTTCATGATCCTGCCGCTCTACGCCAACCTGGTCAAACATGACCAGAGCCTGTTGGAAGCCGCCTCTGACCTGGGTTCGAGCACCTTCAACAGCTTCTGGAAGATCACCGTGCCGCTGTCGAAAAACGGCATCATTGCCGGCTGCATGCTGGTGTTCATCCCGGTGGTGGGCGAGTTCGTCATTCCTGAGCTGCTCGGCGGCCCGGAAACCCTGATGATCGGTAAAGTGCTGTGGCAGGAATTCTTCAACAACCGTGACTGGCCGGTAGCGTCCGCGCTGGCGGTAGTGATGCTGGCGATCCTGATCGTGCCCATCCTGCTGTTCAACCGCAGCCAGGCCAAAGAGATGGAGGGCAGGGCATGAAGCGCTTCAGTTTCTCCAAGCTGATGCTGGTGCTCGGCTTGCTGTTCATCTACCTGCCGATGCTGATCCTGGTGATCTACTCGTTCAACGCCTCCAAGCTGGTAACGGTGTGGGGCGGCTGGTCGATCAAGTGGTACGTCGGCCTGCTCGACAACTCGCAGCTGATGGGCTCGGTGATGCGCTCGCTGGAGATCGCCTGCTACACGGCGATCGCCGCTGTGGCGCTGGGCACCCTGGCGGCCTTCGTGCTGACCCGCGTGACCCGCTTCAAGGGCCGCACCCTGTTCGGTGGTTTGGTGACCGCACCGCTGGTCATGCCTGAGGTGATCACCGGTCTGTCGCTGTTGCTGCTGTTCGTGGCCATGGCGCAGATGATCGGCTGGCCGCAGGAGCGCGGCATCGTCACCATCTGGATTGCCCACACTACGTTCTGTGCGGCGTATGTGGCGGTGGTGGTGTCGGCGCGCTTGCGCGAGCTGGACCTGTCGATCGAAGAAGCGGCAATGGACCTGGGTGCCAAGCCGTGGAAGGTGTTCTTCCTGATTACCATCCCGATGATCGCGCCATCGCTGGCGGCGGGCGGCATGATGTCGTTCGCCCTGTCGCTGGACGACCTGGTGTTGGCCAGCTTCGTCTCGGGGCCAGGTTCGACCACCTTGCCGATGGAAGTGTTCTCGGCGGTGCGTCTGGGCGTGAAGCCTGAGATCAACGCCGTGGCCAGCTTGATTCTGCTGTCGGTGTCGCTGGTGACCTTCATGGTCTGGTACTTCAGCCGCCGCGCTGAAGAGCATCGTCGCAAGGCGATCCAGCAGGCTATCGAGGAAGGCGCTGCGGCGAACTTCTCGCAGCCACAGGTCAAGCGCCCGTCTCCGGCTGCCGCGTCGGCTTGACCCACCCGCTTAGGGCCGCACTGCGGCCCTAAGCGGCGGTTCGGCGTTCTTTGCTCCGGCGCAACGTCAAAAGTGATCATGCTCATCAGTTGTGCTGGACCTTACCCCAGCCTGACACCACTCATTTCTCATCAGTTGTGCTGGACCTTGTCTAAGCCTGACACCACTCATTTCTCATCAGTTGTGCTGGACCTTGTCTAAGCCTGACACCATTCATTTCTCATCAGTTGTGCTGGACCTTGTCTAAGCCTGACACCATTCATTTTCATCAGTGATATTGGACCCTGTGGGAGCGGGCTTGCCCGCGAAAGCCGCACCGCCACTTCACAGCCAAGCACTGTCCCAATGCGGATAATCACCAATGTGGTCGACCAGCTCGGCACGTACAGGATTATGTGCAATGTATTCGGCCACCGCGCGCACGCTTTCCTCCTTGCGCAGCGCACGGTCCTGATACCCAGGCTGCCATATCGGTTGGCACGCAATACCCGTCTTGCGCAAGGCCATAGCTGAGCGTGACTTGAACCTGCGCATCAGTGTGCCCAGCGTCACTGCCTTCAATTCGAACAACCAGTGCACATGGTCCGGCATAACCACCCAGGCTAGAGACTGGCAGGCATGCTCAAGATCGGCCTGGCGAATTTGCTGGACCACCAGCCGAGCTCTGTGAAAGTCACGAAAAAGCGGATTGCGCTGGGAGGTGACTGTGGTCAACAGATAGCGTCTGCCTGGCTCGGAAAAGCGACCACGGCGAAGTAGGTAGGACTCGGCGAGGGACATTTGGATCTTCCTTGAAAGTGAATACCTTCTGGAAAGTAGCGGCTCAAATGCAGGTCGCGGGTGGTTGTTGGTTTCTGGATGTGGCAAGGGTTGGCTGTGGCTGTGCCGGCCTCTTCGCGGGCAAGCCCGCTCCCACAGGTATTGCGGGTGTCTCGAGATAGCGGGGTGTCTGTTGGGCTTGATGGTTTCTGGATGTGGCAAGGGTTGGCTGTGGCTGTGCCGGCCTCTTCGCGGGCAAGCCCGCTCCCACAGGTATTGCGGGTGTCTCGAGATAGCGGGGTGTCTGTTGGGCTTGATGGTTTCTGGATGTGGCAAGGGTTGGCTGTGGCTGTGCCGGCCTCTTCGCGGGCAAGCCCGCTCCCACAGGTATTGCGGGTGTCTCGAGATAGCGGGGTGTCTGTTGGGCTTGATGGTTTCTGGATGTGGCAAGGGTTGGCTGTGGCTGTGCCGGCCTCTTCGCGGGCAAGCCCGCTCCCACAGGTATTGCGGGTGTCTCGAGATAGCGGGGTGTCTGTTGGGCTTGATGGTTTCTGGATGGGCAAGGGTTGGCTGTGGTTGTGCTGGCCTCTTCGCGGGCAAGCCCGCTCCCACAGGTATTGCGGGTGTCTCGAGATAGCGGGGTGTCTGTTGGGCTAGATGGTTTCTGGATGTGGCAAGGGTTGGCTGTGGTTGTGCCGGCCTCTTCGCGGGCAAGCCCGCTCCCACAGGTATTGTGGGGGGCTCGAGATAGCGGGGTGTTTGCTGGGCTTGATGGTTTCTGAAAATGAAATTGGCACACCACTGTTCCAGATGCCAAGGCAATACCTGTGGGAGCGGGCTTGCCCGCGAAGAGGCCAGAACAGACGACAATTTCCCTTAACTGACCCCCATCAGTGTCCTTTTCGGAACCCTGATCTACGCTAACAGTCGCATCCCTCGAACCATTTGCGCGCAAGCAAGGAGCCTGCATGACGTTGAGGCGTCTACTGTCGGTCGTTTGCCTGGGGTTGCTGTTCATGCTGTCGGGGTGCGAGAAGGAAGTCTCGAGTCCGGAACTGCCCAGGGTAGGTGTACTGCAAGTCCAACCCACTGATTTCGCCGCCAAGGTCACCCTGACCGGTGATGTACAAGCGCGTGTGCAGACCGACCTGTCATTCCGCGTGGGTGGCAAGATCATCTCGCGCAGCGTCGATGTGGGCGATCACGTCAAGGCCAACCAGGTGCTCGCCCGGCTCGATCCGAAAGACCTGCAGAACAACGTCGAATCGGCCAAGGCCGAGGTATTCGCCGAACAGGCGCGGGTCACCCAGACCAGCGCGGCGTTCGTTCGCCAGCAGAAACTGCTACCCAAGGGCTACACCAGCCAGAGTGAATACGACTCCGCCCAAGCCGCCCTGCGCAGCAGCCAGAGCGCGCTCAAGGCGGCCCAGGCGCAGCTGGCCAATGCCAAGGAACAACTGGGCTACACCGCGCTGGTTTCTGAAGCCGATGGCGTGATCACTGCGCGGCAGGCCGAGGTCGGCCAAGTGGTGCAGGCGACCATGCCGATTTTCAGCCTGGCGGTGGATGGCGACCGCGATGCGGTATTCAACGTCTATGAGTCACTGTTGATTGCCCCGCCAAGCGATGAGGGGGTGATCGTCAGCCTGTTGGATGATCCCAAGATTCAGGCCGAGGGCCGGGTGCGTGAGATCACGCCAACGGTGTCTGCCGAGAGCGGCACGGTGCAGGTCAAGGTGGCCCTGCGTAATGTGCCGGCTGGGATGCAACTGGGGTCGCCCGTCACCGCCACCGGGCGCAGCCAGGGCCGGCCGAGTATCGAATTGCCCTGGTCGGCACTGACCAAGGGGCTCAAGGAGCCCGCCGTGTGGGTGGTGGGCGAGGGCGACAAGGTCGAGCTGCGCAAAGTCCAGGTGGGCCGTTACCTCACCGGCAAGATCGTTGTCGCCGACGGGGTCAAGGGCGGTGAGACCGTGGTCGTCAGTGGCGGCCAGTTATTGCACCCAGGCATGCAGGTAGAGAAGGTCAGTGCCAAGGACGGAGGGGCCGCGCCATGAAGCGCCTGCTGCTGATACTGTCTGCCGGCCTGTTGCTCAGCGCTTGTGGCAGCGATGAAGAAAAACCCGAGCCGATCCGCCCGGTGCTGTCGATGTTGGTAGAGCCGCAGGTGCAATCGCAGCTGGGGCGCTTTGCTGGCAGCATCCAGGCGCGCTTCGAGAGCACCCTGGGCTTTCGTGTTTCCGGGCGCATTGCTCGGCGCTGGCTGGACGTGGGCGCGCGGGTCAACCCTGGCGATACCCTGGCGACCCTCGACCCGACCGATCAGCAAAACCAGTTGCGCGCCGCCGAGGGCGATCTGGCCAGGGTCGAGGCGCAGTGGATCAACGCCCAGGCCAACGCCCGCCGCCAGCAGCAGTTGTACGATCGCGGTGTCGGCGCCCAGGCTCAGCTGGACATTGCCCAGACCGACCTGAAAACCACCGGCGCGTCGTTGGAACAAGCGCGCTCGGCGGTAAGCCAAGCCCGCGATCAACTCGATTACAGCACGCTGCGCAGCGATCACGCCGCCGTGGTCACCGCCTGGAAAGCCGAGGCCGGGCAAACCGTCAGCGCAGGTCAAGAAGTGGTCACCCTGGCCCGGCCTGACGTCAAGGAGGCAGTCATCGACCTGCCCATCCAACTCGCCGAGCAGTTGAACAAAGACCTCACCTTCACCGTTGCCTCGCAGCTCGATCCGAGCATCCACACCACTGCCACCCTGCGCGAGCTGGAGCCGCAGGCCGACGCCACCACCCGCACGCGCCGTGCCCGCCTGACCCTGGCTGACACCCCCGCTGCATTCCATCTGGGCACGGCGATCAGTGTCACCCTGACCACGGCGGTGACCCCGCGTAGCGAGCTGCCGCGCACTGCGCTGCTCGAGCGCGATGGCAAAACCCAGGTGTGGGTGGTCGACCCACAACAAAAGACCGTCAGCACCCGTGACGTCACCCTGATCGCACGCACCGCCAACAGCATCATCCTCGCTTCCGGGGTGCAGCCTGGCGAGCGCGTGGTCACGGCCGGGGTCAATACCCTCAAGCCAGGCCAGCAGGTCACCTTCGATGAGGAAGAACGATGAAAGGAAGCTTCAACCTCTCGGAATGGGCGCTCAAGCACCAATCCTTCGTCTGGTACCTGATGTTCGTTGGCCTGCTGATGGGGATTTTTTCCTACTTCAATCTCGGCCGTGAGGAGGACCCGTCGTTCACCATCAAGACCATGGTGATCCAGACCCGCTGGCCCGGCGCGACCCAGGACGAGACGCTCTACCAGGTCACCGACCGCATCGAGAAGAAGCTGGAGGAGCTCGATTCGCTCGACTATGTGAAAAGCTATACCCGCCCAGGCGAGTCGACTGTCTATGTCTACCTGCGCGACACCACCAAAGCGGCGGACATCCCGCAGATCTGGTACCAGGTGCGCAAGAAGATCGATGACATTCGCGGGCAGTTCCCCCAAGGCATCCAAGGGCCGGGTTTCAACGATGAATTCGGCGATGTGTTCGGTTCGATCTACGCCTTTACCGCCGACGGCCTGACCCTGCGACAGCTACGCGACTATGTCGAGCAGGCGCGCGCCGAAGTCCGCGAAGTGCCCAATATCGGCAAGATCGAACTGGTCGGCACCCAGGACGAAGTGCTCTACCTGAATTTCTCGACCCGCAAGCTGGCCTCGCTGGGTATTGACCAGCGCCAGGTCATGCAGGCCCTGCAATCGCAGAACGCGGTGACCCCGGCCGGGGTGATCGAGGCTGGCCCGGAGCGTATTTCGGTGCGCACCACTGGCCAGTTCGCCTCGGAAAAAGACCTGGAAACCGTCAACCTGCGGATCAACGATCGCTTCTTCCGCCTGGCGGATATCGCCAATATCGAGCGCGGCTACACCGATCCGCCTGCGCCGATGTTCCGCTACAACGGCCAGACCGCCATCGGCCTGGCCATTGGCATGAAGGCCGGCGGCAACATCCAGGTGTTCGGCGAGGCGCTCAAGGAGAAGATGGACCGCATCGTCACCCAATTGCCGGTAGGGGTCGGTGTGCATACGGTGTCCGACCAGTCGGTGGTGGTCGAGGAAGCGGTCGGTGGCTTCACCAGTGCCCTGTTCGAAGCGGTAGTGATCGTCCTGGCAGTCAGTTTCGTCAGCCTTGGCGTGCGCGCCGGGCTGGTGGTGGCCTGCTCGATTCCGCTGGTGCTGGCCATGGTCTTCGTGTTCATGGAGTACAGCGGCATTACCATGCAGCGCATCTCGTTGGGCGCGCTGATCATCGCCCTGGGCCTGCTGGTGGACGATGCGATGATCACCGTGGAGGTGATGGTCACACGCTTGGAGATGGGTGAGAGCAAGGAGCAGGCGGCAACCTTCGCCTATACCTCGACGGCTTTCCCAATGCTCACCGGCACCCTGGTGACGGTGGCGGGCTTCGTGCCCATCGGCCTCAACGCCAGCTCTGCGGGCGAGTACACCTACACCCTGTTTGCGGTGATCGCGGTGGCGCTGATCGTGTCCTGGGTAGTGGCGGTGTTCTTCGCTCCGGTGCTGGGCGTGCATATTCTCAAGAGCGACAAGCTCAAGGCGCATGACGCCGAGCCGGGTCGGGTTGGGCGGGCATTCGAGGGTGGGTTGCTGTGGTGCATGCGTCACCGTTGGCTGACCATCATCGGCACGGTGCTGCTGTTCGCCCTGGCGATCTTCAGCATGCGCTTCGTGCAGAACCAGTTCTTTCCGGCATCGGACCGACCGGAAATTCTGGTTGACCTGAACTTGCCGCAAAACGCCTCGATCGAAGAGACGCGCAAGGTGGTCGATCGCCTGGAAGCGAAGATCAAGGACGACCCGGACCTGGTGCGCTGGAGCACCTACATCGGCCAGGGTGCGATCCGCTTCTACCTGCCGCTCGACCAGCAACTGCAGAACCCGTATTACGCCCAGTTGGTGATCGTCAGCAAAGGCCTGGAAGAGCGCCAGGGCCTGATCGAGCGTCTGCAGAAGATCCTGCGTGAAGACTTCGTTGGGATCGGCACCAACGTCCAGTCGCTGGAAATGGGCCCACCGGTAGGGCGACCGATCCAGTATCGGGTCAGTGGCAAGGACATCGACCAGGTGCGCAAGCACGCGATCGAACTGGCCACCTTGCTCGATGCCAACCCGCATATTGGCGAGATGATCTACGACTGGAACGAGCCGGGTAAGGTGCTGCGGGTCGAAATCGCCCAGGACAAGGCGCGTCAATTGGGCCTCTCGTCCGAGGACGTGGCCAACGTGATGAACAGTATCGTCAGCGGCGTGCCGGTCACCCAGGTCAACGACAACATCTACCTGGTCGATGTGATCGCCCGCGCCGAGGACAGCGAGCGCGGCTCGCCCGACACCTTGCAGAACCTGCAGATCCTCACCCCTAACGGCACTTCCATCCCTCTGCTATCGTTCGCCACCGTGCGCTATGAGCTGGAGCAGCCGTTGGTATGGCGGCGTGATCGCAAGCCGACCATCACCATCAAGGCGTCGGTCAGCGGCGAGATCCAGCCCACCGACCTGGTGGCCCAGCTCAAGCCGAAGATCGACGAGTTCGCCAGCCAGCTGCCCCCCGGTTATGAGGTGGCCACCGGCGGTACGGTAGAGGAGAGCGGCAAGGCGCAAGGACCGATCGCCAAGGTCATTCCGTTGATGCTGTTCTTGATGGCGACTTTCCTGATGATCCAGCTGCACAGCGTGCAGAAGCTGTTCCTGGTGGTCAGTGTGGCGCCGCTGGGCTTGATCGGCGTGGTGCTGGCGCTGGTGCCGACAGGGACGCCCATGGGCTTCGTGGCGATTCTCGGGATCTTGGCGCTGGCCGGGATCATCATTCGTAACTCGGTGATCCTGGTGACCCAGATCGATGAGTTCGAGGCTCAAGGTTATTCGCCATGGGATGCGGTAATGGAGGCGACCAACCACCGTCGGCGGCCGATTTTGCTCACGGCGGCAGCCGCCAGCCTGGGCATGATCCCGATTGCCCGGGAAGTGTTCTGGGGGCCGATGGCCTACGCCATGATCGGCGGCATCATCAGTGCAACGCTGCTGACGCTGTTGTTCCTGCCGGCGCTGTATGTGGCCTGGTACAAGATCCGTGAGCCGCAGAGCACCCCTGAGAACCCCTAGGTCTCGTGGGAGCGGGCTGGCCCCGCGATAGCGACGGTAGTCTCACCCAAGCTATCGCGGGGCAAGCCCGCTCCCACGCAATCACCCATCTTCAGATTGGTTATATAAACATTCTTAAACAGTATTTTTAAGAATATCCGCGCCTCACTACTATGAGCCTCAAGCCAGGCGCAAATCCCCTTCAAACCTCTGCCCGGCACTTCACTCACAGGAGAACGAGCATGAGTGCATCTCTGCGTAGCATCGACGGTCAGGACGAAGCCACCATTCTGCGTGAGATTCAGAGCGCCTTGCGCGATCTGCGTTTCGGTGCGGTGGAGATTACCGTGCATAACGCTCAGGTCGTACAGATCGAGCGCAAGGAGAAGTTCCGCCTGCAACAGCCCGGCAACAAGTCCGGCTGATACCGCTTCACTTACTAATTAGAAAAATGCCAATCGGGAGCTTCACCATGTCCATCCGCCGTTATGCGCTTGCCGCCCTGGCCAGTGCCGTTTTTGCCGGTTCCGCAATCGCCAAGGACTACGAACTGCTGAACGTGTCCTACGACCCGACCCGTGAGCTGTACCAACAGTACAACGCCGAGTTCATCAAGCACTGGCAACAGGCTCACCCGGACGACAAGGTGAAGATCCAGCAATCCCACGGTGGCTCGGGCAAACAAGGCCGGGCAGTGATCGACGGCCTGCGCGCCGACGTCGTGACCCTGGCCCTGGCCGGCGACATCGACGAAATCGCCAAGCTCGGCAAGACCCTGCCAGAGAACTGGCAGAGCCGCCTGCCGGACGCCAGCACCCCTTACACCTCGACCATCGTGTTCCTGGTGCGCAAGGGCAACCCGAAAGGCATCAAGGATTGGGGCGACCTGATCAAGAAAGACGTTTCGGTGATCACCCCGAACCCGAAAACCTCCGGCGGTGCGCGTTGGAACTTCCTCGCCGCCTGGGCCTATGGCCTGAAAACCGGTGGTAGCGAAGACAAAGCCAAGGCCTACGTGCAAGAGCTGTTCAAGCACGTACCGGTGCTCGATACCGGCGCGCGTGGCTCGACCATCACCTTCGTCAACAACGGCCAGGGCGATGTCCTGCTGGCCTGGGAAAACGAAGCGTTCCTGGCGCTCAAGGAAGATGGCGGCAGCGACAAGTTCGAAATCGTCGTGCCTTCGCTATCGATTCTCGCCGAGCCGCCAGTGGCGGTGGTCGACAAGAACGCCCAGAAAAAGGGCAACGAGAAGATCGCCGAGGAATACCTCAAGCACCTGTACAGCCCAGCTGGCCAGAAAATCGCCGCAGAAAACTTCTACCGTCCACGTGACGAGAAAGTCGCCGCCGAATTTGGCAAGCAATTCCCCAAACTCGATCTGGTAACCATCGACAAGGACTTCGGTGGCTGGAAGACTGCACAACCTAAGTTCTTCAACGATGGTGGCGTGTTCGACCAGATCTATCAGGCGCAGTAAGTCACCCTTACAGTGCCTCTCGGGAGCAACACCCTTCAGTAGCCTGTACTGGCCCGGGACTCGTCCCGGGCTTCGTGCGTTCAACCAGGGACCTTTATGTCACGTCGTATTTCCCCCGTCATACCCGGCTTCGGGCTGACGCTGGGCTACACCTTGGTGTACCTCAGCCTGATCGTGCTGATACCGCTGGCGGCCATGTTCATTCATGCCTCGCAGCTGACCTGGGAGCAGTTCTGGAACATCATCAGTGCGCCGCGGGTCATTGCCGCGCTCAAGCTGAGTTTCGGCACCGCCCTGTTCGCCGCCATCATCAATGGCGTGATCGGTACCCTGCTGGCCTGGGTGCTGGTGCGCTACACCTTTCCTGGCCGCAAGATCATCGATGCGATGATCGACCTCCCGTTCGCCTTGCCCACGGCCGTGGCCGGTATTGCACTGACCGCGCTGTACGCACCGGCTGGCTGGGTCGGTCAGTTCGCCACCGACCTTGGCTTCAAGATCGCCTATACCCCGCTGGGTATCACCCTGGCCCTGACCTTCGTCACCCTGCCGTTCGTGGTGCGGACCGTGCAGCCGGTGTTGGCGGACATCCCGCGCGAGGTCGAAGAAGCCGCTGCCTGCCTGGGCGCGAAACCCTTGCAGGTGTTTCGCTACATCCTTGCGCCGGCACTGCTGCCGGCCTGGTTGACCGGCTTCGCCCTGGCCTTCGCCCGCGGTGTGGGTGAGTATGGTTCGGTGATCTTCATCGCCGGCAACATGCCGATGAAGACCGAGATCCTGCCGCTGCTGATCATGGTCAAGCTCGACCAATACGACTACACCGGCGCCACTGCCATCGGCGTGTTGATGCTGGTGGTTTCCTTCATCCTGCTGCTGCTGATCAACTTGTTGCAGCGGCGCATCGAAACCCCTTGAAGGAGGCCCGGCTCATGTCTAGTTCAACTATTGGCGCGGCGGCCGCCGCCAACGCCGCCCGCCGTGGCAGCGCCACTTCGCGGCGTGTGCTGATCGGCCTTGGCTGGTTGGTGTTTGCGTTGTTCCTGCTGTTGCCGCTGGTCATCGTCGTGTCGCAGGCACTGAAGAATGGCTTTGGCACGTTCTTCGAAGCGATCTTCGAGCCCGATGCCTTGTCGGCCCTAAAGCTCACCTTGTTGGCGGTGGTCATTTCGGTGCCGCTGAACCTGGTATTCGGCGTCAGCGCCGCGTGGTGCGTGAGCAAGTACAACTTCCGCGGCAAGAGCATCCTGGTGACGCTGATCGACCTGCCGTTCTCGGTCTCGCCGGTGATCGCCGGCCTGGTCTACGTGCTGATGTTCGGCGCCCAGGGCCTGTTCGGGCCGTGGCTGCAGGATCACGATATCCAGATCGTCTTTGCCCTGCCGGGGATCGTCCTGGCGACCATCTTCGTCACCGTGCCGTTCGTGGCCCGTGAGCTGATCCCGCTGATGCAGGAGCAGGGCACCCAGGAAGAGGAGGCCGCGCGCCTGCTCGGTGCCAATGGCTGGCAGATGTTCTGGCACGTGACCTTGCCGAACATCAAATGGGGCCTGATCTATGGCGTGGTGCTGTGTACTGCGCGAGCGATGGGCGAGTTCGGTGCGGTGTCGGTGGTTTCCGGGCACATTCGCGGGGTGACCAACACCTTGCCGCTGCACGTCGAGATCCTCTACAACGAATACAACCACGTCGCAGCTTTCAGCGTGGCCAGCCTGCTGCTGATCCTGGCGCTCTTCATCCTGCTGCTCAAGCAGTGGAGCGAGAACCGTATTAACCGCCTGCGCCAAAGCGCAGCGGAGGAATAATTCATGTCGATCGAAGTTCGTAACGTCAGCAAGCGCTTCAACAGCTTCCAGGCTCTGGACAACATCAACCTGGATATCCACAGCGGTGAGCTGGTGGCGTTGCTCGGCCCCTCCGGCTGCGGCAAGACCACCCTGCTGCGGATCATCGCCGGCCTGGAGACGCCGGATGATGGCAGCATCGTGTTCCATGGCGAGGACGTTTCTGGGCATGACGTGCGTGATCGCAACGTCGGTTTCGTGTTCCAGCACTACGCACTGTTCCGCCACATGAGCGTGTTCGACAACGTCGCCTTCGGCCTGCGCATGAAGCCCAAGGGCGAGCGGCCGAGCGAGAGCAAGATCGCCGAGAAGGTCCATGAGCTGCTGAACATGGTCCAGCTCGACTGGTTGGCCGACCGCTACCCCGAGCAACTGTCCGGCGGCCAGCGCCAGCGTATTGCCCTGGCTCGCGCCCTGGCGGTCGAGCCCAAGGTGCTGCTGCTCGACGAGCCGTTCGGCGCGCTGGATGCCAAGGTGCGTAAGGAGCTGCGTCGCTGGTTGGCGCGGCTGCACGAGGACATCAACCTGACCTCGGTGTTCGTCACTCACGACCAGGAAGAGGCGATGGAAGTGGCCGACCGCATCGTGGTGATGAACAAGGGCGTAATCGAGCAGATTGGCTCGCCGGGTGAGGTGTATGAGCAGCCGGCCAACGATTTTGTCTATCACTTCCTCGGTGATTCGAACCGTCTGGCGTTGAGCGAGGGTAACCACGTGCTGTTCCGCCCGCACGAGGTGTCGCTGTCGCGGCATGAGACCGAGGGCCATCATGCGGCTGAGGTGCGTGATATTCGGCCGTTGGGCGCGACCACTCGGGTGACCTTGAAAGTGGCTGGGCAGAGCGAGCTGATCGAGGCCGAGGTGGTCAAGGATCACGACAGCCTGACCGGACTGGCGCGCGGGGAGACGTTGTTCTTCCGGCCCAAGGTTTGGCAGAAGGTGGCGGATATTTGAGCATCTGAGTGAGTTGAAAAACCGGGCGAACGCCCGGTTTTTTTTGGGCCACTACTTCGTGGGAGCGTGTTTCAGGCAAGACGGGGATGCCTTGCGTGAATATTTCACATGCCGCTAATGCATGGGATTTTCGCAGGTTCGCCACAGCCCAACAACGACGTGGCTTTGCCTAAATTAGTAAAATCATTTATTCGATAACGATCTAGCTTTAATTTTAAACATTACTTTCAGAGATAAGCGTCTGGCGTCGATGATTCAGCCACGAGGCCCACCCAAGGAGGGCTGAAGACCTGAATCAACACCCCAGGAGTTTGATCAATGGGTAATGTCCAGTCGGCCGTCAGGGCCTACGACCAGCCATGGCGTCCGGCCCCGGGCGACCTGGTCGAGCTTGGACGGACGCTTCGCCTGCCACTCGGCCAACTGCGCCTGCAACGCACGCCGGTCAGCGGCCTCAAGCGCCGCGACAAATGGGCCCTGGCCTTGCTGGTTGTCGCCCTGCACGGCGCCGCCGCTTACTGGGTCAGCCAGTCGCCAACCCCACCGTTGCCAGTGGTGCCGCCGCAGATTCCACCGATGACCATCGAGTTCGCCGCACCGGCGCCACCGGTGGTCGAGCCACCGCCTCCTGCGCCTGCGCCGCCAATCGTCGAGCCGCCACCGCCGCCGGTAGTCGACGAGTTGGCAGCCAAGCCGGCACCCAAGCTAGTGCCAAAACCTAAACCCAAGCCTGCGCCCAAGCCTGTGGCCAAGCCCGAGCCCAAGCCGGTCGAAACGCCGCCGCCCCCCGTCGCCGCGCCCGCGCCAGTAGCGCCGCCTGCTCCAGCGCCGGTCACGCCGCCATCGGCCAACGCCGCCTACCTGAAGAACCCGGCGCCGGAGTATCCGCAGATGGCCCAGCGCCGCGGCTGGGAAGGCACCGTGCTGCTGCGGGTCGAGGTACTGGCCAGCGGCAAGCCGGGGCAGATCCAGATCCAGAAGAGCAGCGGCCGCGATGCGCTGGACGCCGCCGCGTTGGCTGCGGTCAAGCGCTGGAGCTTCGTCCCAGCCAAGCAGGGCGATGTGGCCCAGTCCGGCTGGGTCAGTGTCCCGATCGATTTCAAGCTTCGTTAATACGCACCTGAACAGAACATTGGCAGAACATAGGAAGACCTCATCATGAGCCTGTTGGCATCCCCTCTCGAATCCGTAGAAAGCGCAGTCATCTGGCTGCTGGTTGGCTTCTCTGTCGTCACCTGGGGCCTGGCCTTGGTCAAGGTGGTGCAGTTCGTGCGCTTGAAGAACCAGGACAAACGCTTCCATCAGCAATTCTGGGCCGCCTCAAGCCTCGATTCAGCTGCTGAAATCAGCCATGAACTGCCCGGCCCTGCTGCCCGTGTCGCTCAGTCCGGTTACGCCGCTATCGCGGTGGGTGAGCCAGGCCATGCCAGCGACCTGAGCCAGTCGATCAACCATCAGGACCGCCTCGAACGTGCCCTGCGCCAACAGATCGTGCGCGAGCGCCGCTCGCTGGAAACCGGCTTGGCAGTGGTAGCCAGTATCGGCAGCACCTCACCGTTCATCGGCCTGTTCGGCACGGTGTGGGGGATCATGGAAGCGCTTAAAGGCATCAGTGCGGCAGGCTCGGCCAGCCTGGAAACCGTGGCCGGTCCGATCGGTGCGGCGTTGGTTGCCACGGGTGTCGGTATCGCCGTCGCCGTGCCTGCGGTGCTGGTCTACAACTACTTCCTGCGCCGGCTCAAGCTGACCGCCGCCGACCTCGATGATTTTGCCCACGACTTCTACAGCCTGGCGCAGAAGAGTGCCTTCCGCGTGCTGGTCCACCCTGCCGTGCACAAGGCCCAGACCGGTTTCACCCAGCCTGTGAAGGAGGCGTCCTGATATGGCCTTCTCGACCCAGGACAGCGACGAAGTCCTCAGTGAAATCAACGTTACGCCACTGGTCGACGTCATGCTGGTGCTGTTGGTGGTGTTCATCGTCACCGCGCCACTGCTGACCAACGCCATTCCGATCAACCTGCCCAAGACCGAGGCCGTAGCCCCGGTGGAGCAGAAGGATCCGTTGGTGGTGAGCATCGATGGCGGCGGCAAATTGTTCATCAACAAGGATGAAATCCAGCCCGACCTGCTGGAAGCCAACCTCAAGGATGCCAAGGCCAAGGACGCCGAGCTGCGTGTGCAGTTGCAGGCTGACGATGGCGTTAACTATGGCGAGGTGGCGCGGGCCATGGCGGCCATCGAGCGTGCTGGCATTACCAAGCTGGCGGTGATTACCGCGCGCTGATTGGCAAACCTTCTTCAGGCAAGTGCTTCAGGGCCATATCTCTTGGCAGGGGATGGCCCTTTTTTTAGTGTCGAGAAATGCGTGGGAGCGGGCTTGCCCCGCGATAGCGATGGTGAAGTTGATCTCGCTATCGCGGGGCAAGCCCGCTCCCACGCATTGTATGAATCGTAATATAGGTTATAAATAAATAGCTTCTTATTCCTTTACGAATATAACTCCCTCCCTATACTTGTCTGCAAGCACGCAAACTTCCAGGAGGCGTCCCCCATGCGCAATGAGTCGATTCGGTACCTGATTGTGCCGGGCTGGCAAGGATCGCCAGACAATCATTGGCAGAGTCACTGGCAACGCAGCCTGCCCAACAGCGCCAGGGTCGAGCAGCACGATTGGTTGACGCCGCTGCGCAGCGATTGGGTGCAGGCGCTTGAGCAGGCGATCAGCGCCGACAGCTCGCCGGTGATTCTCATCGCCCATAGCCTGGGTTGCATCACGGTTGCCCATTGGGCGGCGCAGGCCAGCCCAGCCTTGTTGCGCAAAGTACGCGGTGCCTTGCTGGTGGCCCCGGCTGATGTCGAGCGGCCCACCTGCGCGCCGGCGCTGCGCAATTTCGCGCCGATCCCGATGCAGGCTTTGCCGTTCCCCAGCCAAGTGGTCAGCTCCGACAACGACCCGGCGGTCAACGTGCCGCGAGCGTTGTACCTGGCCCAGTCGTGGGGTGCCGAGGTTGGCCTGCTGGCCAATGCCGGGCATATCAACGTCAAGTCCGGCCATGAGCGCTGGGAGCAGGGTTTCGCTTACCTCTACCGCCTGCAGGGCCGAATCGAGCAACGCGCACTGCGCCGCGCCTGATCCGGCGGTTATCCACACAATGCCTGAGACGCCCGGCCGGTAGCGGCCCCGGGCGGGAGTTTGTCATGACTTTTCACAGCCCTTTCGGCCAGCCCCTGCTGACCTTCCCGGAACTGGATAAAAGCCCGCTGAGCATCCGCGCCAAGGCGCTGGTGTTCGTCGACCCACGTTCGCAGCAGCTGCGCCAAGACCTTGAGCGCCTGGCGCCACAGCCGTTGCCGGTGTTGATCCGTGGCGAGACCGGTACCGGTAAAGAGCTGCTGGCGCGGCAGATCCACCGGGCCAGCGACCGTGGCGGCCTGTTCGTTTCGGTCAATTGCGCGGCCATCAGCCACACCTACGCCGATGCCGAGTTGTTCGGCTACAGCGCTGGTACCCATGGCGGCACCGCCAGCAGCCGTGCGGGCTGGTTTGGCTCGGCCAATGGCGGCACGCTGTATCTGGATGAAATCGCCGACCTGCCGCTGGCCATCCAGGGCAAGCTGCTCGCCGCCCTGGAAAACCGTGAAGTCACCCGCGTCGGTGCGCAGCATCCGCAGCCAGTGGATGTGCGCCTGGTCGCCGCCTCCAGCATCGACCTGGGCCTGGCGGTCCGGGCGGGGCGCTTCAATGAGCGCTTGTATCATTACCTGCACGAAGGCGAACTGGCGTTGCCGGCGTTGCGTGAGCGGGTCGGCGACATCCTGCCGTTGGCCGAGTACTTCGTCGGGATCTATAGCGTGCGCCTGGAGCGGCCGCTGCCGCTGATCAGCGAGCAAACGCAACAGGCGCTGGAAGCTCACAGCTGGCCGGGCAATACCCGTGAGCTGGAAAACGTCATTCACTTCGCGTTGCTGGTCAGCGACGGCGAGGAAATTCTCCCCGAGCATCTCGATCTGCCCGACACCGCGCCGCTGGCCAGCCTCGCCGCCCAGCTGGCACAACTGAGCAGTAGCCGCGAGCCAGAAACCGCCGCCGCCCTGCGCCAGCTGCTGGAGAACGCCTTGGCCAACCTTGAGCAACCTGCGCGCTAGAGCGGCGCGTAGCCGCTCATAAGCAAATGCGGTAATGGCAGTTTGTTTTTGGAATAAGCAGCTAAGCAAAAGATATTGTTCCGGAATAAAAAATCCCGGTATTGTCCGCCTCACGCCCACCGCAGCCTGCGCTGGGCACCCAACATTGCCATCGCCGATGGCCCAGCTTGATTAAGGATCACCATGAAGAAATCCCTGCTGACTGCGGCCCTGGCTGCTGCCCTGTCGCTGACTGGCCTGGCCCACGCGGCTGAAAAACTGGTGGTTGCCGCAACGCCGGTACCCCACGCCGAGATCCTCGAGCTGATCAAGCCGACCCTGGCCAAAGAAGGCGTCGACCTGCAGATCAAGGTCTTCACCGACTACGTTCAGCCGAACGTGCAGGTCGACCAGAAGCGTCTGGACGCCAACTACTTCCAGACCCTGCCTTACCTGCAGAACTTCAACGAAGGCAAGGGCACCCACCTGGAAACCGTGATCGGCGTGCACGTCGAACCCTTCGGCGGCTACTCGAAGAAGGTCAAGAGCCTGAGCGAGCTCAAGGAAGGCGCCACCGTTGCCATCCCTAACGAAGGGAGCAACAGCGGCCGTGCCCTGCTGCTGCTGCAGAAGGCTGGCCTGATCACTTTGAAGGATCCGAAGAACGCCCTGGCGACCCCGAAAGACATCGCCGAGAACCCGAAGAAGCTGAAGTTCCGCGAGCTGGAATCGGCCATGCTGCCGCGTGTGCTGGACCAGGTCGACCTGGATATGATCAACACCAACTACGCCCTGGAAGCTGGCCTGAACCCAGCCAAGGACGCCCTGGTGATCGAAGGTGCCGACTCGCCTTACGTGAACTTCCTGGTGGCGCGTCCTGACAACAAGGACAGCGACGCCATCCAGAAGCTGGCCAAGGCCCTGACCAGCCCAGAGGTGAAGGAATTCATCGCCAAGAAGTACAGCGGTGCGGTGCTGCCGGCGTTCTGATACGTCTGGGTTATCCCGTATAAAAACGCCGACGCATTTGCGTCGGCGTTTTTGTTTGTGCCGGGGGTGCTGGGTTGTCAGTGCCGGCGCTATCGCGGGGCAAGCCCGCTCCCACGCGATGTTTTAAACGTTGGATTACTGCGTGGGAGCGGGCTTGCCCCGCGATAGGGCCTAACCTGACAAACAGGAATCAGCGCTGTCCAGCAAGGGCCTTGCGCAAAGCCAGCAACCACTGAAGTTGTTCGTTCGAAGTAGGGGTGCAAGGGCTGTTCATCGTTATCGTCCTTGTTAGTTTGATGGGCCGTGCAGGTCACAGTTTGAAACCTGTTTGAGGCACTTTTTCCATGAAAGATCCCAAGCTTAGGTAGGAAATTTCTGGTTAGCCCATCAAGTGATATCAATATGCAATAAGGGTATTTAGAGAAAGTTTTTTATACCTTTAGAGTCTACCCAGCGTGCTTACCCGCACCCCCTGATTTGATCGACAACGACGCCGAGTGACCCTCGCGCCGACTGGGAATGACTCCAATGCCGTACCCCTGCAACCTCGTGTCGAGGCGCCAGCCATGACCTTCGACACCGCGTTCATGCTCAGCACCTTGCCGGCGTTTTTCCAAGCCGTTGGCGTGACCTTGCAAGTCGGCCTGATCGCTATCGCCACCTCGTTGCTGGTGGCCGTGATCAACGCCACCATCCTGGTGTTTCGCACCCCCTACCTGTGGCGCCTGGTGAAGGGTTACGTGGAACTGGCGCGTAACACGCCGCTGTTGATCCAGCTGTTCTTCATCTACTTCGCCTTGCCCACCCTTGGGGTGAAGGTGTCCGGCTTTGCCGCGGCAATCATCACCATGACGTTCATGGGCGGTGCCTACCTGACCGAAGTCCTGCGGGCGGGTGTCGAGGCGGTGCCGCGCGCACAGCTGGAGTCGGGGCGCTCGATTGGTTTGTCCGAGGGCCAGCTGCTGCGCCATGTGATCCTGCCCCAGGCCGGCATCCTCAGCTTGCCGGCGCTGTTCGCCAACTTCATCTTCCTGCTCAAGGAGACCACCGTGGTCTCGGCGGTAGCGGTGCCGGAGATTCTCTACACCACCAAGAACTACATCGCCCTGTACTACAAGACTTACGAAATGCTGGCCGTGCTGACCCTGCTCTGCGTGTTGCTGTTCCTGCCGCTGTCGCTGCTGCTGCGCTATGTCGAAAGGAGGCTGCAACATGGCCAGTTCGGCTCCTGAGCTGCTGCTGATCTCGCTGCCGCAACTGGCGGCAGGGGCAGGGCAAACCTTGGCTATTTCGGCGCTGGGAATTGTCTTCGCGACCCTGGGTGGGGTGCTTTATGGCGTGCTCGCTACAGTTGGCAACCGGCTGCTGAACTTGCTGTTGCAGGTGTACCTGGAGCTGTTCCGGGCGATCCCGGTGCTGGTCTGGTTGTACCTGGTGTTTTTCGGCCTGCCGATCTTCTTTTCCATCAGCATCCCCAGCTTCTGGTGCGCGGTGCTGGTGCTGGGCCTGTGGGGCGCCAGCGAAGTGGGGGAGGTAGTGCGCGGTGCGTTGCAGTCGCTGCCGCGTGGCCAGCGTGAGGCGGGGCTGTCGATTGGCCTGGCCAGTTGGCAGCTGTATGGCTACGTGCTGCTGCCGCAGGCGCTCAAGCGCATGACCCCGCCGACCATCAACATCTACACGCGGATCATCAAGACCAGCTCGCTGGCGGTGCTGATCGGCGTGGTCGAGGTGATCAAGGCCGGCCAGCAGATCATCGAACGCACCTACGAATCGGTGCTGATCTATGGCGCGCTGTTCCTGTTCTTCTTCTTTGTCTGCTATCCGCTGTCCGCCGCCTCGCGCGCGCTGGAACGTCGCTGGGCCCACGCATGAACGCACTGATCGAATTCCAAGGCTTCAACAAATACTTTGCCGAGCAGCAGGTACTCAAAGATGTCGACCTGCAGGTTCACGCCGGCGAAGTGGTGGTAATCCTCGGCCCCAGCGGCTGCGGCAAGAGCACCTTGCTGCGTTGCCTCAATGGCCTGGAACAGGCCCACAGCGGCCACTTGCGCCTGGAAGGCCAAGAACTGCTTGAACCGGGCACCGACTGGCGCCAGGTGCGCCAACGGGTCGGCATGGTGTTCCAGAGCTATCACCTGTTCGGCCACATGAGCGTGATCGACAACCTGCTGCTCGGCCCGCTCAAGGTGCAGAAGCGCCAGCGCGGTGAAGCCCAGGCCCAGGCTGAAGCACTGCTGGCGCGGGTTGGCTTGCTGGACAAGCGCGACGCCTTCCCGCGTCAGCTGTCCGGCGGTCAGCAGCAGCGCATCGCGATCGTGCGTTCGCTGTGCATGAATCCGCAGGTGATGCTGTTCGATGAAGTCACCGCCGCGCTCGATCCGGAAATGGTCAAGGAAGTGCTGCAAGTTATCCAAGGGTTGGCCCGCGACGGCATGACCCTGCTCATCGTTACCCATGAAATGGCCTTCGCCCGCGCGGTGGCCGACCGCATCGTGTTCATGGAGGCCGGCAGGATCCTTGAACAAAGCGACCCCGAGAGCTTCTTCACCCAACCGCGAACCGCACGCGCGCAGCAGTTCCTGGAGAAATTCTCCTTCGTCGAAAGCCTGCCGAAGACATTAGAAAAGGAACTGTCATGAAAACTGCCAACCTCACCAAACTGCTGGCGCCGTTGTTCAGCCTGGCCCTGCTGGCCGGCTGCAACAAGGCTGAAGAGCCGGCCAAACCCGGCGCGGCAACCCCGGCGCCGGCCACCAGCTACCTGGAAGTGATCAAGGCCCGCGACAAGCTGATCGTCGGTGTGTTCACCGACAAACCGCCGTTCGGTTTCGTCGATGAAAGCGGGCGTTATGTGGGCTTTGATACCGATATCGGCCGGCGTCTGGCCCTTGATCTGCTGGGCGACGAGAACAAGGTGGAATTCGTCGCGGTCGAGCCGGCCAGTCGTATTCCGTTTTTGCAGAGCGACAAGGTCGACCTGATCCTGGCCAACATGACCGTGACTCCGGAGCGCAAGGAAGCGGTGGATTTCACCAACCCCAACCTGCGCGTTGCGGTGCAGGCCATCGTGGCTGACGGCAGCGCGGTGAAGAAGCTCGATGACCTGGCCGACAAGACCATCATCGTCACCACGGGGACTACCGCTGACATCTGGCTGACCAAGAACCATCCGGACTGGAAACTGCTCAAGTTCGAGAAAAACAGCGAATCGCTGCAAGCCCTGGCCAACGGCCGTGGCGATGCTTACGCCCAGGACAACCTGATTCTGTTCAGCTGGGCCAAGCAGAATCCGGGCTATCGCGTGCTGCCGGAGCTGCTGGGTGAGGAAGCGCCGATTGCGCCGGCGGTGAAGAAGGGCAACACCGAGCTGCGCGATTGGGTCAATGCCGAGCTGGCCAAGTTGGGTGAGGAGAAATTCCTGCTCAAGCTGTATGACCAGTATGTGCGTAAAGAGCTTTCTGATGACACCAAGCCTGAGAGCGTGATTGTCGAAGGCGGTAAGTGGCAGGGGTGATCTGAAGATGTTGGGGCCGCCAAGCGGCCCCAACAATCATTCAGCCGGTATCAATCTCAGGGTACTGCGCGCCGGAATCACCCCCATCTGCGCCTTCTGATAACGCCCCTCGATATAGTCCTCGGCCTGATCGCGATAATGCCGATCAAACGGCACCCCACTCTGCCCAACCGGGTTGATGCTCAGCGCCTGCCCCGCATCGGCAAAATCCACCACCCGCCGTGTCGAAGGTCCATAAGTCACCGGCCAAGGCGCCGGGCCGATCTTCGCCGACAAATTGTTCGGCACCTCATGGGTGCCCGGTGCGGCAAACGGCCCGACGTTGAACAACAGATTCAGCGGTTTTTTCACCCCCAGCGGATGGCCGTGCGTCAGGGTGTGGGCCTTGCCCCACTGCCAGCTGGCCGGGTCCTTGCCGAAGGTCTCACGCAAGTGCGTCAGGCTTTTGCCCCAGGCCTGACGAACGATGGCATCGCGGTCGGTACGCTGGTTGGCGCCGCGCTGATTCCACCAGGGCGATTCGGCATCGGCGGCCAGGCGCGGTAAGGCGGCGTCGATGGCGCGGGTGCTGATCAGCACCGGGAACCAACTGTCGCCCAGCTCGTCATGCAACGCTGCATACGCCAGTTCGTAAAGGAACTGGTTGAACAGCGTGGCAGTGATCGAGTCAACGGGGTAGTCGCCGCGCCAGGCTGCCAATTGTTCAACCAGCTCCTTCTCCTGATCGCCCTCGGCAACGCTGCGCAGGGTGGCCAGCAGCGGCGCTAGGGTGCGCGGGCCATAATCGTTGGCGGTATCGAGTTGCAGTGCCTGGCTATTCTCCACGTCCCACTTCACCTCAGGGTTGACCAGGTGACGGTCGAGTTGGCGGCCGCGATCCGCCAGGTTGTAGTAGCCGGGCACCGGCACGGCGGCAGGTGGCTGGTAGTTGGCCGAGACGATGTAGCCGCTGGCTGGGTTTTCCTGTTGCGGGTTGACGCTGAAGGGATAGAAACCAAGCTTTTGTGCCTGTGCGCTGCTGCCGTCGAGAATGAACGCCGGGTTGACCCCATCGGGACGGATCGGCAGTTGCGCTGCCGCCCACCAACCGATATCGCCGCCGGCGTTGGCCCATACCAGATTGAGCCCTGGTGACTGGATCTTCACCGCCGCCAAACGCATCTTGCCCAGGGTATCGGCGCGGTTGAGCTGGTAGAAGCCTTCAAGCACCGGGTTTTCCGTTTCCAGGAAGGCCCACCACATGGCGATTGGCGCAGGTCCGGCGTTTTCGCCCAGCACGGTATTGACGATCGGGCCGTGGGGCGAGCGGCGCAAGGTGATATCCACCGGTGCCTCACCTTTCACCGCGATCTGCTGCTGGGTCTGCAGCAGCGTTTGCCACTGGCCGTCGATCATGACTTGCTCGGCATTGGCTGGGTTGACCTTCTCGGCGATCAGGTCGACGTCGTCGTTCTGGAACATGGTCAGGCTCCAGCCAAAGTCGCGATTGTGGCCCAGCAGCGCGAAGGGGTTGAGCGCCTGGAAATAGCCATACAAGCTGAAGCCTGGGGCAGAAAGCTCGGCTTCATACCACACCGCTGGCACGGCGAAACCGATGTGGGGGTCGCCCGCCAGCAGCGTCCTACCGCTGCGCGTGCGGCTGCCGGATATGGCCCAGGCATTACTGCCCTCGAACTGCGGGATGCCTACCTCGCCCAGCGCGTCGTGACTGAGCCGCGCCAACTGTTCCAGGCTGCGCCAATCGGCACTGGCCAGGGGCGTTGCAAGGGCGCCATCGGGCTGCCATTCGAGGTCGAAGATCTTCAGGTACTCAGGGCCCAGTTGATCGCGAATGTAGGTCAGGGCAGGCTCGGTGCGAAACGCTGCGGCAAAGCTGTAGGCCAGGTAGCCGGCGATGCTCAGGGTGTCTTCGGCGGTGAAGGGGCGTGCAGGGATACCAAGGATGTCGAACTCCATGGGTTTGGGATGGCTGGCCTGCCATTGGTTGACCCCATCCAGATAGGCTTGCAGGCCCTTCCAGGCCGGGCCTTGACGGTCCTGGCGCTGGACCATGCGTTCAGCCTGCTCGCGAATGCGCAGGCTGCGAAACAGGGTGTCGGTGGGCAGCAATTTGCTGCCCAGCACTTCGGCCAGTTCACCCCGCGCCAGGCGGCGCATGATCTCCATCTGGAACAATCGGTCCTGGGCATGCACGTAGCCCAGTGCGCGGTACAGGTCGGTTTCATTCTGCGCCTGCAGATGCGGGACGCCGCGGGCGTCATAGCGCACGCTGACCGGCGCTTGCAGGCCGCTGATAACCACCTCGCCGGTACGCTGCGGCTGCTTGCCCTGCACGTACCAGTAACCGGCGCCAGCGGCCACGGCGACGACGATAGCCAACACGGTCAGGCTGCGTTTCATCAGGACTCCTTGTGCATTCGGGGGCAAACTGTGGTCCGATCATCGACGGATTCGCGATCAGAGAATAGTCCCGAAAGGAGTTAGCATGTCCCTAAGCGAAAAACAGAAAATGCTCAGCGGTCAGCTCTATCACGCCAGCTGCCCTGAGCTACAGGCCGAGCAGATCGCCAACAAACACTGGATGCAGCGCTACAACAACAGCGCCGAGCTGCTCAACGACGGCAGGCATGCTTTGTTGGTCGAGCACTTTGCGCATGCCGGCGCAGGGGTGGTTATCCGCCCGCCGTTCTTTTGCGACTACGGCTACAACATCAGTGTGGGTGCCAACACCTTCATGAACTTCAACTGCGTGATCCTCGACGTCCTGCCGGTGCGCATCGGCAACGACTGCCAAATTGCCCCCAGCGTGCAGATCTACACCGCCGATCACCCTATGGACCCTGAAGTGCGCCGCACTGGGCTGGAAAGCGGACGGCCGGTGACCATCGGCAATAATGTCTGGATTGGCGGCGGGGCGATCATCCTGCCGGGCGTGACCATTGGCGACAATGCCGTGGTCGGAGCTGGCAGCGTGGTGACCCGTGATGTACCGGCGGGGGCGACGGTCGTAGGTAACCCGGCGCGGGTGCGCGGGTGAGGCGTACAGCCCTGCGGTGATGGTCGCAGGGCTGAGGGTGGTTACAGCTGATTGCGCAGGATCAGATAGATCGGCGCCAGCCCCGAGTCGGCAGGGAAGGTGATGACGTAGTCATCGACCTGCGCCTCGCTCGTTGGCAGCACGCTGCGAATCTCCGGCTCGCGAGGCACGCTTATGCTACCTGGGAAGTGGGTTTGCACCTCCTCGTCGATTGGTGGCGGTGCGATGGCGTTGCCGGTCTCGGGATCGATGGTGGGCAGGCTGGACGGCGGTGTCGTCGGGTGCCACCGAATGCTGGCCAAGCCTGGTCCTTCGGTGTTGAAGCGATAGGCGCCCAGGTCAGCGTCCCACAGTGCCTGACGTACACGCACATCGCGCGTGCTGCCGGTAGCTACCAGTGCCACCTCAGTCTGTTCGGCAACTGCTGCAACCGTCATGTGCAGCTGCAGAGCCAGGGTTTGGTCGATCAGTTGGTTAGCTTGTTGGGCAAGGTTTGTGCCTGGGGTCATGTAGGACAGCGGTACGCTGACGCCCATGCGCCCACCATCGCCCAACCGCGCCGAGTAGCGCATCAAGCTTGCCTGCCTGTCATTGGTATCTAGCGCTTGCTCTAGAAGGCGCGGGGCAAGGCTTTGCAGCGACTCACCGAGGCGCCCCCATACCGACTCGAAGTGGGCGATGCCGCCACGTGAGGTAGCCAGCACCAAGGCATGGGAGGTGCTGGCAGTCCAGGCATTGAAGGTGACCCTGCTTTGCGTTGCGAGCGATGACTGCTGGTCGAATGCCGTATTGATCACGCGAGCAGCAATTGTTTGCAGGGCGTCGGCCACTTCGTTCTCGTTCGGCCAGGTGCGCAGATGATTGTCGAGGATGCTGGTGATACGAGCTCTGAGCTCAGTGAGTTCTTGCCTGCGGTCGTTCGGCAATGGGCGTCTTTGCAGGCGCAGGGCTAAATCGATACTGGCGGGTTCGCTCTGCAGCAACTGCGCGCGCAATACCGTTTCGAACGAAAGCTCACGCAACCTGGTGCGGGCCTTGATCAGCTCGGAGGTTTGCTGCTCGAGTTCGCGAGCAAGCTGAGATGGGCGGTCGAGGGTACTGAGCAGATCTTCCACGCTTGAGCGGGCCAGTTGGTATTGCTGCTGAGTGACAAGCAGTTGATTGAGCTTTTGTTCGCTCTGTTCAAGCTGCCGGTTGATCCGAGACTGCTGTCGTTCGCTTTGATTTGCCCGAGAGCGATCCTGGTTTGCATTAGCGGGGGACAGATTGCTGAAGCGTTGGCTAGCCATACAGTTCTCCTCGTTTTGGAGGTTCCTAAGCTAGGTGCGCGCTGAGCCGCTAATGCGGTACATATTTATTGCGTCCGGGCTATTTGCCAGGGGCAATAACACCCTATGGCCAAGGTGTTGGAGGCCTGTACTTGGCGGCCTTCCAGCAGCGCCTTGAGGATCGGATCGATGAAGCTGTTACTGGAATTGCACACCGCCCCTTCGCTGTAAGGGCCGAAATAGGCCAGCCGCCCTTGACGGTCCCAGATGGCTACGGCAGGGCTGGCGGGTAGTTGCTCGCTGCCGGGGAGGTTGGCAATCAACTGCAGACGAGCAAGGTCGGCGGGCAGCTGACCCTGGCTGGCTGGCCTTTGCACGAGATGAAAATTGACCCCCAGCGGTGTGAAATGCTCGATCAGTTCGCTCAGGTGCTGCTGGTTGCCGACGTTGCACGGGCAGGCCGGATCCCAGAAGTGCACCACGCGAATCGGCCCAGGTCCGGCGAGCTCGGCGGGCAGGCGCAGCGAGCTGCCGTCGAACAGGGTGGTTTGATTGTCGAAGGGACGTAGGTAGCGGGATTGGAAGCTGTCGTAGGCCCACCAGACAACGGCGGCGCAGAGTACTGCCATGAGCGTGCCCAGCAGCATCTTGATGGATCGTGTCGGCATGGGTTGTCCGTAGACCAATGGCCGCCGCAGAACCCTGTAGGAGCGGTGGTGTCTGTTAAGGGGCGCTCAGCTTGCCATGTCGCGAGCATAAGCTGAATATCACAGGTCAATATCGCTGTGGATTTACCCCATGCCCGCTTCACTGCATCCCGACCTGCTGCGTGCCAGTCTGGCCCCCTTGACCGAGCGCCATCCGTTATCGGCGCAGGCTTTGGAGTATCAGCGCTTCTATGGCCTGGACCTGCCGGCGCAGAGCTGGTTGGGGGGCTTCAAGGCCGGTGGCTTCGAACTGGTCGGGCAGGTCTGGCTGCCGCTGCAACCGGTGGCCACGCTGCTGTTGCTGCACGGCTACTACGACCATATGGGGCTGTATCGCCACGTGATCGAATGGGCACTGGGCCAGGGCTACGCGGTGATCAGTTGCGACCTGCCAGGGCACGGGCTATCGAGCGGCGAGCGGGCCAGCATCACTGATTTTGCCCTCTACCAGCAGACCTTGGACGCCTTGTTCGAGCAAGCGCGTGGCCTTGATCTGCCGCGCCCTTGGCACCTGTGCGGGCAGAGTACCGGCGGCGCGATTGCGGTCGATCATTTGCTCTACAGCGGCGAGCGCAGCCCGGTGGACGGCCAGGTCATCCTGCTGGCGCCGCTGGTACGGCCACAGTCCTGGCGCTGGTCGAAGCTCAGTTATCGGGTGCTGCGCCACTTCGTCAACGGCATCGAGCGGCGTTTCAGCGAGAACAGCAACGACCCGGCATTCCTGCCATTTCTGCAAGCCGACCCGCTGCAGCCGCGCCGTCTGCCGACGGCCTGGGTCGGGGCGCTGATGGCTTGGGTCAAACGCATCGAGGCCGCACCGCGCAGTGCGCGGCGGCCGTTGATCGTGCAAGGGGAGGCCGATGGTACGGTCGACTGGCCCTACAACCTCAAGGTGCTCAAGGCCAAGTTCGCTGAGCCGCAAATCCTGATGCTGCCTGAGGCGCGGCATCATCTGGCCAACGAGCTGCCGGCCATTCGTCAGCGCTATTTCGATTTCATCGATCAGCGCCTTGGCTGATCACTTGAGGTCGTTGGCGCTCTGGCCGACCGCCAGGCCTGCGCGTACTGCGGCCAGCGCGGCCTTGTAGTAGGCCTGGCCCTCTGCCGATTCGGCGAAGGTCGAGAACTGTTCCAGCTCGGCATCGCTCAGGTCGCGGTACACGTACAGCAGGGTGTTGTTGAGATCTTCGCCAATCTGGTTCATCAGCCGCTGGCGCTGGCCGTCGAGCAGGCCCTGGGCTTGTCCTGCGCCAAACAGGCCGGGAATCATCGAGCTCAGGCTGTCGGCGGCGACCCCGGCAATCGCCAGGCTGACTTCAGCGCCGGCTTCGCGGGCCGGCAGGGCCTGGGCCAGGTGGCCGATGATCAACTGACGGGTGTCACTGGCCTGGATCTTCGGCAGGCCCTTGGCGTTTTTCGCCAACTGGTCCTTGCGCGTGGCCAGCAGCTCGGCGGCCACCACCTTGCGCCCCAGCGGCGACTGGAAGAAGGCCAGGGCGGGCGCCGGATTGCTCAGGTTGCTGCGCAGCTGGGCCTGGGCCCGTTGGTCCATGGCCTGGGCTTGGAAGCGTTGGTTGCTGTTGCTCACCAACGCCTGGTAAACCGCAGGCGGCAGACTATTGCGGTAGCGCTGTTGGGCGGCGCTCACGGCATCGGTGAAATGGGCGCGCTGGTCGGGCCAGCCGGCGGCCTTGTACAGCTGATCGAGAGTGTCTGCCCAGACAGGCATGGTGCAGATCATCAGCAAGAGCAGGGAAAACAAACGGCGCATTCAGGACTCCTGTCGGCAGTGCGCTATTGTCCGTGGCGTGGCGTGAGTTTGTCGAGACGCAATGACGAACGTCAGCCAAGTGGCGCTGGAGGGGGGCAGGGCGAATGGATATGATGCGCCATGCACAATACTCTCGAATCTCCCATGCTGTCGGCTGTTGTCGATGACCTGGCCACCCGTGGCTGGTCTGAGCAGGCCAACTTTCTGCCTGCCGACCTGGTTCGCGCACTGGCGACCGAATGCCGACGCCGCGCTGCCGAAGGCGAACTCAACCCTGCCGGGGTTGGGCGCGGCGCTGCCCAAGAGGTTCGCGAGGCGATCCGTGGCGATCACATCCTATGGCTCGACCCTGGCGAGTCTGACGACTGCGATCAGTACCTCGATGCCATGGATGAGCTGCGCCTGGCGATCAACCAGGGGTTGTTCATCGGTCTTGAGGACTACGAGTGCCACTTCGCCCTGTATCCACCAGGGGCCTTCTACCGCCGGCACCTGGATCGCTTCCGTGATGACGATCGACGGGCGGTCTCGGCGGTGTTTTACCTCAATGAAAACTGGCAGCCCGGCGATGGTGGCGAGCTGCGCATGTTCCTTGCCGATGAGGTCGTACGCGATGTGCAGCCTACGGCGGGCACCCTGGTGGTGTTCCTTTCCGGGGATATCCCCCACGAAGTATTGGCAGCCAGGCGAGATCGACTGTCCTTGACCGGCTGGTTCCGGCGGCGTGGCAATGAGCCGTTCTGAGTGCGCCAAGGTGCTGGTCAGCGCCTGCCTGCTCGGCCAGCCGGTTCGCTATGACGGGCGCGCCAGCGGCCATCCGGATTTGCTGCAACGCTGGCAGGCCGAGGGCCGGGTAGTGCCGTTGTGTCCAGAGGTGGCCGGTGGGCTGCCAACCCCGCGTCCGCCGGCGGAGATTCCGGGCGGGCAGGGCGCGCAGGTACTTGCCGGTCAGGCGCGAGTGATCGCGGTGTCGGGTGAGGATGTCAGCGAGGCGTTTCTGGCGGGTGCTCAGCTGGCCCTGGCGGTGGTTCGACGGCATGGCATCCGGGTGGCGGTGCTCAAGTCTGGCAGCCCTTCGTGCGGTAACCGCTTGACCTACGATGGCAGCTTCAGTGGGGTGAAGGTGCCGGGCGAAGGGGTGACCACCGCGCTGCTGCGGCGCGAGGGGGTGTTGGTGTTCAGTGAGCTGGAACTGGATCAGGCAGAGCAGGCTGTTCAGGCATTAATGCGCTGAAGGTGCCGGCCTCATCGCGGGGCAAGCCCGCTCCCACGACGCCGCTCCCACGCTGCCTGTCGGGAGCTCGTGGGAGCGGGCTTGCCCCGCGATGAGGGCGTCACTGACCTGCCGTAGCTTGCTCGCCACCCTCAAGCCATTTTTTCTCCAGCGCCGCCAAGCGGCCGTCATCCTTGATCCGCTGCAATGCGTTGTTCACTGAGCTCTCGAACGCCGGGTTGTCTTTCTGGAATGGAATAACCCGCTTGGCTTTGCCAAACGATTGGCTGACATCCAGGGCTCCTTCGACCTTCTGCTCGACACTCATCTGATTCAAGGCAATATCGAACTTGCCGCTTTCCACACCCGGCAACACCTCTTCGGCCGGCGCCTCGATGAACTCGGCGCGCAGGTCCAGCTCCTTGGCCAGTGCCTGGCCCAATTCGATATCGAACCCGGTCAGGTGCTCTGCGTCCTTGAACGCATAGGGCGGTGTGTCGGCTTGTACGGCAATGCGCAGTTCGCCCCGGTCGTTGATTTCGTCTATCAGCTCGGCCTGAGCCAACGGAGTGATCAGTACTGCCAGCAGTACGCCAATGGTCAAACGCATGAGAGCCCCTTCTGGTTCGGCAGGTGAATTTCATTCGCCGCGGCTTTCTGTCTTGCCTCGGTCGAACGCAGGCTATGACCTTGTGTCCCGATTAATGTTTTAGTCTGCCCTGATTTTTTTATAACGTGGGTTTTAGACACCTTTGGCCACAATTGGTCTATGTTGAACTTCCGCTGCCTTTCGTTTATCGGTAGCGGTTATTGAAGTGAATCACAGGAGAAGTGAATGAACAGCCTATTTTCGCGTGCTGCGGTTGCCGGTCTGCTGATGGGGGCGTCGCTGTTTGCCAGTGCCGCGGATGCCCTCAAGAGCCAGGAGCCGCCGACGGGCGCCAAGGTCTTCATCGTTTCCCCCGCCGATGGCGCTACGGTCGACAAGACCTTCACCGTCAAATTCGGTATCGAGGGCATGGAGCTTAAACCTGCGGGCGACCAGACCCCGCACAGCGGCCATCACCACTTGCTGGTGGATGTCGACAAAGAGCCGGTCAAGGACATGCCGCTGCCGACTAGCCTGATGCCAGAGAATAACGCGCCGCTGCCGGCTGGGCCGCAGGTGCTGCACTTCGGCAAGGCGCAGACAGAAGCCACCATCACCCTGACGCCGGGCAAGCACACCCTGCAGCTGGTGCTGGGTGACCAGTATCACGTGCCGTTCAAACCGGGCGTTGAGTCGCAGAAGATCACTGTTACGGTCAAGTAATGAACATTTAGCAGGATTGGCTGGGGTAGTTAACGCCTCATCGCGGGGCCAGCCCGCTCCCACGCCAGTCCCTGCGCCGCAACTGACCCAACGAAAAAAGGGAGGCCACCAGGGCCTCCCTTTTTCATCCAGCCAGAGAACTTAGAACAATACGCGCGAGCGAATAGTGCCGTTGACGTGCTGCAGTTTCTCTTGGGCCAGGTCCGAGTACTCGGCATCTACGTCGATGACCACGTAACCCACTTTCTCGTTGGTCTGCAGGAACTGACCGGAGATGTTGATACCGTTCTCGGCGAACACTTTGTTGATCTCGCTGAGCACACCCGGGATGTTTTGGTGGATGTGCAGCAGGCGGTGCTTGCCTGGGTGAGCCGGCAGGGCAACTTCCGGGAAGTTGACCGACGACACGGAAGTACCGTTGTCGCTGTACTTGACCAGCTTCTCGGCCACTTCCAGGCCAATGTTGGCCTGTGCTTCGGCGGTGGAGCCACCGATGTGCGGGGTCAGGATCACGTTGTCCAGGCCGCGCAGCGGGCTTTCGAACTCTTCGTCGTTGGAGCGCGGCTCGACCGGGAATACGTCGATGGCAGCGCCGATCAGGTGCTTGTCCTTGATCGCGGCGGCCAGGTGGTCCAGCTCGACCACGGTGCCACGGGCGGCGTTGATCAGGATCGCGCCCTTCTTCATCGCGCGGATTTCCTTCTCGCCGATCATCCACTGGGTGGATGGCAGCTCAGGCACGTGCAGCGAGACGATGTCGGCCAGGCCCAGCAGCTCGGTCAGGCTGGCGACCTGAGTGGCGTTACCCAGTGGCAGCTTGGTCAGTGGGTCGAAGAAGTACACCTGCATGCCCAGGCTCTCGGCCAGGACCGACAGTTGCGTGCCGATCGAGCCGTAGCCGACGATGCCCAGCTTCTTGCCGCGGATTTCGAACGAGTTGGCCGCGCTCTTGATCCAGCCGCCACGGTGGCACGAGGCGTTCTTCTCAGGGATGCCGCGCAGCAGCAGGATGGCCTCGGCCAGCACCAGCTCGGCCACCGAGCGGGTGTTCGAGTAAGGGGCGTTGAACACGGCAATACCGCGCTCGCGGGCCGCTTCCAGGTCGACCTGGTTGGTGCCGATGCAGAAGCAGCCGACCGCGACCAGTTTCTTCGCGCAGTCGAAGATCTCGTCAGTCAGCTGGGTGCGCGAGCGGATGCCGATGAAGTGGGCGTCGGCGATCTTTTCCTTGAGCTCTGCTTCTGGCAAGGAACCCGTGAGGTACTCGATGTTGGTGTAGCCGGCAGCCTTGAGGGTATCGACCGCGTTCTGGTGCACACCTTCAAGAAGAAGGAACCGGATCTTGCTCTTGTCGAGAGAAGTCTTGCTCATCTGCGTAAACCTGTATCCCGGAGAAAAAATGGCGAGGGGGTAAAGCGGCGCGGCGTCGGCCTTAGCACGAACAGCGGGAGGGCTATGCTAGCATACGCGACACAATCTGAGCCCATACCGACAGGTGAAGAGTGCTCAGGGTGACTATGAATAAGTCGAGAGTTCCAGCGATGACCCACCCTGCGGTAATTGATGAGCTGATGACCCTGGTCGACCCTGGCAAGGTCCTTACCGATCCCGCTTCGCTCGAGGCTTACGGCAAGGACTGGACCAAGCATTACCCTCCCGCGCCCAGCGCCATTGTGCTGCCCAAGACCACCGAACAGGTGCAGGCTATCGTCGCCTGGGCCAATAAGCACAAGGTAGCACTGGTGCCCTCTGGCGGACGAACGGGGCTCTCGGCAGGTGCGGTGGCGGCCAATGGTGAAGTGGTCGTTGCGTTCGATTACATGAACCAGATTCTGGCTTTCAATGAATTCGACCGCACGGTGGTTTGCCAACCCGGTGTGGTGACCCGTCAGCTGCAACAGTTTGCCGAAGATAACGGCCTTTATTACCCAGTAGATTTCGCCTCATCGGGATCCAGCCAGATTGGCGGCAACATCGGCACCAATGCCGGCGGAATCAAGGTGATTCGCTATGGCATGACCCGCAACTGGGTCGCTGGGCTGAAAGTGGTTACCGGCAAGGGCGAGTTGCTGGAGCTGAACAAAGACCTGATCAAGAACGCCACGGGCTACGACCTGCGTCAGCTGTTCATTGGTGCCGAGGGCACATTGGGCTTTGTGGTTGAAGCGACCATGCGTCTTGACCGCGCGCCGCGCAACCTCACCGCGATGGTGCTGGGCACGCCGGACTTCGACTCGATCATGCCGGTGCTGCATGCCTTCCAGGGTCGCCTTGACCTGACCGCTTTCGAGTTCTTCTCCGACAAGGCCCTGGCCAAAGTCATGGGTCGTGGCGATGTACCGCCGCCGTTCGCTACTGATTGCCCGTTCTATGCGCTGCTGGAGTTCGAGGCCCTCACTGAAGATGTAGCCAACGACGCCTTGGCCACCTTCGAGCATTGCGTCGAGCAAGGTTGGGTGCTGGACGGGGTGATGAGCCAAAGCGAAACCCAGCTGAAAAACCTGTGGAAGCTGCGTGAGTACATTTCCGAGACCATCTCCCACTGGACCCCGTACAAAAATGACATCTCCGTCACCGTCTCCAAGGTGCCGGCGTTTCTGCGCGAAATCGATGCGATCGTCGGCCAGCACTACCCCGATTACGAAGTGGTCTGGTACGGCCATATCGGCGATGGCAACCTGCACCTGAACATCCTCAAGCCCGACGACATGAGCAAGGACGACTTCTTTGCCTCCTGCGCCAAGGTCAACAAGTGGGTATTCGAGATCGTCGAGCGCTATAACGGCTCGATTTCCGCCGAGCATGGCGTGGGCATGACCAAGCGCGACTACCTGGGCTATAGCCGCTCAGCGCATGAAATCGCCTGCATGAAAGCCATAAAGGCCGTTTTCGACCCTAACGGCATCATGAATCCGGGTAAGATCTTCGCTCCTGAATAAAAGCAGTAAGCAGAAGGAGTCGGCCATGAGTTACCAGCACCAGTACGTAGACGGCACGCGCATTCACTTCCCGCTGGGCAAAGTGGTGTGCATCGGGCGCAACTACGCCGAACATGCCAAGGAACTGGACAACCCCATTCCGACCGAGCCGCTGCTGTTCATCAAGCCGGGCAGTTGCGTGGTGCCGCTGGAAGGTGGCTTCAAGATCCCGACTGAGCGTGGCTCGGTGCACTATGAAGCGGAAATCGCCGTGCTGCTGGGCAAGCCGCTGTCAGCCCATCCTTCGGAAGAAGAGGTGCTCGATGCCATCTCCGGTTTCGCCCCGGCGCTGGACCTGACCCTGCGCGACCTGCAGGCCAAACTCAAGGAGAAGGGCCTGCCGTGGGAACTGGCCAAGAGCTTCGACGGCGCCTGCGTGCTGCCGCCATTCGTTTCTGCCGGCACCTTTGAAGACCTCAAGGACATTCCGGTGCGCCTGACCATCAACGGCGAAGTGCGCCAGGATGGCAACAGCGCGCTGATGCTCAATCCGATCGTGCCGATCATCCAGCACATTGCCTCGCATTTCTCGCTGCAGCCGGGGGATGTGATTTTGACCGGTACTCCAGCGGGTGTCGGGCCGTTCAATGTCGGTGATGAGTTGGTGCTGGAACTGCCGGGTGTGGTCCGCTTCGAGAGCCGGGTGCTCTGATCTGATACCGCCGCACCTTCTTCACGGGTAAAACCGCCTCACAGCACCTTGCAGCGCTGCACAAACCTGTGAGAGCGGGCTTGCCCGCGAAGAGGCCATGACTGAGCCACCTGTCCTGGCAGCAATTAGCGTTTTTTTCACAAACAATCCGGATAATGCACGCAATTTCGTCCATTCGCCGGCGTTAGGAAAAACGCGGCATCCCCAGGATCACTACCTCTATGGCAACGCCCTCCAGCGCTTCACTTCCTCCACCGCGCAAGCGTCGCCTGTTCCTGCGTTGGCCTTTCGTGCTGGGCGTGGTGGCGGTCATCGGCTATGGCTTGTCAGTTGCCATGCACTGGGACGATCGCGGCCAACTGTGGATCAAAGAGCGCTTCGAAAGCACTGCCGAGCGCAGTGAAAGTGTCTGGCTGCCCGACTACATTGCCGATATCGATGCCAAAGTGTTGCCTGGCATGGCCGATGACGAAGCTTCGGACCTGGCGTTCAACCCGCATACCCGCACCCTGTTCGCCGTCATGGGCAATAACCCGTTCCTGGTCGAGTTGAGCCTGGATGGCGACGTCCTGCGCAAGATGCCGCTACTGGGCTGGGACAACCCCGAAGGCGTGGCGGTGCTGGAAGATGGCCAGATCGCAATCGTCGATGAGCGCAGTCATGACCTCACCCTGGTCAAGGTCGACGCCAGCACCACTTCGCTCAAACGCGACGATTTCAAGCGCTATGACTTGGGTAAGTCCGCCGACGACAACAAAGGTTTCGAGGCGATCGCTTGGGACCCCGTACGCCAGCGCCTGGTGATCGGCGAGGAGCGGCCCCCGAAGCTGTTCACCTGGAACACCGATGGCCGCAGCCCGCTGACCGGCGACAAGCAGCCGCTGCCCAACGATCAGCTTGATTTGCGCAACCTGTCGGCGCTGGGCGTTGATCCGCGCACCGGCCACCTGTTGGCCTTGTCGGCGGATTCGAACATGTTGCTGGAGCTGGACGAGAACGGCGAGCAAGTCAGCTTCATGACCCTGCTTGGCGGTTTCAATGGCCTCAACAATCGCGTGCCGCGTGCCGAAGGTGTGGCCATGGATGACCAGGGCACCCTGTATATCGTCAGCGAGCCCGACCTGTTCTATCGATTCAAGAAGCACTGACGGCCGTCTGCTCAGGCGACAGTGATGGCATTAAGCTTTACTTCAGCTGATCGTGGTTAGATTCGCCTCCCTTTCGCCGAGTCTGCCTTCATGCGCCGTTATTTTCGCTTGCCGTTGTTACTGCTGTTTCTGGGCTTGTCCTCGCTGCTGGTGATTGGCCTGGCGGCGCATGAGTTTCGCCTGTTCGAGCGCGGCTGGTTCAATCTCAAGACCTGGTGGCAGCCTGCCGAGCAAGGCATTGGACTTGGGCGTTACCAGGTGGTCCTAGAGGCCCAGCCAATTGAGGGCTTGGACGACGACATCTCGGCGCTCACCTACGATCCTGAGCGCAAGACCCTGTTCAGCGTTACCAACAAACGTTCCGAGCTGATCGAGCTGTCGCTGGATGGGCGCATTCTGCGCCGCGTCCCCCTGACCGGCTTCGGTGATCCGGAGGCGGTGGAGTATGTCGGCTCGAACAGTTTCGTGATTACCGACGAGCGTCAGCAGCGGCTGATCCGGGTTCGCCTGGATGACGACACGCTGTTTCTCGACGCCAACGATGCCGAGCAGCTGACCTTGGGCATCGGCCTCAATGGCAACAAGGGTTTTGAGGGGCTGGCCTACGACTCGGCGGGCAAGCGCCTGTTCGTCGCCAAGGAACGTGACCCGATGGTGATCTACGAGGTTCACGGCTTCCCCCATGAAAACCCAGAGCAGCCCTATGCGGTGCACGTGGTGCAGGATCGCAAGCGCGATTCACGCTTGTTCGTGCGTGATCTGTCGAGTTTGCAGTTCGATGAGCGTAGCGGGCACTTGCTGGCGCTGTCCGATGAATCGCGCTTGGTGGTCGAGTTGGATGTGAAGGGCAAGCCATTGAGCACCTTGTCGTTGAGCAAGGGTTATCAAGGCTTGAAGAAGACCGTGCCGCAGGCAGAAGGGATCGCCATGGATGATGCGGGGACGATCTACCTGGTAAGCGAGCCGAACCTGTTCTATGTGTTCAAACAGCCGGCTGAATGATTGCCCTTGAGGGCTCTATCGCGGGGCAAGCCCGCTCCCACGTCGTAAGTGAGCTGCCCCAAGAAAATGGATTGGTGTTCAACTTCCTGGGCGCAGCGCAGTACGTGGGAGCGGGCTTGCCCCGCGATGCATTACTCGGCCTTGAGGCTCTTCACACCTTCAGCAGTCCCCAGCAACAGCAAATCCGCCGGACGCGCCGCGAACAGGCCATTGGTCACTACACCCACGATCGCATTGATCTGGCTTTCCAGCTCCACCGGGTTGGTGATCTGCAGGTTATACACATCGAGGATCACGTTACCGTTGTCGGTTACCACACCCTCGCGGTACACCGGATCCCCACCGAGTTTGACCAACTGACGGGCGACATGGCTGCGCGCCATCGGGATCACTTCGACTGGCAGCGGGAAGGCGCCGAGCACCGGCACCAGCTTGCTGCCGTCAGCGATGCAGATGAAGGTCTTGGCCACGGCCGCAACGATCTTCTCGCGGGTCAGGGCCGCGCCACCGCCCTTGATCAGGTTCAGGTGCGCGTCGCTCTCGTCGGCGCCATCGACGTAGAACTCCAGTTCGCTGACCGTGTTCAGCTCGTACACCGGAATGCCATGGCCCTTCAGGCGCTGGGCAGTGGCTTCGGAGCTGGCGACCGCGCCGTCAAACGCCGTCTTGTGCTGAGCCAGGGCGTCGATGAAGAAGTTGGCGGTCGAACCGGTGCCGACGCCGACAACGCTTTTATCATCCAGCTTGGGCAGAATGAAATCGACAGCGGCCTGGGCGACGGCCTGTTTGAGTTGGTCCTGGGTCATGCGGGCTCCGAGTGGGGCTGGGGAGTTTCGAGAGGCGCATAGTATAGCGGCAAGCGCCGGCAAAACCTCGGCTTTGCTGTGGTCCGCCGACGTAGCGCTGGGGTAGACTCGCAGGCCTTGTCCCGCGGCCCAGTGATGCTTTCCCGATGCTCGAACAGTACGTCAAGAAGATCCTCACCTCGCGCGTCTACGACGTCGCCGTCGAAACCCCGCTGCACAGCGCCGGCCAGCTGAGCAAACGCCTGGGCAACCAGATCCTGCTCAAGCGCGAAGACCTACAGCCGGTGTTCTCGTTCAAGATCCGCGGGGCATACAACAAGCTGGCCCAGCTGAGCCCGGAAGAACTGGCCCGTGGCGTGGTCACTGCCTCGGCCGGCAACCATGCCCAGGGCGTTGCCCTGGCGGCCCGCGAGCTGGGCATCAAGGCTACCATCGTGATGCCCAAGACCACCCCCGAGATCAAGATCGAAGGAGTGCGCTCGCGCGGCGGCAAGGTCGTGCTGCATGGCGACTCGTTCCCCGAGGCACTGGCCTATTCGTTGAAGCTGGTCGAGGAAAAAGGCTTCGTCTATATCCACCCCTACGATGACCCGCACACCATCGCCGGGCAGGGCACCGTGGCCATGGAAATCCTGCGTCAGCACCCAGGCCGGCTGGACGCGATCTTCGTCCCGGTCGGCGGCGGTGGGCTGATCGCCGGTATCGCTGCCTACGTCAAATACCTGCGCCCGGAAATCAAGGTAATCGGCGTCGAGCCAGATGATTCCAACTGCCTGCAAGCGGCTATGGCCGCTGGTGAGCGGGTGGTCCTGCCGCAAGTCGGGCTGTTCGCCGATGGCGTGGCAGTGGCGCAGATCGGCCAGCATACCTTTGATATCTGCAAGCTCCACGTCGATGAAGTGGTCACCGTTAGCACTGACGAGATCTGTGCGGCAATCAAAGATATCTACGACGATACCCGCTCGATCACCGAACCTGCTGGCGCCTTGGGCGTTGCTGGGATCAAGAAATACGTTGAGATGACCGGCGTGACCGGCCATACCCTGGTGGCTATCGACTCGGGCGCCAACGTCAACTTCGACCGCCTGCGCCACGTCGCTGAGCGCGCCGAGTTGGGCGAAAAGCGCGAAGCGATCATCGCCGTGACCATCCCAGAACGTCCAGGCAGCTTCAAGGCCTTCTGCGAAGCCATCGGCAAACGCCAGATCACTGAGTTCAACTACCGCAAGCACACCTCGGACGAGGCGCATATCTTCGTCGGCGTGCAGACCCATCCGGAGAACGACCCGCGGGCTATGTTGGTTCAGCAGTTGATCGAGCAAGGCTTCCCGGTTACCGACCTGACCGACAACGAACTGGCCAAATTGCACATTCGCCACATGGTCGGTGGGCATTCGGCGGGCGCCAGTGATGAGATCGTGCTGCGCTTCGAGTTCCCCGAGCGGCCGGGGGCATTGTTCAACTTCCTCAACAAGCTCGGTGGGCGCTGGAATATCTCGATGTTCCATTACCGCAACCATGGCGCTGCCGATGGCCGGGTGGTGGCGGGGCTGCAAGTACCGGAAGACGAGCGTCACCTGGTGCCAGCGGCATTGGCCAAGATTGGCTATCCGTATTGGGACGAGACCGAGAACCCGGCGTACCGGTTGTTTTTGGGCTAAAGGGCTAAGCTAGGCTTCAAAGGCCTCATCGCAAGGCAAGCCCGCTCCCACGCCAAGCCTGTGTAACGGTTGCACTATCGTGGGAGCGGGCTTGCCCCGCGATGAAGCCCGCAAGCCCAACCAAGGACTCGAAAATGGAATACCTGACTACCCTCAAGGCCGCCCACATCATCGCCACCGTGCTGCTGCTCGCCAGCGCCCTGGGCCTGGCGATCTGGACCTGGCGTGCACGTCGGCGCGGTGACGCCACGGTCTACAGCCAACTGCTGCGCCGCCCGCTGCTGTTCGTCTGGCTGTTGATGGGCGTGTGCCTGCTGAGCATGCCGTTTACCGGCTGGTGGCTGGTGCACCTGATCGGTTGGCCGCTGGGGCAGACCTGGGTGTTGGCCTCCAGCGTCATCTATACCTTTGGCGCGTTCAGTGCCTGGTGGTTGCTGGTGCGGCTGAACCGGCTGCGTCGGGCTGAGCCTACTGGGCTGCGCTTTACTCTGGCATTGGCGGTGTTCAGTGGTGTGTGTTTCTTGTCCATCGCCGGGCTGATGGGCGCCAAGCCAGTCTGAGGGTGTAGCCGATCGGGGGGCAAGCCCGCTCCCACGCAACCTGCGTAACCAGCGTGGCAGTGGGCTTGCCCCGCGATAGCTGGGATCAATCGCGCAGGGAAATAACCTGCCAGCCACGCTGCTGGGCATGGGCACGCAGCTTTGGGTCTGGGTCTACCGCCACTGCATGCGTCACCTGCTCCAGTAGCGGCACATCGTTCATCGAGTCGCTATAGAAGTAGCTGTCCTCCAGGTCATAGCCATTCTCCAGCATCCAGCGCTTGAGCCGCGTCACTTTGCCTTCACGAAAGCACGGTATATCGGTACTACGCCCGGTGTAGCGCTCGCCCTCGCGTTCGCACTCGGTGGCCAGCAGAGTGCGCACACCCAGGCGCCGGGCAATGGGGGCGGTCACGAAGCGGTTGGTCGCGGTGATGATGACCAGTTTGTCGCCCGCCTCGCGGTGCTGGCGCAGCAGGGCCAGGGCCTTGGGCAGGATGATCGGCTCGATGCAGTCGCGCATGAATTCGCGGTGCCATTGATCGAGCTGGGTCGGTTCGGTGGCGGCGAAGATCTCCATCGAGAAGGCCAGGTAGGCCTGCAGGTCCAGGGTGCCGTTGAGGTAATCCTGGTAGAACGCATCGTTGCGCTGCTTATAGGCGACAGGGTCAAGAATGCCCCGTTCGCACAGGTAGTCACCCCAGGCGTGATCGCTGTCGCCGCCGAGGAGGGTATTGTCCAGGTCGAATAAAGCCAGGCGCATCAAGGTCACTCGCTTAAGGCACAGGGTGGCCCCGCAGAATACGGAGTTTTCACCTCGCTGCACATAAGCGTGGCGGGCGCGTTGCTGCGCTTGTGAGCTTTGTGGAACAATGCGGTGACATGCGTTTGCGAGGTTGCTGCCGTGATCGACCCGGATGGTTTTCGCCCTAATGTCGGCATCATTCTGACCAATGATGCCGGGCAGGTGCTATGGGCTCGGCGGATCAACCAGGATGCCTGGCAGTTTCCCCAGGGGGGCATCAACCCCGACGAGACGCCAGAGGACGCCCTGTACCGCGAGCTGAATGAAGAAGTCGGCCTTGAGCGCGACGATGTGGAAATTCTTGCCTGCACCCGTGGCTGGTTGCGTTATCGTTTACCCCAGCGTCTGGTACGGACCCACAGCCAGCCGTTGTGCATTGGCCAGAAACAGAAATGGTTCCTGCTGCGCCTGGTCACCAATGAGCAGCGGGTACGGATGGACCTGACCGGTAAACCGGAATTCGACGGCTGGCGCTGGGTCAGCTATTGGTATCCGCTGGGCCAGGTGGTGACATTCAAGCGCGAGGTCTACCGTCGCGCCCTGAAAGAGCTAGCACCGCGCCTGCTGACGCGCGACTGACGACGGAGTTCGACCCCGAGCCATGCTCAATACGCTGCGCAAGATCGTCCAGGAAGTGAACTCCGCCAAAGATCTCAAGACGGCGTTGGGGATCATTGTCTTGCGCGTCAAGGAGGCCATGGGCAGCCAGGTCTGCTCGGTCTACCTGCTCGACCCGGAAAGCAACCGCTTCGTGCTGATGGCCACCGAGGGTCTGAACAAGCGCTCGATCGGCAAGGTCAGCATGGCGCCCAACGAGGGTCTGGTCGGCCTGGTCGGTACCCGCGAAGAGCCGCTGAACCTGGAAAACGCCGCCGATCACCCGCGTTACCGGTATTTTGCCGAAACCGGCGAAGAGCGCTTCGCCTCCTTCCTCGGCGCACCGATCATCCACCACCGGCGAGTGGTCGGGGTATTGGTCATCCAGCAGAAAGAGCGCCGCCAGTTCGATGAAGGTGAAGAAGCGTTTCTAGTCACCATGAGCGCTCAGCTCGCCGGGGTCATCGCCCATGCCGAGGCGACCGGCTCGATTCGTGGCCTGGGCCGCCAAGGCAAGGGCATCCAGGAGGCGCGCTTCGTCGGCGTGCCGGGTTCGCCCGGCGCTGCGGTCGGCCGCGCCGTGGTCATGTTGCCGCCGGCCGACCTGGAAGTGGTGCCCGATAAAACCGTCGATGACATCGACGCCGAGCTGAAACTGTTCAACAACGCCCTGGAAGGCGTGCGCGCCGACATGCGCAAGCTGTCGGCCAAACTCGCCACCCAGCTGCGCCCGGAAGAGCGGGCATTGTTCGACGTGTACCTGATGATGCTCGAAGACGCCGCCCTGGGTGGCGAAGTGGTCGAAGTCATCAAGACTGGCCAATGGGCCCAGGGCGCCCTGCGCCAAGTGGTGGGCGAGCACGTCAATCGCTTCGAACTGATGGACGACGACTACCTGCGTGAGCGCGCCTCGGACGTCAAAGACCTCGGCCGGCGACTGCTGGCCTACCTGCAAGAGGCCCGCTCGCAGTCGCTGGTGTACGCTGAAAACACCATCCTGGTCAGCGAAGAGCTGACCCCGGCGATGCTCGGCGAAGTGCCGGAAGGCAAGCTGGCGGGCCTGGTGTCCGTACTGGGTTCGGGTAACTCGCACGTGGCGATTCTGGCCCGGGCGATGGGTATCCCGACGGTCATGGGCCTGGTCGACCTGCCGTATTCGAAGGTCGACGGCATCGAGATGATCGTCGACGGCTACAAGGGCGAGGTGTTCACCAACCCCAGCGACGTGCTGCGCAAGCAGTACAGCGACGTCGTCGAGGAGGAGCGCCAGCTGGCCCAGGGCCTGGACGCGCTGCGCGAGCTGCCTTGCGTGACCCCGGACGGCCATCGCATGCCGCTGTGGGTCAACACTGGCTTGCTCGCCGATGTCGCCCGCGCCCAGCAGCGCGGCGCCGAAGGCGTCGGCCTGTACCGCACCGAAGTGCCGTTCATGATCAACCAGCGCTTCCCCAGCGAGAAAGAACAGCTAGCGATCTACCGCGAACAACTGGCGGCGTTCCATCCGCTGCCGGTGACCATGCGGACCCTGGATATCGGCGGTGACAAGTCGCTGTCGTATTTCCCGATCAAGGAAGAAAACCCCTTCCTCGGTTGGCGCGGTATTCGCGTGACGCTAGACCACCCGGAAATCTTCCTGGTGCAGACCCGCGCCATGCTCAAGGCCAGCGAAGGCCTGAACAACTTGCGCATCCTGCTGCCGATGATTTCCGGTATTCATGAGCTGGAAGAGGCGCTGCACCTGATCCACAGGGCCTGGGGCGAGGTGCGCGATGAAGGCACCGACGTGCCGATGCCACCGGTGGGGGTGATGGTCGAGATTCCGGCTGCGGTGTACCAGACCAAGGAGCTGGCGCGGCAGGTGGATTTCCTTTCCGTCGGTTCGAACGACCTGACCCAGTACCTGCTGGCGGTCGACCGCAACAACCCGCGGGTCGCCGATTTGTATGACTACCTGCACCCAGCGGTGTTGCAGGCGGTGCAGACTGTGGTCCGCGATGCCCATGCCGAGGGCAAGCCGGTGAGTATCTGCGGCGAGATGGCCGGTGATCCGGCGGCGGCGATCCTGCTGATGGCGATGGGCTTCGACAGCCTGTCGATGAACGCCACCAACCTGCCGAAGGTGAAGTGGATGCTGCGCCAGATCAACATGAGCAAGGCCAAGGAATTGCTCGCCGATGCCATGAGCCATGACAACCCGCAAGTTATCCACAGCTCGCTGCAGCTGGCGCTGAAGAACCTGGGGCTAGCGCGGATGATCGGGCCTGGGGCGAACAAGACCCTCTGAGTCAGCCTGGAAAGACATCGACTCGTGATCGATTCGTGATCGACTCGTGGGAGCGGGCTTGCCCCGCGATAGCTCAAAGTGGGTTCAGCGACGCTATCGCGGGGCAAGCCCGCTCCCACGCAGCCCGCTCCCAACCAGCCCGTACCTCGCTGGGGTCTCAGGTTGTCAGCTCGACTTCCCCCAGATGCCCGCCAAACGGCCCAAAGCTGCGCTCGACCATCCGCCGCCGGCCCTGCTTGTCGACAATCAGCACCGTACTCGCCCGCGTCCCGTAGTTCTGGCTGGCGATAAACGCACTGGACAGCAGCCGCTCGGTCGCCAAGCCAACCCCGGTGTCCGGCAGCTCGGCATCCGCCGCAGGTTCGCCATCGGCAAGCAAGCCCAGCAGTTGCCGTGGATCAGGATCATCCAGTAACCGCGCCAGCCCCTCACGGGTTTTCACCAGCTTCGGCCATGGCGTATCCAGCCCTGCGTTGGACAGCCCGTACACCCCAGGCTCCAGCAGGCGCGGCGCGGGCTCATGTGCGTGCAAGTAGCCCAGCTGCTCAGCATCGCCCACCAACAGATTGAACCCTGAATACTGGGCGCTGCGGCTGGCCACCTGATCCAGGTAAGCCTCGACCGCCAGCTCCCCTCGCAAGTACGCCGCCACCAGCTCGCCACGCGAACGCGGCCCAAGCGGCTGGCGTGGGTCGCGGATATTGGTCAAAGCCGCAAAGCGTCCGCCCGGCCCGACACCCAGCCAGGTCCCGCCCGCTTCCAGGTCGCGCCCGGCATAGACGCCTGGCGCATCTTCCCAAGCCGCCAGCGCCTGGGTCGGTCGAGCGTGGAACTCGTCGCGGTTGGCCGCGACGATCAGCGGCAGGGCGTGCCCCGGCCGCCAGGCAAATACGATCAGGCACATAGGTTGGCCTCTGTGTTTTGCCTCACTCTACCCACTGGGGGGCGGTTGATCCATCCTGTCACAGTGTTCACCAGTGTCTGTCATAGAGTTCACTAGAGCCCAGACCCCGGCTTCCGTTACCATGCCGGATTGAATTTCAAGGGGTCGACGAATGGAGTTCGTACTCTATCTGCTGCTGGGCGCTTGCGCCGGCGTCCTGGCCGGGCTGTTCGGCGTGGGCGGCGGGATCATCATCGTGCCGGTGCTGGTGTTCAGTTTCACCTTGCAAGGCTTCGATCCCTCGGTGCTGACCCACCTGGCCGTGGGCACCTCACTGGCGACCATCGTCTTCACCTCGATCAATGCCGTGCGTGAACACCAGCGCAAGGGCGCGGTGCGCTGGCCGATCTTCGCCTGGATGACCCTCGGCATCCTCATCGGTGCCGGCATCGGTGCCAAGACCGCCTCGCTGATCCAGGGGCCGATGCTGCAGAAGATCATCGGCGTGTTCGCCCTGGTGATCGCCGTGCAGATGGCCCTGGACCTCAAGCCCAAGGCCAGTCGCGGCATCCCTGGCAAACCTGGGTTAACCGGCGCCGGCGTGGTGATCGGCTGGGCCTCGGCAATCTTCGGCATCGGTGGTGGCTCGCTGACCGTGCCGTTCCTGACCTGGCGCAGCCTGCCCATGCAGCAGGCGGTGGCAACGTCCTCGGCCTGTGGCCTGCCGATCGCTCTGGCCAGCGCCTTGAGCTTCATGCTGCTGGGCTGGCACGAAAGCCACCTGCCGGCGCACAGCCTGGGCTATGTGTACTTGCCGGCGCTGCTCGGCATCGCCGTGACCAGCATGTTCTTCGCCCGCTACGGCGCGCGGCTGGCGCACAAGCTGTCGCCGCGCCTGCTTAAACGTCTGTTCGCCGCGCTGCTGTTTTGCGTCGGGCTTAGCTTCCTGATTTGATCGAGAGGAACCGCAATGCTGCCTTACCCGCAGATCGACCCCGTCGCCGTAGCGCTCGGGCCGCTGAAAATTCACTGGTACGGCCTGATGTACCTGATCGGCATCGGCGGCGCCTGGCTGTTGGCCTCGCGCCGGCTGAACCGCTTCGATGCCACCTGGAGCCGGGAGAAACTCTCCGACCTGGTGTTCTGGTTGTCGATGGGGGTGATCGTCGGTGGACGCCTGGGCTACGTGCTGTTCTATGACCTGCAGGCCTACCTGGCCAACCCGACGCTGATCTTCGAGGTGTGGAAAGGCGGCATGTCGTTCCACGGCGGCTTCATCGGCGTGATGCTGGCGGCGCTGTGGTTCGGCAAGCGCAACAACAAGTCGTTCTTCGAACTGATGGACTTCGTCGCCCCGCTGGTGCCGATTGGCCTGGGTGCCGGGCGCATCGGCAACTTCATCAATGCCGAGTTGTGGGGCAAGGCCACCGACGTGCCTTGGGCGATGGTCTTCCCGCCGTTCAGCGACCCGGCGCAGTTGCCGCGTCACCCGTCGCAGCTGTACCAGTTCGCCCTGGAAGGTGTGGCATTATTCGTCATCCTTTGGCTGTACTCGCGCAAGCCGCGCCCGACCATGGCCGTTTCCGGCATGTTCGCGCTGTTCTACGGCATCTTCCGCTTCATCGTCGAATTCGTGCGGGTACCCGATGCCCAGCTTGGCTACATTGCCTTCGGCTGGTTGACCATGGGTCAGTTGCTCTGCGTGCCGATGATCGCTGCGGGCATCTTCTTGATCTGGTGGGCCTACAACCGTAAACCAACGGCCAAGGCCACCGTCTGATTTTCACGGCAGGGGCGATCCCCCTGCCGTTCTTGTTACAGGTAAGCCATGAAACAATATCTAGATCTGGTCCGCGACGTTATCGAAAACGGCACCCTGCAGGGTAACCGTACCGGCATCCGCACCATCAGCCTGCCCGGCGCCATGCTGCGCTTCGACCTGCAGAAGGGCTTCCCGGCCATCACCACCCGCAAGCTGGCGTTCAAGTCGGCGATTGGCGAGATGGTCGGCTTCCTGCGTGGGGTGAAGAACGCCGGTGAGTTCCGCGAACTGGGCTGCAAGGTCTGGGACCAGAACGCCAACGAGAACGCCCAGTGGCTGGCCAACCCGTTCCGCCAGGGGCATGACGACCTCGGCGAGATCTACGGTGTGCAGTGGCGCCAGTGGCCAGGTTACAAGCGCGTGCCGCTGAGCAACCCGGCCGCCATCGAGATGGCTGAGAAGCAAGGCTTTCGCAAGATTGCCCAGGACGAGGAAGACGGCCAGGCGTTCGTCATCCTCTACAAGGCCATCGACCAGGTGCGCCAGTGCCTGGACACCATCGCCAACGATCCAGGCAGCCGGCGCATCCTGTTCCACGGCTGGAACTGCGCCCAGCTCGATGAAATGGCCCTGCCGCCGTGCCATCTGCTGTACCAGTTCCACCCCAATGTCGAGACCAAGGAAATCTCCCTGACCCTCTACATCCGCTCCAACGACCTGGGCCTGGGCACGCCGTTCAACCTCACCGAAGGCGCCGCGTTGCTGTCGCTGTTCGGCCGCCTGACGGGCTACACCCCGCGCTGGTTCACCTACTTCATCGGCGATGCCCATGTGTACGAGAACCACCTGGACATGCTCAACGAGCAGCTCAAGCGCGAGCCGCTGGCGGCGCCGAAGCTGGTGATCAGTGGTCGCGTGCCGGAGTTTGCCAAGACCGGCAAGTATGAGCCTGAGTGGTTGGAGAAGATCGAGCCGAGTGATTTCAGCCTGGAAGGGTATGAACACCATGCGCCGATGACTGCGCCGATGGCAGTTTGATCCAACAATTTCGGGGCCGCTTTGCGGCTCCGAAGCTAATGCCCGTGGCTGCGCCCCACATGTGAGTGCTCGGTTTCCGGCACCGATACCGCCCCATTCACTTCCAACTGCTGCAAGATCGCGCACTCAGCGCCGGGTGCCGTGCAGCGTTGGCGCAACTCCACCAATTGTGCCTGTAGGGCCATCAAGCCATCGATGCGCGCCTGCACGTGCGCGATATGCTCATCGATCAAGGCATTGACGCTGCCGCATTGGCCTTGCGGACTGTCACGCAGGCGCAGCAGGCTGCGGATCTCATCGAGGGTCATGTCCAGTGTTCGGCAATTGCGAATGAAGGTCAGCCGCTCGACATGTGCCTGGGTATACAGCCGGTAGTTGCCCTCGCTACGGGCAGGCTCTGGCAGTAGCTGCTCGCGTTCGTAGTAGCGGATGGTCTCGACGGCGCAATCGGTGGCTTTGGCCAATTCTCCGATCTTCATGACGAATCTCCAGCAGATGGCTTGACCCTATAGTGGCTATAGGGTGTTCACTTGGCAACAGGCTCTCTTTAAGGACGAATCCATGAACCAGCCTGTCAGCCCCGATCACTCGCACGACCACGCCCATGCTCACGACCATGAGCATGGCGGCAAAGCCTCTTGCCACGACACCCACGCGCACAGCTGCTGTGGCTCTGCTGCCGCTGCGCCAGCCTTGGTGCAACTGACCGAGAAGGCTAGCAGCAATGCGCAGCTCAGCCGCTTCCGCATCCAGGCTATGGACTGCCCTACCGAGCAGACCCTGATCCAGGACAAGCTGGGCAAGATGGCCGGCGTCGAGCAGCTGGAGTTCAACCTGATCAACCGGGTGCTCGGTGTGCGTCACACCTTGAGCGGTACCCACGCAATCGAGCAAGCCATCGCTAGCCTTGGCATGCAGGCCGAGCCGCTGACCGATGCCGATGAAGCCGCCCCGGCCCCCGCAGCCAAGACCCGTTGGTTGCCGCTGGCGCTGTCCGGGGTGGCGGCGATCGCTGCCGAGGTGGTGCATTTCACTGCGCTTGCGCCTGGTTGGCTGGTCGCTGCGCTGGCGCTGGCGGCGATCCTTGGCTGTGGCCTGGGCACTTACAAAAAGGGCTGGATCGCCCTGAGAAATCGCAATCTCAACATCAACGCGCTGATGAGCATCGCCGTGACCGGCGCCGTGCTGATCGGCCAATGGCCAGAAGCGGCCATGGTCATGGTGCTGTTCACCGTTGCCGAGCTGATCGAAGCACGCTCGCTCGACCGCGCCCGCAACGCGATCAGTGGCCTGATGCAGCTCAGCCCGGACATGGCCACCGTGCAGCAGGCGGACGGCCAGTGGCGTGAGGTCGATGTCCGTGAGGTGGCCCTCGGTGCGGTGGTGCGGGTACGTCCCGGCGAGCGGATCGGTCTGGATGGCGAGGTGCTCAATGGCCAGTCCAGCGTCGATCAGGCGCCGATCACCGGCGAAAGCCTGCCTGTGGAAAAAAACAAAGGCGATAAGTTGTTCGCTGGCACCATCAACCAGGAGGGGGCGCTGGAGTATCAGGTGAGCGCTGCAGCCGGGCAATCGACCCTGGCGCGCATCATCAAGGCCGTGGAAGAGGCCCAGGGCGCGCGCGCTCCGACCCAGCGCTTCGTCGATCGCTTCTCGCGCATCTACACCCCGGTGGTGTTCGCCGTTGCGCTGGCTGTGGCGATCATCCCGCCACTGTTCATGGCGGGTGCCTGGTTCGACTGGATCTACCGCGCCCTGGTCCTGCTGGTGGTGGCCTGCCCATGCGCCTTGGTGATCTCCACGCCGGTGACCATCGTCAGTGGCCTGGCCGCCGCTGCGCGCAAGGGCATTCTGATCAAGGGCGGCGTGTACCTCGAAGGGGGGCGCAAGCTGGACTTCCTTGCCCTGGACAAGACCGGCACGATCACCTATGGCAAGCCGGTACAGACCGACTTCAAGCTGCTTGAGCCGCTGTTCGAAGGCCGTGCCCAGGCGCTGGCGGCAAGCCTCGGCGAGCGTTCTGATCACCCGGTTTCCCGTGCCATTGCCCAGTTCGGCAAGGAACAGGGTACGGCGCTGAGCGAGGTCAGCGCGTTCGCCGCATTGGCTGGGCGTGGCGTGCGTGGCGAGATCGACGGGGAGCTGTATCACCTGGGCAACCATCGCCTGGTCGAGGAGCTGGGGTTGTGCTCGCCTGAACTGGAAGCCGAGCTCGATGCATTGGAGCGCCAGGGTAAAACCGTGGTCTTGCTGCTCGACCGCAGCGGCCCGTTGGCGTTGTTCGCCGTCGCCGACACGGTCAAGGACAGCAGCCGTCAGGCCATCGCCGAGTTGCATGAGCTGGGCATCAAGACGGTCATGCTCACCGGCGACAATCCGCACACCGCCCAGGCGATTGCCGCCCAGGTCGGTATCGACCGAGCTGAAGGCAATTTGCTGCCCAGTGACAAGCTCAACACCATCGAGGCGCTGTACGCCGAAGGACACCGGGTCGGCATGGTCGGCGACGGGATCAACGATGCGCCGGCCCTGGCGCGCGCCGAAATCGGCTTTGCCATGGCCGCGGCGGGCACCGACACTGCGATCGAGACCGCCGACGTGGCGCTGATGGACGATGACTTGCGCAAAATCCCGGCCTTCGTCAGGCTGTCGCGGCAAAGTGCGGCGATCCTCACCCAGAACATCGTGTTGGCGTTGGGGATCAAGGCGATTTTCCTGGCGATCACCTTTGCCGGCATGGCCACCATGTGGATGGCGGTGTTCGCCGACATGGGCGTCAGCCTGTTGGTGGTGTTCAACGGCCTGCGCCTTTTGCGCAAATAAGGAACCTGCATGCTGAGTGCCGAGCTCAAAGCCTTCTACATGGTGGCCCGCCTGGGCAGCATTACCTTGGCGGCGAAGAAGCTCGGGCTCAGCCAGCCGACGGTGACCACGCAGATTCGCAACCTGGAAAGCCAGTACGCGGTTGAGCTGTTCTACCGCGGCGGTCGGCGCCTGGTGTTGAGCGAGGAGGGCGCGCGGCTGTTGCCGATGGTCAAGGCTTTGCTGCAGCAGGAAGCCGACATCGAATTCGAGCTGCGCAACAGCGGCCAGGCCCAGGGCAGTTTGCGCATTGCCGCGACGGCGCCGTACTACATCCTCGACCTGGTGAAGATCTTCCGCGAGCGCCTGCCGCAAGTGGACGTGGCGGTGGAGATCGGCAACTCCCAGCAGGTGCTGGAGATGCTCGAAGACTATCGGGTGGACATTGCTGCGTCATCGCAGCTGCTCGAAGATGCGCGCCTGATTCGCCGCGTGCTCGGCACTGATCCGCTGGTGGTAGCGGTGCACCGCAATCATCCATTGGCCAATCGCCAGGTGGTGGCCATCGACGCCTTGGCCGGGCATTGCCTGCTGATGCGCGAGCAGGGCTCGACCACCCGCAAGCTGACCGAGCAGATGCTCGCCGATGCCGGGGTCAAGATCGGTGCGTTGCTGGAAATTGGCAGCCGCGAGTCGATTCGCGAGGCGGTGTTGCGCAACATCGGCATCAGCATCATTGCTCGCCATGAGGTGCCGCATAACCCTGAACTGCGGGTGCTGGTGCTGGAGAATGCGCCGGTGATGCATGAGTACCTGTACTGCCTGAAGGAGCGGCGCCAGGCCAGGTTACCGGCGGCGTTCCTCGGGGTGGCGCAAGAGGTGGCGGGGCTGTAGGCGATGCCGCGCCAACGGGGCGTCTGCGAGCTACACACGGGCCTCGTGGGAGCGGGCTTGCCCCGCGATGGCGATGGTGAGCACAAGGACGTCATCGCGGGGCAAGCCCAATCCCACGCAATCGCGCCTGCAGTCGACACTGAACGTGGCCACTACAAAATCCACCAATACCACTATCACCGGCTTTTGCCCTAAAGCCACATAAGCTTCGCATTGGGTTCCTAGCATGGCCTGCATCTCTTCGACGAGGCCCTGTCATGACCCACGCCATCGCCACCCCAGGCGCACAGATGAAAGTGCGCGGTATCCACAAGCGCTTCGGCGCGTTTACCGCGCTCAACGATGTCTCCCTCGATATCGCCGCTGGCGAGCTGGTCTGCCTGCTCGGCCCGTCGGGCTGTGGCAAGACCACCCTGCTGCGCTGCATCGCGGGCCTCGAACGGCAGGACCGTGGGGCGCTGTACATCGGTGATCGGGACATTTCCGAGCTGCCACCGCAGGCGCGTGATTACGGCATCCTGTTCCAGTCCTACGCGTTGTTCCCCAACCTCACAGTCGAAGCCAACATCGCCTACGGCCTGACCGGCTCCAGCCGTGAGCAAGCCCGCCAGCGCGTGGCCGAGATGCTCGAACTGGTTGGCCTGCTGGGCAGCGAGAAGAAATACCCCGGGCAGCTTTCCGGTGGCCAACAGCAGCGCGTGGCCCTGGCCCGCGCCCTGGCTCCGGCCCCTTCGTTGCTGCTGCTCGACGAGCCGATGTCGGCGCTGGATGCGCGCGTTCGCGAGCATCTGTGCACTGAGCTACGCCAGTTGCAGCGCCAGCTCGGCATTACCACCTTGATGGTTACCCACAACCAGGACGAGGCCATGCTGATGGCCGACCGCATCGCCGTGATGAACAACGGTCAGGTCGAGCAGTACGCCACGCCGCAAGAAATCTACGACAAACCCGCGACGCCGTTCGTTGCCGAGTTCGTCGGCCAGGGCAACTGGCTGCCGTTCCAGCGCAGCGGCGACAGCCACGCCCAGGTTGGCGGGATGAACATGCGCCTGGGGCCAAACGCGGCCCGCGCCAGCAGCGGTCGGCTGTTCTGCCGCCCGGAGGCGATCACGGTCAACCCGCTGGTGCATGAGGAAAACCTGTTCGCGGCCAAGGTCCAGGAGATCACCTTCCTCGGCAACCGCTGCCGAATGAGCTTCGAGCTGAAAACCCTGCCAGGGCATACCCTGCTCGCGGAAATTGCCCCAGAAGCCATGCCGCGCCTGGGTTCGCAAGACATCTGGGTGGCCCTGCCACCACAGAGCCTGCAGGTGTTTGCCTAAGATGGCCGCGCCAATCTCCTTGCCGCTCAAGCAAGCCAAGGCGGCGCCGGGCAATGGCGTCGCCTTGGGTGACCGGTTGTTCGTGGTCGGCGGCAAGAGCCTGCTGCTGGTTCTGCTGGTGCTGGCGGTACTGATGCCGCTGCTGGCGATCTTCTGGCGAGGTTTGAGCGCTGACGCAGGCCAAGGCGGCGGCCTGCTGGCGGCGCGCGAGCTGTTTGCCAGCGACAACTTCCACTGGCTGCTCGGCAACAGTTTGTCAGTGGCATTCACGGTGGCGGTGATCGTCATCCCGCTGGCCTATCTGTTCGCCTACGCCTTGCAGCGCACGCTGATCCCCGGCAAAGGCTTGTGGCGAGGGGTTTCCCTGCTGCCGCTGCTGGCGCCGTCGATGCTGCCGGCCATCGCCCTGGTCTATCTGTTCGGTAACCAAGGCCTGCTGCGCGGGCTGCTTAGCGACAATATCTATGGCTTCTGGGGCATCGTCCTGGGTGAGGCCATCTACACCTTTCCACATGCCCTGATGATTCTGCTGTCGGCGCTGTCACTGGCAGATGCGCGCTTGTTCGATGCGGCATCGAGCATGGGCGCAGGCCCGGTGCGGGCGTTTTTCAGCATCACCTGGCCGGCCACGCGTCAGGCGGTGTTCGCCGCGTTCTGCCTGGTGTTCACCCTGACTATCACCGACTTTGGCGTGCCAGTCGTCGTCGGCGGCGATTATCAGGTGCTGGCGCTGGAGGCCTACAAGGCGGTGGTCGGCCAGCAACAGTTCGGCCGTGGCGCGTTGATTGGGATGGTCCTGCTAGTGCCAGCGCTGCTGAGCTTTGCCGTCGATGCCTGGTTGCGTCGGCGCCAGGGCGAGGCGCTGAGTGGCCGTGCGCAGGTGTTCGAGCCCAAGCCATCGCGGCTGCGTGACGGCGTGTTCCTGGCCATCGTGCTGCTGATCTGTGCGGTGCTGCTGGCGGTCGTCGGCATGGCGGTGTACTCGTCGCTGGTCAAATTCTGGCCGTACAACCTGTCGCTGTCGCTCAAGCACTACAGGTTCGAGGACACCGCTGGCGGCGGTTGGCTGGCCTACCGCAACAGCGTGACCATGGCCTTTTGCACGGCGTTGATCGGCAGCGTGGTGATCTTCGCTGGTGCCTACTTGATGGAGAAGACCCAAGGCCAGCGCCTGCTCAACCAATCGCTGCGGCTGCTGAGCTTCATCCCGATGGCGGTGCCGGGCTTGGTCCTGGGCCTGGGCTACGTGTTCTTCTTCAATCTCAATGGCAACCCGCTGCATGTGTTCTACGGCAGCATGGCGCTGCTGGTGGTGTGCACCATCGCCCACTACCTGACCACCGCGCAGATGACCGCGACCACCGCCTTGCGCCAGCTCGACGGCGAGTTCGAGGCGGCAGCGCTGTCGCTCAAGGCGCCGCTTTATCGGCATTTCTTGAGGGTGACCGTGCCGATCTGCCTGCCAGCGCTGCTGGACATCATTCGCTACCTGTTCGTCTCGGCGATGACCACGGTGTCGGCGGCGATCTTCCTCTACAGCCCCGACACCATCCTTGCGGCCGTCGCCGTGCTGAACATGGACGACGCCGGCAACGTCGGCGGCGCTGCCGCCATGTCGACCCTGATCCTGCTAACCAGTGCGACCGCCTCATTGCTGCTAGCCGCAGCTTCTCGCGGCCTGCTGCGCCGCTCCCAGGCCTGGCGCCAACGCGCCCCCGGCCATTGACCGACTGCCAACCCTGAAAGGAACCGCAACATGTTCAAGCCCTTTGCACTTGCCGCTGCCGTATCCGCTGTATTCAGCCTGCAGGCTACGGCCGCCGGGAGCCAGCTGACGGTCTACACCGCCCTGGAGGCCGAGCAGCTCAAGAGCTACAAGCAGGCCTTCGAAAAGGCCAACCCGGACATCGAGATCAAGTGGGTGCGCGATTCCACCGGCATCATCACCGCCAAGCTGCTGGCGGAAAAAGACCGCCCGCAGGCCGACGCCGTGTGGGGGCTGGCGGCCTCCAGCCTGGCCATTCTCGACCAGCACCAGATGCTTGAAGCCTATGCGCCAAAAGACCTGGAGAAGATCTCCAAAAACTACCGCGACGCCGCCAACCCGCCAGCCTGGGTGGGCATGGACGTGTGGGCCGCGACTATCTGCTTCAACACCGTCGAGGCCGAAAAGCAGGGCCTGAGCAAGCCCGTCAGCTGGCAGGACCTGACCAAACCTGAGTACAAAGGCAAGATCGTCATGCCCAACCCGGCCTCCTCCGGCACCGGCTTCCTGGACGTCAGCGCCTGGCTGCAAACCTTTGGCGAGCCGCAGGGTTGGGCCTACATGGACGGGCTGCACCAGAACATCGGCCAGTATGTGCATTCCGGCTCCAAGCCCTGCAAGCTGGCAGCCTCGGGTGAATTCCCGATTGGTATTTCCTTCGAGTACCCGGCGGTGCAGCTCAAGCGCCAAGGGGCGCCGCTGGACATCATCCTGCCCAAAGAAGGTCTAGGCTGGGAAATCGAAGCGACTGCAGTGATCAAGGGCACGCCGAAGGCAGAGGCGGCCAAGCGTTTGGCTGACTTCTCCGCAAGCCCCGCGGCAATGGAGCTGTACAAAGAAAACTTTGCAGTGCTGGCCGCGCCAGGGATCGCCAAGCCACAGACCGAGCTGCCAGCGGACTACGAGCAGCGCTTGATCAAGAATGACTTTGCCTGGGCCTCAAAGAACCGCGACCAGATCCTGGCTGAATGGCGCAAGCGCTATGACGGCAAGTCGGAGAAAGTGGCCCAGCAGTAAAGGTGCCTGGGGCCACAAAGCGGCCCCAATAACCAATTGCCCAGGAGAATGTTCGAGCTGAGTGATGGCCTCGCCGATGTAGTCGTCGGCGCCGTGCTGTGGGATGAGCAGGCCAAGGAGGTGGGCGTGGCCGGTGATCGATTTGCAGGTGTTGAAGGGCAAGGCGTTGGCGTTGCTGTGAAAGGGGGCGGGGGCTGTGCCGGCCCTATCGCGGGGCAAGCCCGCTCCCACGAGCCCGCGATGGGGCCGGCATAGAAGACGCCATCACAACTGGCTAACCAACACCTCCAACTGCTCCTGGCGCTCCGCCTGGTTGACCCGCGCCCCAGGGTTGAGCGTCGACCACAGCGGATGCGCCCGGGCCTTGTTCAGCGCCTCAGGCAGCTTGCCTTCGCGCCAGGCTTTTTCATCCGCTGCGCCCAGGCGAATGCTGTCCTGCGCCGCATGCCCACGGCTTTCCAAGGCTTGCACCAACTGCTGCTGGCGCAGCGCCAACAGGCGCAAGACGCTGTCATCCACGGTCAGCTCGCGCTGGCCCTTCAACTTGCCCATCAACCTTGAGCCGTAATTGCGTGCGGTCTGCAATGCGCCGCCAGCGATGGCCCCGGCCAGCGCGGCAGCGCCAAGGGTCAGGCCGCCGACCAACAGATCCACACCGGCGCCGGCCGCAGCACCGGCGGCAACTCCGCTGCCCAGGCGCACGCCCAACAGCTTGAGGGTTTCCGGGTTGAACAGATCATCTCCCCAGCGCCCGTCCAGCAACGGCAGGTCGCCGGCATTGGCGTCTTCGCGGCGAAACGCATACAGCTTGAGCAATGCTTCGACACAGCGCTGCTCACGCTGACGTACATCCTGGCGCAGCGCTTCGATGGCCTTGGCTTCAGCCGCAGGCTCGGCCTCGACACTGCGTCGGCAGGCGGCGCAGTCGAGCAACAATTCGGCGATCAGGCGTTTGCCGCTGTGCTGGCGGGCCAGGCGCTGAGCCTGCTGGTCGTCGATCAGGCGCTGGAGCGAGGGGCGCGCATCCTCCAGCAACAGGGCCAGGCTTTCATACAGCCGCCGCTCACCGTCTTCAGGAGGGGCAACGCTGTCGAATCGCACTAACGCGTGCAGGCCAAGGCGGGCGAGGGCTTCGCGCCATTCGGGCTCGCGGTGTTGGCTGCTGGCGACGAAGTTGAGCACCGGCAGCAGCGGCTTGCCACAGCTGGCCAGCACTTGCAGTTCATCGCGGTACTTGGCCAGCACCGGTTCACGGGCATCGATCACATACAGCCCGGCATTGCTCGCCAGCAGCTGGCGCAGCACCTTGGCTTCCTGCTCGAAGCGCTGGCGCGCCTCACTGCCCTGAAGAAAGCGCTGTAGACGCGCCGGCCCGTCCAACCGTTCACCAGGGCGCTCCAGCCGTTCCAGGTAATCGAGCAGGGCGATGGCGTCTTCCAGCCCTGGCGTATCGTACAACTCCAGTAGCGGCTCGCCGTCCACCGACAGCCGTGCGCCTTCGACATGGCGAGTGGTGCTGGGGCGGTGCGACACCTCGCCGAAACCGACGTCACGGGTCAGGGTACGCAGCAGCGAGGTCTTGCCGACGTTGGTGTGGCCGACCACGGCCAGTTTCAGCGGCTCAGTCATGGCCATGCTCCAACCAGGTCAGGGGCGAGGTATCGGCGTGAGGCAGGCCGAGGCGGTCGAGGGCTTCGTGCCAGTCGCCCAGGCGCGCCGCATCCAGTGCTTGGCCGGGAAGCGCCTGGAGCAGCCAGATACGCGTGGCGCCGGCATTGCGGGCAAGCTCGGCGAGCAGCGCCAGGCTGCCGCGGTCCGGCGAGCGGCGTGGGTCGCAGGCGATGGCCAGGCGCGCCGGTGGAAAGCGGCTCAGTTGTTCGAGCAGCTTGTTGCGAGACTCGCGGCTGTCGAGGATGCCAGCGTTGGTTACGCCTGGGGCAAGCTTGGGCGGCCAGGGGCGCTGGTCGTCCAGTTCAAGCCCTACCAGCAACGCGCCGCTGGCATCTGACTCCAGTTGTCCCGGCTGGAAATGCGGCAGGGCATCTGGCGCCGCATCTTGTACGCCAAGGCGTTCGCTGCGCGGCATCAATGCATCGCGCAGTTGGGCATAGCCGGGCAGGCTCAAGTCCAGCGTCAAGCGCTCGCGACCTTGGCGCCAGCGCCACAGGCACAGCAGCGCCAGTAGCAAGCGCGGCAGCAGGCCGTACACCAGCACTACCCCGAGCAGCCAACTGGCCCAGGCCTGACGCGCCAGGTCGAGGGCCGGCAGCGTATCGCCGCTGGCGCGGATCATGGCTTCATCGGGCACGGCAAAGCCCAGCAACGAGGGCAGGGCGCCGAGGGCATGCGTGAGGCTGATGAAGGGCTCGGCGGCGAGCAGGGTGGTTTCCCAGACGAAGCCATAGCGCCGAGTCGCCAGCAACGCCAATAGCATCAGCAATGCGGCGATCATCGCCAGCAGCCACAAGCCATGGACCAGCGCGCCCAGTAGCCAGCGGTTGAGGCGCTGGCGCTGCAGCAGAATCAGTAACGCCGGCGCCAGTTGTGCGGCCTTGGCATCGCGGGCAAAGCGCTCGCTGAGCCATAGCCACAGGCGGCCCAGCACTGCGCCTTGTTCACCTGCGGTGGTGAAGCTCACGGCCCAGCCGATCAGCATCAGCAGGTTCAGCCCAAGCAGGCTGCCCAGTGCCCAGAACACATTCACCGGTCGTTGGCCATCGCCCAAAGCCGCCAGGCCAAGGCCTGCGCCGCTGAACAGGGCAAACAGCAGCAGCGCCAGCAAGGCCAGGCGCGCGCCCTGCTTCCAGTGGCGCAGGGCCTCGGCCATGCCATCGCGCTCGGCCAGCCACAGGGCGCGGCTCTCGATGCGTGCCGCCAGGTCGCCGCCCAGCTGGCGGGCACGGCGGTTGGCTTCCTGGTCTTCCAGGGGCCCGGCGTGTTCCTCGCGCAGGCGCACCGCTTCGGTGAGCCAGCGCTTGTCGAGTGGAGTCGGTGCAGTCACAAGGTCTTCCATTGCACAGGTCAGGGCACAAGCTTAACCCAGGCTTGGTTTGCTATCCTCGCCGACATGAATACATCACTCCCCCTCAGCCTGATCGCGGCGTGCGCCGAGAACCGCGTGATTGGCATCGACAATTCCATGCCCTGGCACCTGCCGGGGGATTTCAAGTACTTCAAGGCTACCACCTTGGGCAAGCCGATCATCATGGGTCGCAAGACCTGGGATTCGCTGGGCCGGCCGCTACCAGGCCGGCTGAACATCGTCGTCAGCCGTCAGCCGGGGTTGCAGCTTGAAGGCGCTGAAGTGTTCGCGTCGCTGGAGCAGGCGCTGCAACGCGCCGAGCAGTGGGCCCAGGAGCAGGGCGTCGATGAGCTGATGCTGATTGGCGGCGCGCAGCTGTACGCACTGGCGCTGGAGCAGGGGTTGGTCAGCCGCATGTACCTGACGCGGGTCGAGCTGTCGCCAGAAGGTGATGCCTGGTTCCCTGAGTTCGACCAGGCGCAGTGGGCGCTGGCCTCCAGCCAGGCGCAGGCAAGCGAAGGCGGCAAGCCGGCTTATCATTTCGAGGTGTGGGACAAGCGTTGAGACAGGGGGCCGCAAAGCGGCCCCAAAATGCTCAGGAATGACTCAGCTGCGCATGCTGATCATCACCCAGCACGTGATGATCGGTCTGCTTGAGCAACTGGCTCGTCACCACGCCCGCGGTCATCGACCCACTCACGTTCAACGCCGTGCGGCCCATGTCGATCAGCGGTTCTACCGAGATCAACAGCGCCACCAGTTCAACCGGCAGCCCCATCGCCGGCAGCACGATCAGCGCAGCGAAGGTCGCACCCCCGCCAACCCCGGCGACCCCTGCCGAGCTCAGGGTGACGATGGCCACCAGCGTGGCGATCCACAGCGGGTCGAAGGTGTTGATGCCCACCGCTGGGGCAACCATCACCGCCAACATGGCCGGGTACAGACCGGCGCAGCCGTTCTGGCCGATGGTGGTGCCAAACGAGGCGCTGAAGCTGGCAATCGACTGCGGCACACCCAGGCGGCGGGTTTGCGCTTCGATGTTCAGGGGAATGCTCGCCGCACTGGAGCGGCTGGTGAAGGCGAACGTCAGCACTGGCCAGACCTTACGGAAGAAGCGCAGCGGGCTGACGCCGGTAGCGGCCAGGATCACCCCGTGAACCACGAACATCAGCCCCAGGCCGAGGTAGGACACCAGCACGAAACTGCCCAGCTTGAGGATGTCGTCCAGGTTGGAGCTGGCGACCACCTTGGTCATCAAGGCCAGCACGCCGTAAGGGGTGAGCGTCATCACCAGGCGCACCAGGCGCATCACCCAGGCTTGCAGGGTGTCGATGGCCGACAGGGCGCGCTCGCCCTTGTCTTTGTCGTCCTTGATCAACTGCAGCGCGGCCAGGCCCATGAACACGGCGAAGATCACCACGCTGATGATCGAGGTCGGTTTGGCCCGGGCCAGATCCGCTACCGGGTTGCTGGGGATGAACGACAGCAGCAGCTGCGGGATATTGAGGTCGGCGACCTTGCCGGCGTAGTCGCTCTGGATCGCTTGCAGGCGCGCCGCTTCCGGCACGCCCGCTACCAGCCCTTCGGCGCTGAGGCCGAACAGGTTGGTCAGGACGATACCGATCAGCGCGGCAATGGCGGTGGTCAGCAGCAGGGTGCCAATGCTCAAAACGCTGATCCGGCCCAGCGAGGAGGCGTTGTGCAGACGGGCGACGGCGCTGAGGATCGAGGCGAAGATCAGCGGCATGACGATCATCTGCAACAGGCCGACATAGCCGTTACCGATCAAGTCGAGCCAGCCGATGGTGGCCTTGAGCACCGGATGGCCGGCGCCATAGATCGTGTGCAGGACCAGGCCGAACACCACGCCCAGCACCAGACCGAGCAAGACTTTCTTGGCCAGGCTCCACTGGGTGCGGCGGGTTTGTGCCAGGCCCAGCAACAGGGCCAGCAATGCCAGCAGATTGAGTGACAGCGGCAGGTTCATTGAAGCTCCAGAATCGAATACAAGGCGTCGCGTCTGTGCGCGATTGCGAACGCAAATGCTAACAGCCTGAAAACAAACGAATTTATATTCAAATGGAATGTGCTTAGTCGTTATTGGAATAACGCGCTGTCGCTATTGAGCAATCAAGGCGGCGCTTTCGAGCTGTATTGAAGTCGTTGTGGGCCATCCCCTGCGCGGATTGTTGGCTAGCGTTGTTGGGCCAACCTTTCAGGAGAGTTGCACATGACGAACGCTGCGAAGATGCTCGCGGCAGGCTTGGCCCTGGCCCTGAGCCTCGACACCTGGGCCACCGAGCTCAAGCACTGGCCCACTGAGGCCGCCAAGCAACTGGACAGCATGATCGCCGCCAATGCCCACAAGGGTAATTACGCGGTGTTCGACATGGACAACACCAGCTACCGCTTCGACCTCGAAGAAGCTTTGCTGCCGTTCATGGAGAACAAAGGCCTGCTCAGTCGGGACAAGCTCGACCCTTCGTTGAAGCTGATGCCGTTCAAAGATACCGCCGAGCACAAGGAGAGCTTGTTCAGCTATTACTACCGGCTCTGTGAGATCGACGACATGGTCTGCTACCCCTGGGTCGCCCAGGTGTTCGCGGGCTTTACCCTCAAGGAGCTGAAGGTGCAGGTCGATGCGCTGATGGCCTCGGGCAAGCCGGTGCCTAGCACCTATTTTGAGGGGGATCAGGTCAAGGCGATCGAGGTGCAGCCGCCCAAGGTGTTCACTGGCCAGACCGAGCTTTTCAACAAGTTGATGGAGAACGGCATCGAGGTCTATGTGATTTCCGCTGCTTCCGAAGAGTTGGTGCGCATGGTCGCTGCCGATCCCAAGTACGGTTACAACGTGAAGCCTGAGAACGTCATTGGCGTCAGTTTGCTGCTCAAGGATCGCGACAGCGGTCAGCTGACCACGGCACGTAAGCAGATCTCGGCCGGGCACTATGATCCCAAGGCCAATGAGTCGCTGGAGCTGACCCCTTATCTGTGGACCCCGGCGACCTGGATGGCCGGCAAGCAGGCGGCGATCCTGACCTATATCGATGAATGGAAGAAACCGGTGCTGGTGGGGGGGGATACCCCTACCAGCGACGGCTACATGCAGTTCCATGGGGTCGATGTCGGCAAGGGCGGGATTCACCTGTGGATCAATCGCAAGGCCAAGTACCTGGATCAGCTTAACGGCATGATCGCCAAGCATGCGGCGGCTCAGGCCAAGGAAGGCTTGCCGGTGACGGCCGACAAGAACTGGGTGATCGTTACCCCTGAGCAGATTCAGTGAGGGTCAATCGCGGGGCAAGCCCGCTCCCACGAGTGCGTGGGTGATTGCTCAACGGCGCGGCCAGTCGCGGCTTGCGTGGGAGCGGGCTTGCCCCGCGATGAGGTCGCCCCAGGCATAAAAAAACGGCGCACCAGGCGCCGTTTTCTATCTCTCGCTAAGCCTTACAGCCCATCGAGCATCGCTTTGTTACGCACAGCACCTTTATCAGCACTGGTCGCCAACAGGGCATAGGCCTTCAGCGCGGTGGTGACCTTGCGCGGACGCACTTCAACCGGCTTCCAACCTTTCTGGTCCTGCTCAACCCGACGCTGCGCCAGCTCTTCGTCGCTGACCAACAGATTGATAGAGCGGTTGGGAATGTCGATCAGGATCTTGTCGCCATCGCGCACCAGGCCGATGGCACCACCCGCTGCGGCCTCCGGCGAGGCATGGCCAATCGACAGGCCCGAGGTACCACCTGAGAAACGGCCATCGGTGAGCAAGGCGCAGGCCTTGCCCAGGCCTTTGGACTTCAGGTACGAGGTCGGGTAGAGCATCTCTTGCATGCCCGGGCCGCCTTTCGGACCTTCGTAGCGGATGATGACGATGTCGCCGGCCTTCACTTCGTCGGCAAGAATCCCGCGCACCGCGCTGTCCTGGCTCTCGAAGATCTTGGCGTTGCCTTCGAACACGTGGATCGACTCGTCGACGCCAGCGGTTTTCACCACGCAGCCATCCAAGGCGATGTTGCCGTACAGCACCGCCAGGCCGCCTTCTTGCGAATAGGCGTGCTCGACGCTGCGGATGCAGCCTTCGGCGCGGTCGTCATCGAGGGTTTGCCAACGGGTCGACTGGCTGAAGGCCGTCTGGGTCGGGATACCGGCGGGGCCAGCCTTGAAGAAGGTGTGCACCGCTTCATCGTCGGTCTGGGTGATGTCCCACTTGGCGATGGCTTCTTCCATGCTGGCGCTGTGCACGGTCGGCAGGTCGGTGTGCAGCAGGCCGCCACGGGCCAGCGAGCCGAGGATGCTGAAGATGCCGCCAGCGCGGTGGACGTCTTCCATGTGGTACTTCTGGATGTTCGGCGCAACCTTGCACAGCTGCGGCACTTTGCGCGACAGGCGATCGATGTCGCGCAGGTCGAAGTCGACCTCGGCTTCCTGGGCAGCGGCCAGCAGGTGCAGGATGGTGTTGGTCGAACCGCCCATGGCGATGTCGAGCATCATGGCGTTTTCGAACGCCTTGAAGTTGGCGATGTTGCGCGGCAGCACCGATTCGTCGTTTTCGCCGTAGTAGCGCTTGCACAGCTCGACGATGGTCCGCCCAGCGGTGAGGAACAGCTGCTCGCGGTCGGAGTGGGTGGCCAGGGTCGAGCCGTTGCCCGGCAGGGCCAGGCCCAGGGCTTCGGTCAGGCAGTTCATCGAGTTGGCAGTGAACATGCCAGAGCACGAACCGCAGGTCGGGCAGGCGCTGCGCTCGTACTCGGCGACTTTCTCGTCGGAGGCCGACGAGTCGGCAGCGATGACCATGGCGTCGACCAGGTCCAGGCCGTGACTGGCCAGTTTGGTCTTGCCGGCTTCCATCGGGCCGCCAGAAACGAAGATCACCGGGATGTTCAGGCGCAGGGCGGCCATCAGCATGCCGGGGGTGATCTTGTCGCAGTTGGAGATGCACACGATGGCGTCAGCGCAGTGGGCGTTGACCATGTATTCCACGGCGTCGGCGATGATCTCGCGGCTTGGCAGCGAGTAGAGCATGCCGTCGTGGCCCATGGCGATGCCGTCGTCGACCGCGATGGTGTTGAATTCCTTGGCCACGCCACCGGCGCGTTCGATCTCGCGGGCGACCAGTTGGCCCAGGTCCTTCAGGTGCACGTGACCTGGGACGAACTGGGTGAACGAGTTGGCGATGGCGATGATCGGTTTCTTGAAGTCGTCGTCCTTCATCCCGGTAGCGCGCCACAGGGCTCGGGCACCGGCCATGTTGCGGCCGTGGGTGGAAGTCTTGGAACGATAATCAGGCATGAAGCACTCCTGGCGGCTGAATCAGGTCAGTAACAAATAGGGAAGTGAGCTTCTCTTGTCCTTAGTGCCCTAGGCCGGTTGCCGCTGGCACGGATGAGGTCGAACACACTGCGGGATCGCCGCAGGCTCGACCAGAGCTCATAAACCCGCCGGGGGATGTCTGGCGATGAATACGCCGATTCTACACCGCTGGCGCCGCGAGGGAATGCTGATGTGCCCGGTGGGATGTAAGCCTGGCATGGCCGAATTGTCGTAGGACGCTTCCCAAATACCTCGTTGGCGCGTTTTTCCTGCTGACGCCTGCCCCCGCGCTGCCTATTATCCCCGCGCCGCATGTGCGGCTTGACGAGATACATCCTCAATGGACCTTCCCAGTTTTCAGTTCATCACGAACTTGCACGCTGGCACTGAGCGCGCTGTCGCCAGGGCATCCGAAGGCTTGAGCCCACGCGGCTGAGGTTTGCGGGCGCCTGCGTCGGCGCCTGGAGAACCTTATGCACTATTCATCTGATTTTCTCGCTGCACACGCCCACCTGCGCGAAGCCGCCCAGGCTCGGCGAGACGGCCTGTTGCAGGCTGGGCTGTATAACGAAGGCACCGCCGGGGCCTTGATGACCAGCGAATATTCGAGCCTGGACAATGGCCTGAGCGCCAGTCAGGCAATCGACATGCTGCGTCGCGAGGCGGCCGATGCCGAAACCATCTATCAGTCGTATGTGCTCGATGAGCGGCGCAACGTGCTGGGCACGGTTTCGCTGCGTGAGCTGATTCTGGCCGCCCCAGACCAACCCATCGAGCAGATCATGCAGCGCAGGGTCATCTGCGTGGCCACCGGTACCGCCCAGGAGCAAGTCGCCCGGCTGATTCGTGAGCATGACCTGCTGGCTGTGCCGGTGCTCGATGAACTGGCGCGGCTGGTGGGTATCGTCACCTGCGACGATGCGTTGGATGTGGTGGTGGAAGAGGCGACCGAAGACTTTCATAAAGGCGCGTTGATCACCACCCACATTGGCAATTTGCGCGATGCCACCGTCGGTCTGCTTTATCGCAAGCGGGTGTTGTGGCTGGTGTTGCTGGTGTTCGGCAACCTGTTCTCGGGTGCAGGCATCGCGGCGTTCGAGGAAACTATCTCAGCCCATATCGCACTGGTGTTCTTCTTGCCGCTGCTGGTCGATAGCGGCGGCAATGCTGGCGCGCAGTCGGCGACGCTGATGGTGCGTGGGATCGCTACGGGCGAGGTGATGATGCGCGACTGGTTGCGCATGCTCGGGCGTGAGTGCGGTGTGGCGTTGGCGCTGGGTGCGACCATGGCCGTGGCGGTGGCATCGCTGGGGGTACTGCGCGGCGTACCGGAGATCGCGCTGATCGTGGCTAGCAGCATGTTGGTGATCGTGTTGATCGGCAGCTTGATTGGCATGAGCCTGCCGTTCATGTTCACCCGGCTCAAGCTCGATCCGGCTACGGCCAGTGGACCGCTGGTGACATCGATTGCCGATGCGGTGGGGGTGTTGATCTACTTCGGGATTGCATCGCAGGTGCTGGATATCTGATCTGTAGCGATCAAGGCGACTGCGTGGGAGCGGCTCCGTGAACGCGACTACGTGAACGCGACTACGTGAACGCGACTACGTGAGGGTGACTACGTGAGGGTGACTACGTGAGGGTGACTACGTGAGGGTGACTACGTGAGGGTGACTACGTGAGGGTGACTACGTGAGGGTGACTACGTGAGGGTGACTACGTGAACGCGGCTGCGTGGGAGCGGCTTGCCCGCGATAGCGATCGATCCGACCTGCAGGTCTGGCGATCGATCGCTATCGCGGGGCAAGCCCGCTCCCACGCAGCCCACGCAGCCCACGCAGCCCACGCAGCCCACGCAGCCCACGCAGCCCACGCAGCCCACGCAGCCCACGCAGCCCACGCAGCCCACGCAGCCCACGCAGCCCACGCAGCCCACGCAGCCCACGCAGCCCACGCAGCCCACGCAGCCCACGCAGCCCACATACCCGCTCGCACCCGCTCCCACGCAGCCGCGTTCACGCGGCGTGGCCTGGATCAGCTGTTAGGCAGCAGCCGGCAAGTGATGCTCTTGATGTAGCGCGTTTCAGCTATGGCGGGGTGCACCGGATGATCCGGGCCTTGGCCGCCGCGCTCCAGCAACTGCATGTTGCGGTCCAGGTGGCGGGCGCTGGTCAGCAGGATGCTGTTCAGGTCATCTTCAGGCAGGTGCATGGAGCACGAGGCACTGACCAGAATGCCGTCCTTGGTCAGCATGCGCATGGCCTGTTCGTTGAGGCGGCGGTAGGCGGCCTCGCCGTTTTTCAGGTCTTTCTTGCGTTTGATGAAGGCGGGTGGGTCGGCGATGATCACATCGAAGCGCTCTTCGGCGGCCTTCAGCTCGCGTAGGGCCTCGAACACGTCACCTTCGATGCAGGTGACTTTCTCGCTGATGCCGTTCAGCGCTGCGTTGCGCTCGACGCCATCGAGGGCGAAGCCGGAGGCATCGACGCAGAACACTTCGCTGGCACCGAAGGCGCCGGCCTGCACACCCCAGCCACCGATGTAGCTGAACAGATCCAGCACGCGCTTGCCGTTGACGTACGGCGCCAGGCGCGCGCGGTTCATGCGGTGGTCGTAGAACCAGCCGGTCTTTTGTCCTTCACGTACCGGTGCTTCGAATTTCACCCCGTTCTCTTCCAGCGCGACCCAATCCGGCACTTCGCCGTAGACGGTCTCGACATAGCGCTGCAGGCCTTCGGCATCGCGGGCGGCGGAGTCGTTCTTGAACAGGATGCCGCTTGGCTTGAGTACCTGGACCAAGGCGGCGATCACGTCGTCCTTGTGCTGCTCTATGGTCGCCGAGGCCAGCTGAACCACGAGGATGTCGAAGAAACGGTCGACCACCAGGCCTGGCAGCAGGTCGGAGTCGCCATAGACCAGGCGGTAGCACGGCTTGTCGAACAGCCGTTCACGCAGCGACAGCGCCACGTTGAGGCGGTGCACCAGCAGCGACTTGTCCAGCGGCAGCTTGATGTCGCGCGACAGCAGGCGCGCACAGATCAGGTTGTTCGGGCTCAGCGCGACGATGCCCAGTGGCTTGCCGTTGGCTGCCTCGAGGATCGCCTGTTGGCCGGCTTGCAGGCCTTGCAGCGGGGTCGCGGTGACATCGACTTCGTTGCTGTAGACCCACAGGTGGCCGGCGCGCAGGCGGCGATCGGCATTGGCTTTGAGGCGTAGGCTGGGCAGGGACATGACGTCGCTCCGGGAAAAAAGAGCGGGAGTATAACGTGTTGGCCCCAGCTTCGCTGTGGGGCGCGACAAAGCGCGGGCGGGTTCGCGTGTTTAGCCGCAATCACGCCAAGACTCACAGCACGCGCAGGTCGCTGCGGACATCTCAGGTATAAAGTTAAGCGCCGTTCGAACGATCCAGTGATTGGTGCCCTGCCGGAGTACAGGGTTAGAATCCCATGTCCTTACCGAGTGTGTGCCCAATGTCCCAGGAACTCAGCCCCGAACAGATCCAACAAGCCTTGCAAGGCATCACCATTCCGCCGCAGCCGCAGATCATGGTCGACCTGCAGTTCGAGCAGTACATGCCCGATCCGGATCTGGAAACCATCGCCAAGCTGATCGCCCAGGACCCGGGCCTCTCCGGTGCCTTGCTCAAGCTGGTGAATTCGCCGCACTTCGGCCTTTCCAACAAGATTGGTTCGATCCAGCGGGCGGTCAATCTGCTGGGCAGCCGTTCGATCATCAACCTGATCAACGCCCAGTCGATCAAGGGCGAAATGAGCGACGAGACCATCGTCACCCTCAACCGCTTCTGGGACACTGCCCAGGACGTGGCGATGACCTGCCTGACCCTGGCCAAGCGCACCGGTATCCAGGCAGCAGACGAGGCTTACACCTTGGGCCTGTTCCACGATTGCGGCGTGCCGCTGATGCTCAAGCGCTTCCCCAATTACATGGACGTGCTGGAAGACGCCTATGCCACGGCGAGTGAACAAACCCGCGTGGTCGATACCGAGAACCGGGTGTTCAACACCAACCATTCGGTGGTGGGTTACTTCACCGCCAAGTCCTGGCGCCTGCCAGAGCACATCAGTGCGGCGATCGCCAACCACCACAATGCGTTGGCGGTGTTCCGCGATGAGTCCTCGCGCAATACCCAGACCCAGCTGAAGAACCTGCTGGCGGTGTTGAAGATGGCCGAGCACATCTGCGCCTCTTATCGGGTGCTGGGCAACCAGAACGTCGACCATGAGTGGAATGTGGTTGGCCCACTGGTGCTCGACTACATCGGTTTGTCGGAGTACGACTTCGAAAACCTCAAGCAGACCATCCGCGAACTGGGCGGGCACTGACCGATGCCTGAATTGCCCGAAGTCGAGACTACCCGGCGCGGTATTGCGCCGTATCTGGAGGGCCAGCGGGTCAGCCGCGTGGTGGTGCGTGAGCGGCGCTTGCGCTGGCCGATTCCGGAGGATCTGGATGTGCGCCTGTCCGGCCAGCGCATCGTCACGGTGGAGCGGCGGGCCAAGTACCTGCTGATCAATGCCGAGGTGGGGACGTTGATCAGTCATCTGGGTATGTCGGGCAACCTGCGCCTGGTTGAGCTGGGCTTGCCCGCGGCCAGGCACGAGCATGTGGATATCGAGCTGGAGTCAGGGCTGGCGCTGCGCTACACCGATCCGCGTCGGTTTGGCGCGATGCTTTGGTCGCTCGATCCGCTGAACCATGAGCTGCTGCTGCGGCTGGGGCCGGAACCACTGACCGATCTGTTCGATGGTGATCGGTTGTTCCAGCTGTCGCGGGGCCGCTCGATGGCGGTCAAGCCGTTCATCATGGACAACGCGGTGGTGGTTGGCGTGGGCAATATCTATGCGACCGAGGCGTTGTTCGCCGCTGGGATCGATCCACGGCGTGAGGCGGGTGGGATTTCCCGGGCGCGCTATTTGAAGCTGGCGATCGAAATCAAGCGGGTGCTGGCGGCGGCCATCGAGCGCGGTGGTACCACCTTGCGCGATTTCATTGGTGGCGATGGGCAGCCGGGGTACTTCCAGCAGGAGCTGTTTGTCTATGGGCGCGGTGGGATGCCGTGCAAGCTGTGCGGTACCCCTTTGCGTGAGCTGAAGCTGGGGCAGCGCGCTAGCGTCTATTGCCCGCGTTGTCAGCGCTGACGCTATCGCGGGGCAAGCCCGCTCCCACGCAGCTCATTCTTCGATATTGAGACGGCGTGGGAGCGGGCTTGCCCCGCGATTTGCCTGCTTCAGGTTAAGGAGCGATCACAGCCTCGCCCACACCGCGCGGATCACTTGCCGCTTCTAGCGTCCCCGCCGCCTTGTCCCAATACAGCACCTGCTGGTTGCCGTAGCTACGCCCCAGGTCCTTCAGGCGATACCCGCGAGCCTCCAGCTCAGCTTTTTGCACAGCGCTGAACGTCCCCGGCTCATGCTCAACCACGTCCGGCAGATACTGGTGGTGATACCGCGCCGTCGCCGGCCATTCGCTCACCGGTCGGCCCTCAAGAAAACCCATCACCGACAGCAGCACCATGCTCGGAATCCGGCTACCACCCGGCGTGCCGAAGCTGGCCAGCTGGGTCGGGCTCTCGATAAAGCTGGGGCTCATGCTCGACAGGGGGCGCTTGCCCGCCGCCACGGCATTGGCCTGGCTGCCAGCGAGTCCATAACTATTACTGCCGTGTGGATCGGCGGCAAAGTCGTCCATCTCGTTGTTGAGCACCACGCCACTGCCTGGCACGGTGAAGGCCGCGCCGAATGGCAAGTTGACCGAAAGGGTGGCTGACACTGCATTGCCGTCGGCGTCGATCACCGCAAAGTGCGTGGTGTGGTCGCCTTCGCGCCATGCCGGTGCGGGGGCCAAGGTGCTGCTGGGCGTGGCTTGGTAGACGTCGATGCTGTCGGCAAGCCCGGTCAGGTAGTTGCGCGCCAGCAGGCGATTGATCGGGTTGCTGACGTAATCCGGGTCGCCCAGTAGTCCACGATCTCGATAGGCCCGGCGCAGCACTTCAATCACGTAATGGCTGCGCTGGACCGGCTCGGCGCTTTGCCAGGGCAGGCGCTGGAGCATCGCCAGGCTTTGCGCCAAGGCCACGCCACCTGCCGAGGGCGGTGGGCTGCTGATCAGTTGGCGTTGGTTGGCCAGGTTGAAACGCAACGGCTCGCGCCAGACGGTGCGGTAGTTGGCCAGGTCATCGAGGGTCCAGATACCGCCCGCCTCGCGGATTCCATCTACCAACTGTTCGGCCAGCACGCCTCGGTAGAAGCCATCACGGCCGTCATCGGCTATGCGTTGCAGGGTGTGGGCCAGCTCTGGCTGGCGGATGACCGCGCCCAGCGGCGGGACTTGGTTGTTCAGCAGAAATAACCGTGCGCTTTCAGGATCGTCACGCAGCGCACTCAGGCGCATGGTGGCGCGGTCGCGATAGATGCGGTCCACGGTAAAGCCCTGGTTCGCCAGGCGAATGGCTGGGGCAAGGCTGTCCTTGAGCGGCAGCTTGCCGTGAGTGGCAGCGAGTTCGGCCAGGGCTTGAGGCAGGCCGGGAATGGCTGCGGCCAACGCGCCATTGATCGAAAGCCCCGGGCTGACTTTGCCCTGCTTGAGGTACATGTCCTCGGTTGCGCCGCCAGGGGCGCGCTCGCGGGCGTCGAGGAAGCGGTAGCGCGGGGTTTGCCCAGCTTCTCGCAGCAGGAAGAAACCACCGCCGCCAAGCCCCGAACCATAGGGTTCGACCACCGCCAGCGCAGCGCTGACGGCAATTGCCGCATCGAAAGCGTTACCACCTTGCGCAAGGATTTGGCCTGCCGCCGCAGTGGCTTGCGCATGCGGGCTGGCGATTGCCGCGCGGCCAGGGCCTTGAGCGTGGGCCGCAGTTGCCAGCAGCGCCAGAACGGCGCCCAGGGCTGCGCTGCGAAACGCGCCGACGAACGGCATCAGGCTTTGCCGGTGATCCGACGGTATTTGGCCATCAGTTCGTCTTCGGTTTCCGGGTGGGCTTCATCCAAGGGGATGCAGTCGACCGGACAAACCTGCTGACACTGCGGCTCGTCGTAATGGCCCACGCACTGGGTGCACAGGTTTGGGTCGATCACGTAGATCTCTTCGCCTTGGGAGATGGCGGCGTTCGGGCACTCGGGTTCGCAGACGTCGCAGTTGATGCAATCGTCGGTGATGATCAGGGACATGGGGGCTCCGGCCGGGGCTCTGGGCCCGGGCATGTTTCAGACCTAATGGGCACAATTGTGCCGCAATCGCGCCCGCAGTGCACGCGGGCGCGACGTCAGGCCGTGTAGATCACTTCTTGAAGCGTTCGGTCAGGGCCTCGGCCACCACCGGATGGACGAACTTGGTGATGTCACCGCCCAATGCGGCAATTTCCCGGACCAGGGTCGAGGAAATGAACGAATAGCGCTCCGACGGCGTCAGGAACAGGCTCTCGACGTCCGGTGCCAGCTGGCGATTCATGTTCGCCAGTTGGAACTCGTACTCGAAATCCGAGACCGCGCGCAGGCCACGCAGGAACACATTGGCATTCTGCTCCTTGGCGAAATGCGCAAGCAGGCTGGAGAAGCCGATGACTTCGACATTGGGCAGGTGCCTGGTGACCTCACGGGCCAGCTCAACCCGCTGTTCCAGGGGGAACAATGGATTTTTCTTGGGGCTGGCCGCCACAGCGATGATCACGTGATCGAACAGACGCGAAGCGCGCTCGACCAGGTCGCCGTGGCCCTTGGTAATAGGGTCGAAAGTACCCGGGTACAACACTCGGTTCATCGCGTCATCCTGGCTTGGAGTGCGTTGGGGAGTCGGATGGTAGCGCAGCGATTGCGCCCGGCCAAGCGGTGCGGCCTGACGAAGGCACTATAGACAGTACGGATATGGGTTGTCATGTGGCTTGCCTGTATTGGCCTAATCGCGGGGCAAGCCCGCTCCCACGCCCATCGGCGCACGATTCGTGGGAGCGGGCTTGCCCCGCGATCGGCCCAGTTCAGGCTTAGCGGATGAACAACTTGTAGACCAGGCGCTGCAACGCCCTGCCATACGGCGGATAGATCAATCGCGCCGCGTTGAGCCTTTGCTTGGCCAGCACGGCCTTGGCCTTGCTGAAGGTCAGAAAACCATCCTGGCCATGGTAGTGGCCCATGCCGGATGGGCCGATGCCGCCAAATGGCAGATCATCCTGGGCAACATGCAGCAGGGTGTCATTCAGGCACACTCCGCCGGAGTGGGTGTGATGCACCACGTAGTCCTGCTCGGCCCGGTTGTAGCCAAAATAGTAGAGCGCCAGTGGTCTGGGACGCTGGTTGATGTAGGCCAAGGCGTCCTCAAGACGGTCATAAGGCACTAGCGGCAGTAATGGGCCGAAAATTTCGTCCTGCATCACCTGCATGTCATCGTTCACATCGAACAGCAAATGCGGGGGCAGGCGCCGACCCTGGCGCGTTTCGTCGGGGTACAGGTCGAGCACCTGCGCGCCCTTGTCGCTGGCATCGGCCAGTAGCCGCTCAAGGCGCTGCAGCTGGCGCGGGTTGATGATCGCGCTGTAGTCGCGGTTGTCGGCAATGCTTGGGTACAGGCGCCGGACCGCACGTCGATAGGCCTCGGCGAATGCACCTAAGTGGTCGCGAGGCACCAGCACATAGTCGGGCGCGACACAGGTTTGCCCGGCGTTGAGGGTCTTGCCAAAGGCGATGCGCTCGGCGGCGCCGTCCAGCGCTGCGCTGGGCGAGACGATAGCGGGTGATTTACCGCCCAGCTCCAGGGTTACCGGCGTCAGGTTGTGCGCGGCGGCCAGCATCACCTGGCGGCCGATGCTGGTGGCACCGGTGAACAGCAGGTGATCGAAAGGCAGGCGGGCGAAGGCCTGGCCAACTTCCACCTCGCCGAGCACGACACTGACCAGATCAGCGGGAAATACCCGCTCCAGCAGCGCTTTGAGCGCCGCGGCACTGGCCGGCGTGGCTTCGCTGAGCTTGAGCATCACCCGGTTGCCGGCCGCCAGGGCGCAGGTCAGCGGGCCGATGGCGAGAAACAGCGGGTAGTTCCACGGGACGATAATCCCGACCACGCCCAACGGCTGGTACAGCACGCGCCCGGTCGCCGGCTGGAATGCCAGGCCTACCTTGCGCCGCGCGGGCTTCATCCAGCGCTGCAGGTGTTGCTCGGCATGGCGCAGGCCCTGCACCGACGGCAACAGCTCAGCAAGCAAGGTTTCATCGGCGCTGCGTCCATCGAAGTCGGCGTCAATCGCTTCGATCAGTGCATCTTGGTCCGCCAACAACGCTTCGCGCAGGCTTTTCAGCCATTGTCGGCGCTGGGCTGCGGGTGGCATCGGGTGGCTGGCGAACGCCTGTCGCTGGCTGGAGAACAACGCCTGCAGGTCGAGGTCCGAATGCACAGGGGGCAGGGAAAAAGACGAAGTCATGGGAGCTCCAAGAGGCTGCACAACCCCTAGAGCCTATACTCTAAAGCGGCGCTTGGCTGGAGTTTTTCCCCCTGCTGCAACGGTGCATCTTGGTCGCGATTAACCGTAAGATGCAGCTATCTACAAGCCTGCAGACTGGAGCTGAGCATGGCCCCGCGCATCAAGACCCGTGAGCGCATCGTGCAGAACAGCCTGGAGCTGTTCAACCAACAGGGCGAACGTAGCGTCAGCACCAATCACATTGCCGCGTACATGGAGATTTCTCCCGGCAACCTGTATTACCACTTCCCTAACAAGCAGGCGATTATCGCCGTGCTGTTCAGCCAGTACGAAGAGCTGGTCGACAGTTTCCTGCGACCGCCCCAGGGCCGCGCCGCGACGGTTGAGGACAAGCGCTTCTATCTCAAGGCCTTGCTGGCCGCGATGTGGAATTTTCGCTTTCTGCACCGTGATCTTGAGCACCTGCTTGAAAGCGACCTGGAGCTGGCTGCGCGCTATCGACGTTTTTCCCAACGCTGCCTGCAGCAGGGCCAAGCGATCTACCGTGGTTTCGTCGATGCCGGGATTCTGGCCATGGAGCCTGCGCAGATTGAGTCGCTGACCATCAACGCCTGGATTGTGCTGACCTCTTGGGTACGGTTTCTCAGTACCACTCGCGAACATACCGCGCACTTGGGTGAAGAAGCCTTCAAGCGCGGCGTCTATCAGGTGCTGGTACTGGAGCTCGGCTTCGTCACCGCTGACGCCCGCACTGCCGTGGATGCGCTGTGCCAGGAATTCCACATACCGTTCAACCAAGCCCTGGAGCAGTGAGCCAGGGCTTTCGTGCCATTGATCAGGAGATTGTCATGCCCCTTGCGCAATTGATCACCCCGCAACAACTGGCCGAGCAACTCGACTCGCCCAAACTGGTGATCCTCGATTGTCGTTTCGCCCTGGAAGACGTGGACTACGGCCAACGCAGCTATGCCGAGGGACATATCGCCGGGGCGCATTTTGCTGATCTGGAACGGGACTTGAGTGGCAAGGTGGTCAAGGGCGTGACCGGTCGTCATCCACTGCCCGAGCCGCAGCGCCTAGTCGAGCGCTTGCGCGAGTGGGGTGTGGATAACGACAGCCAGGTGGTGCTGTATGACGATGGTCCCGGCGCCTTTGCGGCCCGTGCCTGGTGGTTGCTGGCGTGGCTGGGTAAGCGCGACGGGGTATCGATTCTCGATGGCGGCCTCAAGGCCTGGCACGCGGCGCACCTACCGTTGAGTCTGGATCCTGCACCCAAGCGCGAAGGCACCTTCAGCGGCGAGCCAGACATGCACCTGTTGATCGATGCCGAACAGCTGGCCAAGACGCTGAAAAAACCAGAGTTGACCCTGATCGATGCCCGCGGTCTGCCGCGTTTTCGCGGTGAAGTCGAACCGATCGATCCGGTGGCTGGGCATATTCCGGGCGCTCAATGCGCTGCATTTACTGACAATCTGGGCGCAGATGGGCGCTTTTTACCTGCTGATCAGCTCAAGCAGCGCTTTGACGAGAAGCTGGCGGGACGTGCGCCCGAGCAGTTGGTGGCGTATTGCGGGTCAGGGGTGACAGCTTGTCACAACCTATTCGCCTTGGCATTGGCGGGGTATCCGCTAGGCAGGCTGTATGCGGGGTCGTGGAGCGAGTGGATCAATGATCCGCAACATGGGGTTGCGACAGGCGACTGAACCTGACTTCAAGTGGAGGCTGGCTAACGATTCGGGCTCAGCCTCCCTCTACCAGCCACTGCGGAATCCGTCGCTCCAGGTAATACCCCGGATTGCGCAGGCTGCCATCGACAAACCCGACATGCCCACCACGGCTGTGCAGCTCGAAGTGCGTCTGCGGCGCCAGCTCGTCCGCCGTGGGCAAGCTGTGGCTGAACACGAACGGGTCGTCGCTGGAGTGAATGATCAGGGTCGGCGTGCGATTTTCGCCCAGGTAATAGCGGCTCGATGAGCGCCGATAGTAATCGTGCGCATCGCTGAAGCCGTTGAGCGGCGCGGTCACCTTGCCATCGAAATCCCAGAACGTGCGCAAATTGCGCAGAGTGCCGAGGCGCTCCAGCGCCGCCACCCCTTCCTGGTGGCCGTTAGCGCGCAAATGCCGCTCCTTGTGCTGCACGTAGGCGAGCATTTCACGCATGAAGTGCGCCTGGTAGACCTTGGAAAAGCCCTGACCGATGCGGTCGGCACACTCGTCCAGACGAAACGGCACCGACACCGCTACCGCTGCCTGCAGTTGGCTGGCCGAGCCGCTTTCACCCAGATACTTGAGCAACACATTGCCGCCCAGTGAATAGCCAACTGCATACAGCGGCGCCAGTGGCCGCTGGGCACGCAGATGGCTGATGGCTTCGGCGAGGTCTTCGCTTGCGCCGGAGTGATAACTGCGGGCCAGCAGGTTCGGCTCGCCCGAGCAGCCACGCCAGTTCACCGCGACACTGGCCCAGCCACGCGCCAGCAAGGCTTGCTGCAAGCCTTTGACGTAGGGTGAGTTGGATGAGCCGGTCAGGCCGTGGAGCACCAGCACCAGCGGTGCGTCATGCTGATGCGGGCCGTGCCAGTCGAGGTCGAGGAAGTCGCCATCGGCCAGCCAGAGCCGCTCTCGGCTGCGCTGCAATTCGGGCATCTTGCGCCAGAGCGGCCCCCACAAGGTTTGCAGGTGGGGGTTGGAAATCCCGGTGGCCGGGCGGAACGTGGCGGTGAGGCTGGGCATGCTGGGCGACTCTTTGTGTGCCTGCCTAGAGTGCCATGGAACACCGCCACTGTACCTACGCTATTGGTCGGCAATCAGCCGCGTTGCCACAACGCGTAATGCACCTGGCCGGTTTTCTTCTCGCGGTGCAGGCGCCAGTTGGCTGGCATCTGCAGCGAGGATGGCGCGGCTTCGCTTTCTGTGTAGATCCAGGCGCGCTCACGTAGCCACTGATGCTGTTCGAGCAGGTTGCAGGTGTTGGCCAGCAGGTCCTGGTGAAACGGTGGGTCGAGGAACACCACGTCGAACTGCTTTTTCGCCTCGCCGTCCAGATAGCGCAGGGCATCGGTCTGCAAGATCTGCCCGCGTGGGCAGCGCAGCAGTTCCAGGTTGTCCTTGAGGTTGCTGATGGCTGCCGGGTTGCTGTCCAGTGCCACGGCATCTTCGGCGCCGCGAGACAACGCTTCAAGGACCAGGGCGCCACTGCCGGTGAAAGCGTCGAGCACCTGGGCGCCCTCGATGTAGGGGGCGAGCCAGTTGAACACGGTTTCGCGTACGCGATCAGGGGTTGGGCGCAGGCCTTGGCCCGCAGGCACCGCCAGGCGACGGCTACGCCACTCGCCAGCGATGATGCGCAGGTGGCCCTGGCCTTGGCTCGCGCCCTGGGCGGCGCGAGCGGGGGTGGATGGCTTGGCCATTAATGCTCCGGTACGCCAAGCGGCTGCTCGGCGGGTTTGTCAGTAGGCGGTGGCAGTGGTTTTTGCGGCACTTTCGGGCCAACCGTGACGATCACCAGTTTGTCCGCCGCCAGGTGTTTGTTCATGGCTGCCTTGACCTGCTCGACGGTCAGGCTCTGCGACTGCTGCATGAAGTCTTCGAGCCAGGTCAGCGGCAGGTTGTAGAAGCCGATCGCGCCCAGCTGGCCGACGATACTGGCGTTGCTGGCATTGGACAGCGGGAAGCTGCCGGCCAGTTCGCGCTTGGCGTCGTCCAGCTCTTGCTGGGTGGGGCCATTGCTGAGGTAGTCGGCGAGGATATCCTGCACCAGCTTGAGGGTGCCTTCGCTCAGTTCGGCGCGGGTTTGCAAGTTGATCATGAACGGGCCGCGCACCTGCATCGGGCTGAACACCGAGTAGACGCCGTACGTCAGGCCGCGTTTTTCCCGCACTTCGCTCATCAGCCGGGTGCCAAAAGCACCGCCACCGAGGATCTGGTTGCCCAGCGACAGCGCAGCCCAGTCTGGATCCTGGCGGTCGATACCCAGCTCGGCGAGCATCAGGTGGGTCTGCTTGGACGGGAAGTCGATATGGGTGACGCCGGCCTTGGGCTCGCTCGGCTCGGCTGGTTTGGCCAGGGCGGCACCTTTAGGCAGCGCGGCGGAGACTTGAGCGGCGATGGCTTCGGCTTCGCTACGGCTCAGGTCGCCGACCAAGGCGATCACCGCATTGCCTGCGGCATAGGCCTTGGCATGGAAGTCGCGCAGCTGTTGCTGAGTGATCCCAGGGATGCTCTGGGCGGTGCCGTCGCTCGGGTGCGCGTAAGGGTGGCTGCCATACAGGTTGGCGAACAGCGCCTTGCCAGCGATCTTGCCTGGGTTCTGCTTTTCGTACTCGAAACCGGCCAACAGCTGGTTCTGGATACGCTTGAGGGCGTCGGTAGGGAAGGTCGGCTTACCGGCGACTTCAGCGAACAGTTTCAGTGCCGGTTCACGTTTGTCCGGGGCGCTGAGGCTGCGCAGGGTAGCGACCGCCATGTCCCGGTAGGAGCCGTTGCCAAAGTCCGCGCCCAGGCCTTCGAAGCCTTCGGCGATGGCGGTCACGTCCTTGCCGGCGACCCCTTCGTTGAGCATGGCGTTGGTCAAGGTGGCCAGGCCAGGGACGTCGCCATCCTGGCTGCTACCGGCGGCGAAGGTCACGCGCAGGTCGAACATCGGCAACTCACGGGCCTCGACGAACAGCACCCGCGCGCCTTCGGCGGTGGTCCAGTTCTGGATGTTCAGCTCGCGTCGGCTGGGCGTCTTGCCGTCCAGCTCGGCCAGCGATTGCAGGGTATTGGTCGGGCGGGCGGCAGCGCTGTCGGCCTTGCCCGCGTTGTCCGATTGGGCAGGGCGGGCCAACAGCAAGGCTGCGGCCACTACCAGCGCGATGATGCCCAGGCCGATCAGGGTATAGCGTGGGGCGCTGCGATCACTCATGAGCGGACTCCTCGGGCAGTACATGGGCAACGCTCAGGCGTTCGCGGGTGAAATAGGTGCGGGCGGCGTCCTGGATGTCCTGCGGGGTCACGCGCTTGAGCTCATCCAGTTCGCTGTCGATCAGCTTCCAGGACAGGCCCACGGTTTCCAGCTGGCCAATGGTGGTGGCCTGGCTGCTGATGGAATCGCGGTCATACACCAGCCCGGCGATGACCTGGGCGCGCACGCGCTCGAGCTCTTCGGCGGTCGGCGGGGTGGTCTTGAGCTCGTCGAGCAGCTGCCAGATGCCTTTTTCCACATCCGCCAGGGTTTTCTGCTTTTGCACGTTTGGCGTGGCCGAGATCAGGAACAGGCTGTCGCCGCGGGTGAAGGCGTCGTAACCGGAGGATGCGCCGGCCACCAGTTCCTGGCCGCGCTCCAGGCGCGCGGGCATGCGTGCGCTGTAGCCGCCGTCGAGCAGCGCCGAGATCAGGCGCAGGGCGTGCACGCTACGTGGGTCCTTGGCAGTGGCCAGGCCCGGCACGTTGAAGCCGTAGATCAGGTTCGGCAGCTGGGTGCGCACATGCAGGGTGAGTTGGCGCAGGCCAGGCTCGGCCAATTCCAGCGGCAGCTTGGAAGGCGGCACCGTGCGCTTGGGAATGGCACCGAAGTACTTTTGCGCCAGGCCCTTGACCTCATCGACGGTGACATCGCCGACCACCACCAGGGTGGCGTTGTTCGGCGCGTACCAGGACTCGTACCAGTGGCGCAGCTCCTCGACCTTCATGCGGTCCAGGTCGGCCATCCAGCCGATGGTTGGGGTGTGGTAGCCGCTGGCCGGGTAGGCCATGGCGCTGAACAGCTCGAACGCCTTGGCATTGGGCTGGTCGTCTGTGCGCAGGCGGCGCTCTTCCTTGATGACCTCGATCTCGCGGCTGAATTCGTCGGCCGGAAGACGCAGGCTGGCCAGGCGGTCGGCCTCAAGCTCCAGGGCGACCGGCAGCCGATCTCGGGCCAGAACCTGGTAATAAGCGGTGTAGTCGTCGCTGGTGAAGGCGTTTTCTTCCGCGCCCAGATCACGCAGGATGCGCGAGGCTTCACCAGGGCCAAGCTTGGCGCTGCCTTTGAACATCATGTGTTCGAGGGCATGCGACAGACCGGTCTGGCCCGGGGTCTCGTAGCTGGAACCGACCTTGTACCAGATCTGCGAGACCACCACTGGCGCGCGATGGTCTTCGCGCACGACCACTTTCAGGCCGTTGTCGAGGATGAACTCGTGGGTCGGTTGCGGATCGGCGGCGAGGGCTGCCAGCGGCAGGCAGAGCGTGCTGAGCAACAGGCCAGCGGCACGGCGGGCTAGAGCATTCATACGTTGATTAACCTGTACGGCGGCCCGCTTCGGTTTAGCGTCGGCGGGCCAGGAGGTGCTAGGATACTGATCCGGTTGCCTGGCGACCATGCCTGTCGCCGTTCTGGCCCGCAGGACCTACGACAAAACGTTGCGCATGAACCAGCCGGATTCAAGATAGTCTGTTCTGCGTGATAGAGAATTCCAGATGCGCCGCTAATGGCCCATCGCTACCCTGAGATAGCCGTCTTCCATGTTTGGTTCCAACGACGACAAAAAAGCGCCGGCCGAGGCTGGCGAGAAGAAAGGCCTGTTCGGCTGGTTCCGCAAGAAACCGCAGCAACCTGTCGCCGAACAGCCGCAAACGCCTGAGCCTGAGGCTGCCGAGCCGATTGTGCCCGTTGAGCAGCCTGCTCCGGACGCGCAGGTGACGCAGCCCGAGCCTGCCCCTGTGCAGAGCTCGCCAGCGGCAGAAATCGAGCAGCCACCACAGAACCCTGTGGCCGCGACCGTGACGCCGACTGCCGAGCCGGCTCACACCCCTGTCAGCTCGCTGGTTTTGCCGGTGGCCGAAGAGCCTGTGGCGCTGGTTCCTGACCTTGAGCCTATGGAGCCCCCGGCGATCCCGCTGCGCCCGGCTGTCGAACCTGTGGCCCCGGTGGTGCAGGCGCCCGAGCCCGCTGCGCTGCAGCCTGAAGCTGTCGCCGTGGCTCCGGTCATCGAGCCGCAGCCTGTCGAGCCTGTTGTTGCTACTGCTGCCGTAGCTGAGCCAGAGCCGGTTGTCGTGGCGCCAGTGCTCCAAGCGCAGCCAACGCCCGCTGTGGAAGCCGCGCCGATCGTCGCCGAGCCTGAACCTGAGCAGGCCCCAGCGGGGGTTGCCAATGAGCAGTCCAAGCTCGGCTTCTTCGCTCGCCTCAAACAAGGCCTGTCGAAGACCAGTGCCAGCATCGGCGAAGGCATGGCCAGCCTGTTCCTGGGCAAGAAAGTCATCGACGACGACCTGCTCGACGAGATCGAGACCCGCCTGCTGACCGCTGACGTTGGGGTTGAGGCCACCTCGACCATCGTCCAGAACCTGACCCAGAAGGTTGCCCGTAAACAGCTGGCTGACGCTGACGCGTTGTACAAGTCGCTGCAGGAAGAACTGGCCGCGTTGCTGCGCCCGGTCGAGCAGCCGCTGAAGGTCGAAGCGCAAAACAAGCCCTATGTGATCCTCGTGGTCGGCGTGAACGGCGCCGGCAAGACCACTACCATCGGCAAGCTGGCCAAGAAGCTGCAGCTCGATGGCAAGAAAGTCATGCTGGCCGCCGGTGACACCTTCCGCGCCGCGGCTGTCGAGCAGTTGCAGGTCTGGGGTGAGCGTAACCAGATTCCGGTCATCGCCCAGCACACCGGTGCCGATTCGGCCTCGGTGATCTTCGACGCCGTGCAGGCCGCCAAGGCCCGTGGCGCGGATGTACTGATCGCTGATACCGCCGGTCGTCTGCATACCAAAGACAACCTGATGGAAGAGCTGAAGAAGGTCCGCCGGGTCATTGCCAAGCTTGATGCCGACGCGCCGCACGAAGTGCTGCTGGTGCTCGATGCCGGTACCGGCCAGAACGCTATCAGCCAGGCCAAGTACTTCAACCAGAGTGTCGAGCTCACCGGCCTGGCCCTGACCAAGCTGGACGGCACCGCCAAGGGCGGGGTGATCTTCGCCCTGGCCAAGCAGTTCAAGCTGCCGATTCGCTTCATTGGCGTCGGTGAAGGCATCGACGATCTGCGCACCTTCGAGGCCGAGCCTTTCGTCAAAGCCCTGTTTGCCGAGCGGGAGCATTCATGATTCGATTCGAACAGGTTGCCAAGCGCTACCCTAATGGCCACGTCGGCCTGCATGAACTGAGTTTCCGCGCGCGCCGGGGCGAGTTCCTGTTCGTCACCGGCCACTCTGGCGCCGGTAAGAGCACCTTGCTGCGCCTGCTGCTGGCCATGGAGCGTCCGACCAGCGGCAAGCTGCTGCTGGCAGGGCAAGACCTTGGACAGATCAGCAATTCGCAGATCCCGTTCCTGCGTCGGCAGATCGGCGTGGTGTTCCAGAACCACCAATTGCTGTTCGATCGCACGGTATTCAACAACATCGCCCTGCCGCTGCAGATTCTCGGCTTGTCCAAGGCCGAGATCGCCAAGCGTGTGGATTCGGCGCTCGAGCGCGTGTCGTTGAGTGACAAAGGCGAGCTGTTCCCGGCAGACTTGTCCACTGGCCAGCAGCAGCGGGTCGGTATTGCTCGCGCCATCGTCCATCAGCCAGCTTTGCTGCTGGCTGACGAACCGACCGGTAACCTCGATCCACGCCTGGCGGCGGAGATCATGGGCGTGTTCGAGGACATCAATCGCCTGGGCACCACGGTATTGATCGCCAGTCACGACCTGGCCCTGATCGCGCGCATGCGTCACCGCATGCTGACCCTGCAACGCGGCCGTCTGATCGGCGATGGGGAGGCCGGGCAATGAGCACCACACGTACACCAAAGGTTTCCGAGCGCGTCGCGCCCAAGCCTGCTGATCCGCAGCCGAGCAAGAAGCGCGGCGGCCACGATGACGACGGCCCGGATTTTCGCACCCTGTTCAATGCCTGGCTGGAAAGCCACCGGGCGAGCATGGCCGACAGCCTGCGCCGACTGGGCAAGCAGCCTATCGGTAGTTTCTTCACCTGCCTGGTGATGGCTGTGGCCTTGAGCATGCCGATGGGCCTGTCGCTGCTGCTGAAGAATGTCGAGCAACTGGGCGGTTCCTGGCAGCGTGCTGCACAGATTTCGCTGTACCTGAAGCTTGATGCCGGTAGCCGCGAAGGTGAGGCGCTGCGCGATGAAATCAAGGGCATGCCCGGGGTGGCCGATGCCCAATACGTCAGCCGCGAGCAGGCCTTGGAAGAGTTCCAGCAACAGTCCGGCCTGGGCGAAGCACTGCGTGAGTTGCCGGACAACCCGTTGCCGGGTGTCGTCGTGGTGACCCCGACCGAAGTCGACAAGCCCGCTTTGGAAGCCCTGCGTCAGCGCCTCTCGGAGCTGCCACAGGTTGAAGTGGCGCAGCTCGACCTGGTCTGGGTCGAGCGTCTGGCGGCGATTCTCAAGCTGGGCGACCGGTTCGTCTTCGGCCTGGCTGTGATGCTGATTTCTGCCTTGCTGTTAGTAATCGGTAACACAATTCGTCTACATATTGAAAACCGCCGTGTCGAGATCGAAGTGATCAAGCTGGTAGGCGGCACGGACAGCTACGTGCGCCGGCCTTTCCTGTACATGGGGGCGCTGTATGGACTGGGTGCCGGGCTGTTGGCCTGGGGCATCCTGGCGTTCGGGCTGGACTGGCTCAACGACGCGGTAGTCGGCCTTTCTGGCCTGTATGGTAGTGATTTCGCACTTGGCGGAGTGCCAGCGTCCGATGGTCTGTCGCTCTTGATTGGTGCAGTGTTGTTAGGGTATATCGGTGCATGGATTGCGGTGGCCCGCCACTTGAATGAGCTGGCCCCACGATAATGTTTTTGCGCCAGCATTGACTTTCTTACCGTTCTGGGAACTTGTTTCGCGGTTCCCGGTCAATGTTGGCAGTGCCCACAAGGCACGAGTCCAGTGAGTCGGAGGTTCTTGAATGACCACTTCGTTGCAACCTGCATATGCTTTGGTTCCCGGGGCAAACCTGGAAGCCTATGTGCACACGGTCAACAGCATTCCCCTGCTGACGCCCGAGCAGGAGCGTGAACTGGCCGAGCGTCTCTTTTACGAGCAGGATCTTGAGGCCGCTCGGCAAATGGTAATGGCCCACCTGCGTTTCGTCGTGCATATCGCGCGCAGCTATGCCGGCTACGGGCTGGCCCAGGCCGACCTGATTCAGGAAGGCAACGTTGGCCTGATGAAGGCGGTAAAACGCTTCAACCCGGAAATGGGCGTGCGTCTGGTGTCCTTCGCGGTGCACTGGATCAAGGCCGAGATCCACGAATTCATCCTGCGCAACTGGCGCATCGTCAAGGTGGCTACCACCAAGGCCCAGCGCAAGCTGTTCTTCAACCTGCGCAGCCAGAAGAAACGCCTGGCCTGGCTGAACAACGACGAAGTGCATCGGGTTGCCGAGAGCCTCGGCGTCGAGCCACGTGAAGTCCGCGAGATGGAAAGCCGCCTGAGCGGTCAGGACATGGCTTTCGATCCGGCCGCAGAGGCTGATGACGACAGCGCCTTCCAGTCGCCTGCGCATTACCTGGAAGACCACCGCTACGACCCGGCCATGCAGCTTGAGGATGCCGACTGGAGCGACAACTCCACCAGCAACCTGCACGAGGCCTTGAGTGGCCTGGACGAGCGTAGTCGGGACATCCTCTATCAGCGCTGGCTGGCCGAAGAAAAGGCCACGCTGCATGAGCTGGCAGAGAAGTACAGCGTGTCGGCTGAGCGTATTCGTCAGCTGGAGAAGAACGCGATGAACAAGGTCAAGGCGCTGATTGCCATCTGATTGGTTGCCAGGCTGTTAAAAAACCGCCTGTCCCTTACGGGGCAGGCGGTTTTTTTTTGGGGCAGTGCTAGTGCTATCGCGGGGCAAGCCCGCTCCCACGAGAGACTGAACGTGCCGGACAGATCGTGGGAGCGGGCTTGCCCCGCGATAGAGCCTCAAGGCCCCCGTGAAGCCTCCAGCTGCATCAGATAGCTGGTGCCGCCCAACTGGCTCATCTGCCGCCGAATCCACCCCGCCCGGCTCGCGACATAGGCGCTGGGCCGGCCAGCATTCCACTTGAGTGGGCTCGGCAGCACCGCCGCCAATTGCGCAGCCTGTTGGCGAGTAAGGCGGCTGGCATCCACGCCAAAGTGATAACGCGCCGCCGCTTGGGCGCCAAACACCCCTGGCCCCCATTCGACGCTGTTCAGATACACCTCAAGGATCCGCTCCTTCGACCAGAACAGCTCGATCAATGCGGTAAACCAGGCCTCCAGCCCTTTGCGCAACCAGCTGCGCCCCGACCACAGGAACAGGTTCTTGGCCACCTGCTGAGTCAAGGTACTGGCCCCGCGAATGTTGCCACCGCGCTCGTTATGCGCCAGTGCGGCCTGGATCGCTGGAATGTCAAAGCCCCAGTGATTGGCGAATTTCTGGTCTTCGCCGGCAATCACCGCCACTTTCAGGTCATCGGAAATGCGCTCCCACGGCTCCCAGTCGCGCTGCAGGTCAATCGGCTCGCCACTGAACCAGGACTGCACCTTGCGCTCGACCATCAGCGCCGTGCCCGGTGGCGGTATCCAGCGCAGCACCAGAACCAGCACGATACTGCCAGCAGCAAACCAGAGCAGGGCGCGGACGACGCGGCGGAAAAAAGATGACAGCATGGCGATGGCTTGGCCGGACCGATGGAAGGGGCCATTATACAGACCCCTTCCGAGGAGTCGTCCCATGCTTCGCAGCTTCCTGATGCTCGCCGCGTTTTTCGGATTCACCGGTGTCGCCCTGGGTGCGTTCGCTGCCCACGGTCTGAAAAACCGCCTCAGCGCCGAGTACCTGGCCATCTTTCATACCGGTGTGACCTATCAACTGGTGCATACCTTGGCGATCTTTGCTGTTGCGCTGCTCGCCGCGCACCTGCCGGGGCGCCTGGTGGGCTGGGCCGGCGGTCTGTTCGCGCTGGGGATCGTGCTGTTCTCCGGTAGCCTGTACCTGTTGACCCTGAGCGGCTTGGGCAAGCTGGGCATCATTACCCCGATCGGTGGCCTGTGCTTGCTCGCGGGCTGGCTGTGCCTGGGCCTGGCAGCCTGGCGTCTGGGCTGACCGACTGGTCCACAATCGCGACTAATGGTGCCCGCCACCCTTGGGTTCAACGGTGGATCGGGGCTAGAATGCGGGCCCCAAAGAACAATGGTGGCCGTGCGCATGCGCATTCAACTGAACGGTGAACCCTACGAATTGCCCGCTGGCGAGAGCGTTGCCGCCTTGCTCGCTCGGCTGGAGCTGACCGGTCGCCGGGTGGCGGTGGAGCTCAACCTGGATATCGTGCCGCGCAGCCAGCACGACAGCACCCAGCTCAGCGAGGGTGACCAGGTCGAAGTGGTCCATGCCATTGGTGGCGGCTAAGCCTGCCCCGGCAATTCACTGAACGCCCCGCAACCTTTCCAGAGGAACACAGATGAGCAACGTTCGTAGCGACAAGCCCTTCACCCTGGCCGGGCGCACTTTCCAGTCGCGCCTGCTGGTCGGCACCGGCAAGTACCGTGACATGGAAGAAACCCGCCTGGCCATCGAGGCCTCGGGTGCCGAGATCGTCACCGTTGCTGTGCGCCGCACCAACCTTGGCCAGAATCCGGGCGAGCCGAACCTGCTCGACGTGCTGCCGCCAGATCGCTACACCATCCTGCCGAACACCGCAGGCTGCTACGACGCGGTCGAAGCCGTGCGTACCTGCCGCCTGGCCCGCGAGCTGCTCGATGGCCACAACCTGGTCAAGCTCGAAGTACTGGCCGACCAGAAGACCTTGTTCCCTAACGTCATCGAAACCCTCAAGGCCGCCGAAGTGCTGGTCAAGGACGGTTTCGACGTGATGGTCTACACCAGCGACGATCCGATCATTGCCCGTCAATTGGCCGAGATCGGCTGCATCGCGGTCATGCCGCTGGCAGGCCTGATCGGTACCGGCCTGGGCATCTGCAATCCGTACAACCTGCAGATCATCCTCGAAGAATCCAAGGTGCCGGTATTGGTCGACGCAGGCGTGGGTACCGCCTCTGACGCCACCATTGCCATGGAAATGGGCTGTGAGGCTGTGCTGATGAACTCCGCCATTGCCCACGCTCAGCAGCCGGTGTTGATGGCTGAAGCCATGAAGCATGCAATCGTAGCTGGTCGTCTGGCGTATCTCGCCGGGCGCATGCCGAAGAAACTCTATGCCAGCGCCTCGTCGCCGCTGGATGGTCTGATCAAGTAAGAGCCCCTGATGACTGAATCGCAAGAAACGCCGATCACCGCTGACGGCGAAGAGCGCCCACACCGCCGCATCAAGAGTTTCGTGATGCGCGCCGGGCGCATGACCGAAGGCCAGCAACGTGGTCTGGACCAGGGCGGCCCCCTGTTCATCCTGCCCCTGGCTGACAGCCCAGTGGACTACGACCAAGTGTTCGGCCGCTCGGCGCCGCGCACCCTGGAGATCGGCTTTGGCATGGGCCATTCGCTGCTGGAGATGGCTGCTGCCGCGCCTGAGCAGGACTTCATCGGTGTCGAAGTCCACCGTCCAGGTGTCGGCGCGCTGCTCAATGGCGTGCTGACCCAGGGTCTGAAGAACCTGCGTGTGTACGACTGCGACGCGATCGAAGTGCTTAACCGCTGTGTGGCCGACAACAGCCTGGATCGGTTGATGCTGTTCTTCCCCGACCCATGGCACAAGGCGCGCCACCACAAGCGCCGGATCGTCCAGCTGGAGTTCGCTGAGCTGGTGCGACGCAAGCTCAAGCCGGGCGGTGTATTCCATATGGCTACCGACTGGGAGCCGTATGCCGAGTACATGCTGGAAGTGATGAGCGCCGCGCCGGGCTACCGCAACCAGGCGGCAGATGGTGCTTATGTGCCGCGCCCGCAAGAACGCCCGATCACCAAGTTCGAACGCCGCGGCGAGCGACTTGGGCATGGGGTGTGGGACTTGAAGTTCGAGAAGCTGAGCTGATCGCTGGGCTGCAAGCCGGTCTTTGGATGGCAGAACCTGCTGTAGTGCAGGTAAAAAAACCGCCCTGCGAGGGGCGGTTTTTTTTTGATCCGGCCTCAGCAGAATCAATGCCAGCTAACTGATTGAGTTGGCTCTTGTGGGAGCGGGCTTGCCCGCGAACGAGGGCAAAGCCCTCGCCTTACATCAATGGGTATGTACCGGCCTCTTCGCGGGCAAGCCCGCTCCTACAGGGGTTGGCGTTGGCCTATCCCGCGCGCTGGCTTCATCCCCGCCGATCAGCCACCACGCCAATCAACACCAGCACCACCAAGAGCACCGGCGCCAGCGCATAGTTGTTGAACTGGCTCAGCCCCTTCACCACCCACGGCGTCGCATAGATCAGCGCCGCGCCGCTGCCGATCATTACCAGCAGTGCCATGAACGGCACGCGCAGCGCACCAGCCAGGCCGCCTAGACGCTGTTCTACCCATGCCTTGATATCAGTGCCGAACAGCACTAGCAGGCAGCCTACCAGTGCCAGGGAAATCTCCGACAAATTGCTGCGGCTCCAGCGCGATACGGTCGCAAGCAGGTCAAGTACCAGGTCCATGGGTCATCCTTAGGTCAAGAAATACTGCAGCAGGTCATTGAGGAACAGCTGGCCGCGTGGGGTCGCGGCCAGTCGATCCGGTTCGACCTGCAAAAGGCCCTTTTGTTCGGCCTCGCGACGGGCTTGGGCAAGCTGCTCCAACGGCAGGCCGGTACGGCGGCTGAACAGCTCGGCTTCCACTCCGTGGGTCAGGCGCAGGGCGTTCATCAGGAACTCGAACGGCAGCTCATCGACTGGCAGCAGCTTCTCGCCAGCTTTGTACGGCTTGGCCGGGTTCAGGTAGTCCTTGGGCAGGCGGGTCTTCCAGGTGCGCAGGATGCGCCCATCGGCGAACGACAGCTTGCCGTGGGCACCCGCGCCAATGCCGATGAAGTCGCCAAAGCGCCAGTAATTGAGGTTGTGCCGCGCTGCCCGGTCTGGCTGGGCGTAGGCGGAGACTTCGTATTGAGCGAAGCCGTGCTGGGCGAGCAGCGCCTGGCCGGCTTCCTGGATATCCCAGAGGATATCGTCTTCGGGCAGCTCCGGTGGCTGGTTCCAGAACACCGTGTTCGGCTCCACGGTCAGCTGGTACCAGGACAAGTGCGTGGGGCCGAGGTCGATGGCCTGTTGCAGGTCGCCCAGGGCGTCGTCCAGCGACTGCTCAGGCAGGCCGTGCATGAGGTCCATGTTGAAGTTGTCGAAGCCCGCTGCACGGGCCATGTCGGCTGCTCGAATTGCTTCGTCGCCATTATGGATGCGGCCCAGCTTCTGAAGCTTGGCTGGCTGGAAGCTCTGCACGCCAATCGACAGCCGATTGATACCGGTCTGCCGGTAGGCCTTGAACTTGTCCTGCTCGAAGGTCCCGGGGTTGGCTTCCAGGGTGATCTCGATATCCGCAGCGAACGGGATACGTTGCTCCACCCCGCGCAGCAGGCGCCCCAGCGCATCGGCGCTGAACAGGCTCGGCGTGCCGCCACCAAAGAAGATCGAACTGATCGCTCGGCCCTGAACGGCAGTCAGCTCTTGATCGAGATCGGCCAGCAGCGCGTCGACGTATTCAGCCTCTGGCAGCTGTGGGCCGGCCTGGTGCGAGTTGAAGTCGCAGTAAGGGCACTTGCGCACGCACCAGGGGATATGGATGTACAGCGACAGCGGCGGCAGTTCCGGCAGCGCCAGGCGTGGCACGTGCAGACTGGCCCCAACCGCTCCGGGGTGGAGCAGCTGGATGGACGGCTTTTCGGTCATGCCAGTCCCAAACGCTGACGCAGCAGGACCATGGCGCGGGCGCGATGGCTGAGCTGGTTCTTTTCGACAGGGCTCAACTCGGCGCTGGAGCACTCGCGCTCCGGAACCCAGAACAGCGGGTCATAGCCAAAGCCGTGTTCGCCGCTGGCGGCATGCAGGATGCTGCCGTGCCACAGGCCTTCGCAGAGGATAGGCAGCGGGTCGTCGGCATGCCTAACCAAGGCCAGGACGCAGACGAACTGCGCGCCGCGCTGATCGTCCGGGACATCCTTGAGGGCGTCGAGCAGCTTGGCGTTATTCGCCGCGTCGCCCTTGCCGTCAGCGTAGCGAGCCGAGTAGATCCCGGGTGCGCCGCCAAGGTAGTCCACCGCCAGCCCCGAGTCATCGGCCAGCGCCGGCAAGCCGGAAATACGCGCAGCGTTACGGGCCTTGAGGATGGCGTTCTCGACGAACGAGAGGCCGGTCTCTTCCGGCTCGACCTGGCTGAATTCACCGATCGAGCGCAGCTGCACGGACGCGCCGAGCATGGCCTGGAGCTCCTTGAGCTTGCCAGCGTTATGGCTGGCCAATACGAGTTGCTGGAAATTCATCATTCGCCTGGGAACACTTCCTGGTTGAAGCTGAGTTTATGACTGACGCCGCCAGTCTCGATGTTCAAGTCGAAGGTCAGGGTTTCTGCCTGGTCGATCTTGAACTGCGCGATGTAGTACACCGCGCCCTGGTCGGCGATCTGCTTGAACGACAGCGGGCTGCTGCGTCCGGTCAGGTCTTTGACGGTGCCGCTGACCACCGCCATGCCCGGCTTGCCGGCCTTGAGCACGGCAATGTTCAGTACGCCCTGATTCTTGCTGCGGGTCAGGCCGGTGGCGGCGGCGATCTCTGGCTGCAGCATGCTCGAGGTAAAGGCGCTGTAGTGCACCGTGACGTCGCCGAAGTCCTGCTTGCGCTCAGGCTTGGCAGCATCGGCAGCCAGTACTGGCAGGGCCAGGCACAGGCTGATCAGGAAAAGAGCTAGACGACGCATGGTGCCATTCCTCCGGGGTGGGCAGATCAGACCGCGACCTGATGTTCCGTCAGGCCCGGGCTGCTGAGGCGATAGATGCCGATCTCACCTAGAAGATTAGGCCATACCCGCCCGCCCAACCCATTACGGTGCAAACGGTCGACCGCCAAACGGTCGAGGACCTTGGCCCGGTGCTCGTGGCACAGGTTCTCGAAGTCGGCGAAGGTACAGAAGTGAATGTTCGGCGTGTTGTACCAGGTATACGGCATGAAGTCCGAGACCGGCATGCGGCCTTTGGTCGCCAGGTACCAACGGCAGCGCCAGTGGCCGAAGTTGGGGAAGGTGATGATGCACTCGCGGCCCACTCGCAGCATCTCCGAGAGAATCCGGTCGGGATACTCGACGGCCTGCAGCGCTTGGGTCATGACCACTACGTCGAAGCTGTTGCTGGCGAAGTTGCCCAGGCCTTTGTCCAGGTCCTGCTCGATGACGTTGACGCCCTTGGCCACGCAGGCGGCGATGTTGTCGGCGTCGATTTCCAGGCCGTAGCCGGTAACGCCTTTACGGTCGCGCAACGAAGCCAGCAGCTCGCCGTTGCCGCAGCCAAGGTCAAGTACCCGGCTGCCGGCGGGGATCCAGTCGTGGATGATTTCCAGGTCGGCTCTCATGCTGTCCTCAGATGGCGATGCGGTTCATGTAGTTCGAGAATCCCTGCATGTAGCGAGGCGTGGGGATCAGGAAGGCATCGTGCCCGTAGGGGGAGTCGATTTCCAGGTAACAGACGTTCTTGCGCGCCGCCATCAGGGCATCGACGATCTCCCGCGAGCGGGCCGGCGAGAACCGCCAGTCGGTGGTGAACGACATGATGCAGTAGTCGGCGCTAACGTGGGCCAGGGTCGCGGCAAGATCGCCAGCGTGCGCTGCGGCCGGGTCGAAGTAGTCCAGGGCCTTGGTCATCAGCAGGTAGGTGTTGGCGTCGAAGCGCCCGGAGAACTCCTCACCTTGATAGCGCAGGTAGCTCTCGACTTGGAATTCCACGCTGTGGAAGTCGTAGTTGAGTTTGTCGCTCTTGAGCTCACGACCGAATTTCTCACCCATCGAGTCGTCCGACAGGTAGGTGATGTGGCCAACCATGCGCGCCAGCATCAGGCCGCGCTTGGGGATCACGCCCTGGTCCTGGAACGAGCCGCCGTGAAACTCCGGGTCGGTGAGGATCGCCTGGCGCGCCACCTCGTTGAAGGCGATGTTCTGTGCCGACAGTTTCGGCGCCGAGGCGATGTCGACGCAGTGACGCACTCGATCCGGGTAGGTGATGGTCCATTGCAGCGCCTGCATGCCACCCAGGCTGCCGCCGACCACCGCAGCCCACTGGCCGATGCCCAGGCGGTCGGCCAGGCGCACCTGGCTGTGCACCCAGTCTTCCACGGTCAGCACCGGGAAGTCGGCGCCATAGGGCTTGCCGGTGGCCGGGTTGACGCTGCTCGGACCGGTGCTGCCATTGCAGCCGCCGAGGTTGTTCAGGCTGACCACGAAGAAGCGATTGGTATCGATCGGCTTGCCGGGGCCAATGCAGCTGTCCCACCAGCCGGGCTTGCGGTCGGTGTCGGCATGGTAGCCCGCGGCATGGTGATGGCCGGACAGCGCATGGCAGATCAGCACAGCGTTGCTGGCCGTGCTGTTGAGCGTGCCATAGGTTTCATAGACCAGCTCGTAGCTGGCCAGCGATCGGCCACAGGCCAGGGCCAGCGGTTCATCGAACCGGGCGATCTGCGGTGTTACCAGACCGACGGAATCTTCGGGAAGGACAGTGGACATCGACCCTGCTCACGCTTGACGGAGGCGTAAGTCTAAAGAGCACTCCCCTTAGCGGCAAGCAAAGGCTTGCCGCTAGGGGGATGTGGGTCAAATCATCCGCCACAGCTCTTGCGGCATGCCGGCATAGGCAGCCAGCGGCGGCATGACGAACGACTGGATCACCTGGATCGCCAGGAAGGCGAAGATCGGCGAAATGTCCATGCCGCCCAAGTTCGGCACCAGGCGGCGGAACGGCGCCAGCACCGGCTCGCTGATCTGGTAGGCAAGCTCGGCAGCAGGGTTGTGGCTGTTAGGCGCGACCCAGGAAACGATCACCATGACGATCATCGCCACCCAGAAGATCTTCAGGAACAGCGAGGTGATGCCAATGATCGCCCACAGCAGCAGGTGCAGGACATCGCCGAAAGTGCCGTAGCTGACCATCAGCACGAAGGCCATCAGCAACGCCTGGATCAGGATCGCCAGCAACAGCGACGAGGTGTCCAGGCCGGCAATGCTCGGGATGATCCGGCGGATCGGCTTGAGCAGTGGCTGGGTGGCGCGCACCGCGAACTGGCTCAGCGGGTTGTAGAAATCGGCCTTGACCAGCTGCAGGACGAAGCGCAGCAGGACGATCACCAGGTACAGGCTGACCAGGGTTTGCACCACGAAGATCGCGGCGCCGGACAGTGCATTCATCAACAGCTCCTTATTTGCCCAATTGTTCGGCCAACTCGGCGGAACGGGTAGCCGCAGCCTGCAGCGCCTGTTCCACGATGGCCTCGAAAGCGTTGCCTTGGAAGGACTTGATTGCCGCCTCGGTGGTGCCAGCTGGCGAGGTCACCCGGCGGCGCAGTTCGGCAGCGTCGACATCACTGGCCACGGCCATGTGTGCGGCGCCCAACGCGGTTTGCAGGGTCAGCTGGGAGGCCGTCTCACGTGGCAGGCCGAGTTTCTCGCCAGCAGCGGTCATGGCCTCGATCAGCAGGAAGAAATAGGCCGGGCCACTGCCGGAAACAGCCGTGACGGCGTCCAGTTGCTGCTCCTGGTCCAGCCACAAGGCAGTGCCCACGGCCGAGAGTAGCTCCTGGGCCTGCTGGCGTTGCGTAGGCGACACCTGGGCGGTCGCGTACAGGCCGCTGACGCCCTGGCGCAGCAGCGCCGGCGTATTAGGCATGCAGCGCACCACCGGGCGGGCGCCCAGCCAATCTTGCAGGCTGGCGCAGGTAATGCCGGCGGCAATGGAAACGATCAGCTGGCCTTCGTGCAGGCTCGGCTGCAGGGCCTGGCAGACGCTCTTCATGACCTGTGGCTTGACCGCCAGGACGATCACGTCAGCGCCAGCGACAGCCTGGGCGTTGTCTTCGAATACCTCGATGCCGTGCTCGGCGTGGACGCGGCTGCGGGTCTCTGCGCCCGGGTCGCTGGCGCGGATCTGCGTGGCATCCAGGCCCTGCGCACGCAGGCCACCGATCAGGCTGGCGGCCATGTTGCCGGCGCCGATAAAGGCAATACGTGTGTTGCTCATGTCAGGTCCTTGAGGGAAAGAGTGAGTAAAGCATGGTTTCAGGCGCGCCCGTAATCACGCGCGCCAAACAGGGCGGTGCCGATGCGTACCCAGGTCGCACCCTGGGCGATCGCCGCTTCCAGGTCGTGGCTCATGCCCATCGAAAGGGTGTCCAGGCCGAGCGTGAGTTGCTCTTGCAACTCACGCAGGCGAGCGAAGGCAGCTTCTTGGGCGGCGCGGTCATCAGTCGGTTCGGGGATCGCCATCAGTCCGCGCAGGCGCAGGCCGGGCAGGGCCGCAACGGCAGCGGCCAGCGCCGGCAGGTCGGCCGGTGCGCAGCCAGACTTGCTGTCCTCGCCGCTGACGTTGACTTGCAGGCAGATGTTCAGCGCTGGCAGCTCGGCAGGGCGTTGCTCTGACAGGCGTTGGGCAATCTTCAGGCGATCCACGGAATGTACCCAGTCGAAATGTTCGGCAATTGCACGGGTCTTGTTCGACTGGATGGGGCCGATGAAGTGCCAGGTCAAGGGCAGGTCGGTTAATTCTTGCTGCTTGGCCAGGGCTTCTTGCAGGTAGTTTTCGCCGACGTCGCGCACGCCGGCAGCGTAGGCCTCGCGTACGGCGGCGGCGGGTTTGGTCTTGCTCACGGCCAGCAACTGGATGCTGGCTGGATCGCGCCCGCAGGCTTGCGCTGCCTGGCTGATGCGTGCGGCGAGCGCGCAAAGGTTGTCTGCTATGGTGGACATGGATCTATGCCGACGGCTCAGGGGTCTGCGGCATTCTACCTGCTTGAAGGCCTTTGGGGAGTCTCATGGACGTGACTGACCTGTTGGCCCACGCCGCAGCTGCAAGGGCATCCGACTTGCACCTGGCCGTGGGCGAGAAACCGATGCTGCGCCTGGATGGGCAATTGCAGCGTATACAGCTACCGCCGTTGCAGGCCTGCCAGCTGGAGGAGGGCCTGGCCCCTTGGCTGGAGCAGGAGCAGCGGCGCCAATGGCTGGCGGGCGATGAGCTCGACCTGGCCTTGAGCCTGCCCCAACTGGGTCGCCTGCGCGTGAATCTGTTTCGCCAGCGCAATGGCTTGGCAGCCAGTTTCCGGCTGATCCCCAGTGGCGTGCCGACGCTGGATGAACTGGGCTTGGCTGATGTGTTTCAACCTATTGCGCACTGCACGGACGGGCTGGTGCTGGTGGGTGGCCCAACTGGCAGTGGCAAGTCGAGCACCCTCGCCGCGCTGATCGATTGGCTCAATCGCGAGCGCTCGCTGCACATCATCACCCTTGAAGATCCCGTCGAAGTTATCCACAGCGGCCAGCGCAGCCTGCTCACCCAGCGTGAGATTGGCCGCGATAGTCGCGACTTTGCCCAGGCGCTGCGCAGTGCCCTGCGCCAGGACCCTGATGTGATCATGATCGGCGAGCTGCGTGATCTTGAGTCCATCCGCCTGGCGTTGCGGGCTGCGGAGACGGGGCATTTGGTGCTGGCCACCGTGCATACGCGTTCTGCGGTCAACAGCATCGACCGGCTGGTAGAGGTGTTCGCTGCCGAGGAAAAGCCGCTGGTGCGGGCCATGCTCGCCGAGTCGCTGCGCATGGTGGTGGCGCAGGTGCTGGTCAAGCGCGTTGGTGGCGGGCGGGTGGCGGCCAGGGAGGTGCTAGTGGCCACTGCTGCGGTGCGTAACCTGATTCGCGAGGGGCGGATGGCGCAGCTGTATTCAGTGATGCAGGCGGGTGGGGCGGCGGGGATGCAGACGATGGAGGCGGCGTTGCAGTGTTTGCGTGCGCAGGGTGTCATCGAGTCGCTCTGATTTGAGCAGCGACCTTATCGCGGGGCAAGCCCGCTCCCACGCGTGAGGTCGAGTTGCGTGGGAGCGGGCTTGCCCCGCGATAAGGTGGAAATGATCAGCGTTTGGCCAGGCTCAGCTGCTGGTCTTTAGGCAGCACTCGCTTGGCCACTACATAGTGCTTCTGCCAATACGGCTTGCTCAGTTGATCGATGCTCACTCGCTTGCCACGGCGCGGTGCGTGGATGAAGCGGTCGTTGCCCAGGTAGATGGCAACGTGATTGACCCGGCGGCTCTTGATGTTGAAGAAGATCAGGTCGCCAGGCTTGAGATCGCTGCGTGCCACCTTGACCCCGTGGCCTTGGGCCATGGCATTGGAGGTGCGCGGCAGGTCGACGTCAGCCACGTCGTTGAAGGCATATTTGACCAGCCCGCTGCAGTCGAAGCCTTTACTTGGGCTGCTGCCGCCCCAACGATAGGGGGTACCGAGGACATTGACGGCGCGGCTGAGTACATCGCTGCTTTGCTTGGCCGACATGGCGACGGCAGGCAAGCCGTCACGAGCCTTGGCGGCATTGCTTGGGCGAGCACGCAGGGTGTTGGCATGTTTGACCGGAGCGCGCTTCACGGTGGCGTTGGTGGTATAGCCAGTGAAGCCGTTGGGAAGACGTTGCTCACGGTTGGTGGCGTGGGCGGCCAGGGGCAATAATAGGCAGAGGGTCAGCCATGTCTTGAACAAAGGCGGCATAGTTGAAGCTCTTGATATGTTTGAATTAGGTATTGGCGCGCAACTTTATAACAGCTTTTTGCTCAAAAAATGATCCGTTGGTCGACTGGCAGGGTGCCACACGTCGACTTCACACGAAAAAGTCACATTTTTTCTTGGAAAATTTTTGGCTAAGCCACGAGGGCTAAGAATGAACAGTTATCAACAAGGGGGGCCGTTTCACGACACCCACAGCAAGGTCCTCGGCTATTTGCTGTGGATTTTCGGCTTCACCGGCTCGCACCGGTTCTACTACGGCAAGCCGATTACCGGGACCATCTGGTTCTTCACCTTGGGGCTGCTCGGAATTGGCTGGCTGATTGACCTGTTCCTGATCCCGTCGATGGATCGTGAGGCCGATATGCGCTTCCAGGGCGGGCGGGTGGACTACAACCTGGCCTGGATCCTGTTGACCTTCCTCGGCATCTTCGGCGCGCACCGGCTGTACCAGGGCAAGTGGATCAGCGCGATCATCTACTTCTTCACCGGTGGGTTGTTCCTGCTGGGTGTGCTCTACGACTTCTGGACGCTGAACCGGCAGGTTTCCGAAGTCAACGCTGGTAGAGCTTAAGAAAAAAGGCCTTGTCGCACGGGAGCGGCAAGGCCTTTTTCATTACTGGCGGGTCTGTCGCTGTTGCAAGAGCAGGTTGCTGAACCCTGCGCCGGCCAACTGCTTCTGCGCCACGGTCAGCTGTTCGCGGTTGCTGAACGGGCCGACCAAAACCCGGTACCACGTCTCTTCCTTGACCGTTCCCGACTCCACCTTCACCGCCTGGCCGAGCAGAATGATCTGTGCGCGGACCTTGTCGGCATCGGCCTGCTTGCGGAACGAGCCGGCCTGGAGGAAGAACAGGGTGGTCGCTGCCGGCTTGATCACCGGTGGTGGCGGTGGTGGGGTTTGCCCCAGCAGCGCAGCCTGGGCGCGAGCGGTATCGATCTTGGCCGCTTCCGCCGGCGTCACGGGGGTGACCGGTTGGGCAGGCACGGGCGGCGTTTTCTCCGGCACCGCTTCAGGCGGCACGATCACTTCCGACTCTGGCAGCAGGGTATAGAAGTCGTACTTCGGCTTGACCGGCTGCTGTGGCGTCGGGGCGGTGTTTTTCGCCGTTTCGGCGACTTTGGCCGGCTTCTGCTGTTCAGGCTTGGCGCGCTTGATGTCATCGCCGCCGGGCTCAAGCTTCATCAGGAAGACGATGAACGCGCCCACGGTGAGGCCGACCGCCAGCCAAACCCAGCCTGGGATCGGCTGTTTGGCCGGCGCCTGTTGGCGGCTGGCGCCGCGCTTGGGTGCGGGTTTTTTCTTGGCAGCCAACTTACATACGCTCCAGGGTTTCCAGGCCGAGCAGCTCCAGGCCTTGCTTGAGCGTACGACCGGTCAGCGCAGCCAAGCGCAGGCGGCTTTGCTGCTGTTCGGCAGTTTCGGCAGAGAGGATCGGGCAGTTCTCGTAGAAGCTGGAGAACAAACCGGCGATGTCGTACAGGTAGCTGCACAGCACGTGTGGAGTGCCTTTTTCAGCCACGTTGTTGAGCACTTCGCCGAACTGCGCCAGGCGCGCCGCGAGGTCCTGCTCGTGAGCTGCCTGCAATACGATCTGGCCGTCGACTTCATGGTAGCCCTTGCCCAGTTTGCGGAACACGCCCGCCACACGGGTGTAGGCGTACAGCAGGTAAGGCGCGGTGTTGCCTTCGAAGTTGAGCATCAGCTCGAAGTTGAAGCTGTAGTCGCTGGTGCGGTGCTTGGACAGGTCGGCGTACTTGACCGCGCCGATGCCAACCACTTCAGCGATATGGCGCAGCTCGTCTTCGGCCAGGCTCGGGTTCTTTTCCTTGACCAGGGCGTACGCACGCTCCTTGGCTTCGGTGAGCAGGTCGATCAGCTTGACGGTGCCGCCGTCACGGGTCTTGAACGGACGGCCATCGGCGCCGTTCATGGTGCCGAAGCCCATGTGTTCCATTTGCATCGGGTGGCCGACGAAGCCGGCACGACGGGCCACTTCGAACACTTGGTTGAAGTGCAGGGCCTGGCGCTGGTCGACGAAGTACAGGGCGCGATCGGCTTGCAGGGTGTTGCTGCGATAGCGCACAGCCGCCAGGTCGGTGGTGGCGTACAGGTAGCCGCCGTCGGCCTTCTGCACGATCACTGGCAGCGGTTCGCCTTCGGCATTCTTGAATTCGTCGAGGAATACGCACTGGGCGCCTTGGCTCTCGACCAGCAGGCCCTTGGCCTTGAGGTCGGCGACGACGTTGGCCAGGTCGTCGTTATAGGCACTCTCGCCCATCACGTCGGCCATGGTCAGTTTGACGTTGAGTAGCTCGTAGGTCTTCTGGCAGTGCGACAGCGAGATGTCTTTGAAGCGCGTCCACAAGGCCAGGCATTCCGCGTCGCCAGCTTGCAGCTTGACCACCAGGCCACGGGCGCGGGTGGCGAACTCTTCGGACTCGTCGAAGCGCTTTTTCGCCGCGCGGTAGAAATTCTCCAGGTCCGACAGCTCGTCGCTGGTGATCGGGTTTTCTTCCAGGTAGGCCATCAGCATGCCGAACTGCGTGCCCCAGTCGCCAACATGGTTCTGGCGGATGACGTTGTCACCGAGGAACTCCAGCACGCGGGCAACGCTGTCGCCGATGATGGTCGAGCGCAGGTGGCCAACGTGCATCTCTTTGGCAAGGTTTGGCGCCGACATGTCGATGACGACTTTCTCGGCCGGGCCGGCCTTGCGCACGCCCAGGTGGGCGTCTGCCAGGGCGGCGTCGAGGCGATTGGCCAGGGCGTCGGTGTTCTGGAAGAAGTTGAGGAAGCCGGGGCCGGCGATCTCGACCTTGCTGATGTCGGCGCTGGCAGGCAGGGCGGCGATCAGTTTGTCGGCCAGGTCGCGCGGCTTCATGCCGGCTGGCTTGGCCAGCATCATGGCGATGTTGCTGGCGAAGTCGCCGTGGGTCTTGTCACGGGCGTTTTCCACCTGGATCGCCGGCGTCAGCCCTTCAGGCAGCACACCGTCGGTGACGAGTTGGGTGAGGGCTTGCTGGATCAGCTGGCGAATGGTGTCTTTCATGAGATTCTCTTTTCGACCGCAAGCGCGGCGGGGCGCTTCGATGCGCAGGTGGAAAAACTGAGCATTATCCGTGGCTGGGCCGCGGTTGCCAACCTTTCAGGGCATGTCCGGCTGAGCGGGTGCCGTGTGGGAGCGGGCTTGACCCGCGATTGCGGAGGTGAACGATGCTTGGTAATCGCGAGGCAAGCCCGCTCCCACGGCGTCAATAGAGATCGACTGGATCCACGTCTAGCGACCAGCGTACTTGGCGCCCTGCTGGCATCTGCTCCAACACTAGCAACCAGGCACTGATCAGTCGATGCAAGGGCGCCCGGGCATTGGCCTGGAGCAATAGTTGCGCGCGAAAACGCCCCGCTCGTCGCTCCATCGGGGCGGGCACCGGGCCGAGCAGTTCGATGCCTTGCAGGCCTTGTTCCGCCACGATGCGCTCGGCAGCGCTGCACGCCTCATCGAGGAAGCCTTCGGCCTGGCCTGGCTTGTGCGCTTCGGCGCGCAGCAAGGCGAGGTGGGCAAACGGCGGCAGGCCGGCAGCGCGGCGCTCGCTCAGCGCTTGCTCGGCAAAGGCGAAGTAGCCTTGCTCGGTCAGTTGCACCAGTAAGGGATGCTCGGCCAGGTGGGTCTGGATGATCACCTTGCCGGGCTCTTCGGCGCGACCGGCGCGGCCCGCGACCTGGACGATCAGCTGAGCCATGCGTTCGCTGGCGCGAAAATCGCCCGAGAACAGCCCGCCGTCAGCATCGAGAATGGCCACCAGGGTCACCCGAGGGAAGTGGTGCCCCTTGGCCAGCATCTGGGTGCCGACCAGGATGCTCGGTTGGCCACGCTGGATGGTGGTGAACAGGTTGTGCATGGCGTCCTTGCGCGAGGTGCTGTCGCGGTCGACGCGCAGGACTGGGTAGTCCGGGAACAGAATCTTCAACCGCTCCTCGGCGCGTTCGGTGCCAGCGCCTACCGGCCGCAGGTCGACATGCGCGCACTTGGGGCACTGCAGCGGCAGCCGCTCGTCGTAACCGCAGTGGTGGCAGCGCAGCACATTGGAGCGCTGGTGCACGGTCATTCGCGCATCGCAGCGCGGGCATTCGGACAGCCAGCCGCAGTCGTGGCACAACAGGGTCGGGGCAAAGCCACGACGGTTGAGAAACACCAGCACCTGCTGCCCGGCTTGCAGGGTCTGGCCGATAGCCTGCTGCAAGGGGCCGCTGATGCCGCTGTCCAGCGGCCGGCTGCGAACGTCCAGACGCATGAAACGTGGCTGCCGGGCGCCGCCGGCGCGTTGATTCATGCGCAGCAGGCCATAGCGTCCGGTATGGGCGTTGTGCAGGCTTTCCAGCGACGGCGTGGCGGAGCCGAGCAGGATCGGGATGTTTTCCTGGTGTGCGCGTACCAGCGCCAGGTCGCGGGCGTGATAGCGCAGGCCTTCTTGCTGTTTATACGAGCCGTCGTGTTCTTCGTCGATGATGATCAGGCCGGGGTTTTTCATCGGTGTGAACAACGCTGAGCGGGTGCCGATGATGATATCGGCCTCGCCGTCGCGGGCCGCCAGCCAGGCATCCAGGCGCTCGCGGTCGTTGACCGCCGAGTGCAGCAGCGCGATGCGCGCGTTGAAGCGCTGCTCGAAGCGCGCCAGGGTTTGCGGGCCGAGGTTGATCTCCGGGATCAGGATCAGCGCCTGCTTGCCGGCCTCCAGGGTTTCGCGGATCAGTTGCAGGTAGACCTCGGTCTTGCCGCTGCCGGTGACCCCAGCGAGGAGAAATGCGTGGAAACTGCCGAAGCCGGAACGCACGGCTTCGAATGCGGCCAGTTGCTCTTCGTTGAGCGGCAGTTCAGGCTGGGCCAGCCAGTGTTCATGGCGCGCGGCCGGCAGGTGCCGGCGCACTTCGAGCTGGACCAGCTCCTTGGCCAGCAGCAGGTCGAGGCTGTCTTTGTTCAGCCCCAGCTTGCTCAACAGGCTATGAGCCACGCCGTGCGGGTGCTGGGACAAGGTCTTGAGGGCATCACGCTGACGCGGTGCGCGGGCGATGCGCGGATCTTCCAGGCGCGCGCCCGGGGTCACCTGCCAGAAGCGCTCCTGGCGTATCTCGGCCGGCTCGCCCTGGCGCAGCAGCACCGGCAAGGCCCAGCTCAAGGTGTCGCCCAGGCTGTGCTGATAGTACTGGGCAGTCCACAGGCACAGCTTGAACAGTGCTGGCGGCAGCGGTGAGACCGGGTCGAGCAGGGCGCTGGCGGGCTTGAGTTTGTCGGCGGGCACTTCGCTCTTGTCGCACACCTCCACCAGCACGCCGATCATCTCGCGCCGGCCAAATGGCACCCGAAAGCGCATTCCCGGCGTCAGCGGCAGGCGCGCCATCGCGGCCGTGGCCCGGTAGTCGAACAGGCGACGCAGGGGCGAGGGCAGGGCAAGGCGCAGGATGACGTCGGACACGCAGAAGGTCTCTGAAGGGCATTTGGGGACGGGTACGGAATGCGCCGAGCCTAGCAGACGACAGTCGGTGCAAGCGACAACTTGCGCTGAGGCTGAGCTCTGGTATTATTCGCCGCCTAATTACGTGCGGTATTCAACAATAGGTGTTGGGTGGCGGCACGCAGCTCGAGGAAGTGACCATGAAAGCAGATATTCATCCGAACTACGAAGTAGTTGCAGTCACCTGCAGCTGCGGCAGCAAATTCGAAACCCGTTCGACCCTGGCCAAGCCGCTGGCGATCGACGTGTGCTCCCAGTGCCACCCGTTCTACACTGGTAAGCAGAAAGTCCTGGACACCGGTGGTCGCGTACAGAAGTTCGCCGATCGCTTCGGTATGTTCGGTACCAAGAAGTAATCATGCGCATGGCGAATCCTTCGGGTTTCGCGCTGCTGCTAAAAAAGGCGCCCCTTGTGGGCGCTTTTTTTGTGGGCGCGATCTGGCAGTTGCCAGCCCTGGCATTTTGTCCGCTGCCTGAGCAGCCCCAACGGGTAGCCGTTCGCCAGGTGGTGGATGGCGATACCCTGCGCTTGAACGACGGGCGCAGCGTGCGCCTGATTGGCATCAACGCCCCTGAGATCGGCCGCAAGGGGCGCACCAGCGAGCCCTATGCCGAGGCGGCCAAGCGGCGTCTCCAGGCCTTGGTGAAAGCCAGTGATGGCCAGGTGGGCTTGGTCCCTGGGGTAGAAGCCAAGGACAAATATGGGCGGACCCTGGCCCACATCTACGGCAAGCGTGGCGACAATTTCGAGGCTGTGCTGCTCAGTGAGGGGCTCGGCTACCGCGTTGCAGTGGCCCCTAATGTCAGCCTTGCCGGCTGCCAGCAGGATGCCGAACAGGCTGCCCGCGCTGTCCGTGCAGGGCTTTGGCGGCAATCACCGGTGCAGCGCGATCGCGATATCCAACAATCGGGCTTTGCGGTTATCAGCGGCAAAATTCAAGGTATCCAGCGCAATCGTGGTGGAGTCTGGTTGGAACTTGACGATGCTCTGGTGCTGCAAGTACCCGCTCGTCTGCAACGCAACTTCCCCGCCAGCTTCTTCGATAACCTCAAAGGGCGCCAGGTCGAAGCGCGCGGCTGGGTGCTGGATCGTTCCCGCAAGGGTGGTTTGCAGCCCGGACAGCGGCGCTGGGTTTTGCCGCTGACCGACCCGAGCATGCTGGAGCGCACTTCTGACTAAAAAATTGTAGACATTTCAATATTGGATTGTACACACTGAAGCCCGCATGCCCCGTGGGTTATAGCGTAAAGTCGTAGGCCAAGGGCCTTGACACAAGTGACCGGGCAGTCTTGTCGCCCCCCGGCTCTTTGCGTATCCTCGGCGGTCCGTCAGAACAGTAAATAGCGGAATTGCCCACCATGTCAGACCTGAAAACCGCCGCTCTCGAATACCATGCTCAGCCTCGTCCGGGGAAACTGAGCGTCGAGCTCACCAAACCGACCGCCACCGCGCGTGACCTGTCCCTGGCCTACAGCCCGGGCGTCGCCGAACCCGTGCGCGAGATCGGTCGTGATCCAGAGCTGGCCTACAAGTACACCGGCAAGGGCAACCTGGTCGCAGTGATTTCCGACGGTACCGCCATTCTTGGCCTGGGTGACCTCGGCCCACTGGCCTCCAAACCGGTCATGGAAGGCAAGGGGGTGCTGTTCAAGCGTTTCGCAGGTATCGATGTATTCGACATCGAAGTCGAGTCGGAAAGCCCGCAAGCGTTCATCGACACCGTGCGCCGCATCTCGATCACCTTCGGTGGCATCAACCTGGAAGACATCAAGGCGCCTGAGTGCTTTGAAATCGAACGCACCCTGATCGAGCAGTGCGACATCCCGGTCTTCCACGATGACCAGCATGGCACCGCCATCGTCACCGCGGCCGGCATGATCAACGCCCTGGAAATCGCTGGCAAAACCCTCGAAGAGGCGAAGATCGTCTGCCTCGGCGCCGGTGCTGCCGCTATCTCCTGCATGAAGCTGCTGGTCAGCATGGGTGCCAAGGTCGAGAACATCTTCATGATCGACCGTACCGGCGTGATCCACGCTGGCCGCGACGACCTGAACCAGTACAAGGCCCAGTTCGCCCACGCTACCGACAAGCGCACCCTGGCCGACGCCCTGCAAGGCGCAGACGTGTTCGTTGGCCTGTCCGGCCCGAACCTGCTGAGCCCTGAAGGCCTGAAGTCGATGGCTGCCAACCCGATCGTGTTCGCCTGCTCGAACCCGGACCCAGAGATCAAGCCTGAGCTGGCCCACGCCACGCGTAACGACGTGATCATGGCTACCGGTCGCTCCGACTACCCGAACCAGGTCAACAACGTACTGGGCTTCCCGTTCATCTTCCGTGGTGCCCTGGACGTTCGCGCCAAGCGCATCAACGAAGAAATGAAGATCGCCGCTGCCATTGCCCTGAAAGACCTGGCCAAGCAGCCAGTGCCGAAGGAAGTGTGCGAGGCCTACGGCGTTCAGGCCCTGGAATTCGGTCGTGAGTACATCATTCCGAAGCCAATGGACCCACGCCTGATCACCCTGGTATCCGATGCCGTGGCCAAGGCCGCGATCGAAAGCGGCGTGGCGACCCTGCCGTACCCGCAGCACTACCCGCTGAAAAGCGTGGATGACGTGTTCAACGGCTGATTGTCCGTAGCGTCATGAAAAAGCCCCGGCTCGTGAGAGTCGGGGCTTTTTTGTGGGGATTTTGGGGCTGCAAAGCAGCCCCAAATACTAGCGTCGTTTGATAAGGAGAGACCGGGCCGGTATCAGAACAAATCCATCGGCGCCGCTTCATCCGCTGGCAGCGGGCTGCCCGGCGCTGCACCATTGCCCAGCTCATCCACCGACGGCGGCGAGTCTTCAGCCTTGAATAGCTCGAAGTAGGCATTGGGCGTATTCGGCGTAGCCGCACGACCGCTAACCGGGTCGACCCGCAGACTGAGAATGCCCTCAGGCTCGGCAGGTGGATGGTTCGGTTTGTCCTTCAGGGCGGCACCCATGAAGCTCATCCAGATCGGCAGCGCTGCCGTACCACCGTACTCACGCCGGCCCAGGGTTTCCGGCTGGTCGAAACCGACCCACACAGTGGTCACGTAATCAGCGTTATAGCCAGAGAACCAAGCGTCCTTGGACTCGTTGGTGGTACCGGTCTTGCCTGCCAGGTCAGTACGGCCCAGCGCCAAGGCGCGGCGCCCGGTACCGCGCTTGATCACGTCTTGAAGCATGCTGGTCAGAATGTAGCTGGTGCGCCCATCGATGATCTGCTCGGCAATCACCGGTGTCTGCGGGGCCGGAGCGACCTGGCCAAGGGCCGACGGCGCTTCGCCCGGCATGGCGACGGTGCTGATCGGCTGCTCTGGCGCGGCAATGCCGGCCTGGTCTTCGCCACCACCTTGCGGCACGTGAGCCGGGTTGGCGGTGAACAGGGTTTCACCGCTGCGGCTCTCGATGCGCTCGATCAGGTACGGGCTGATCTTGTAGCCGCCGTTGGCAAAGGTGCTCCAACCGGTAGCGATCTCCATGGGCGTCAGGGTCGCGGTGCCCAGCGCCAGCGAGAGGTTGCGCGGCAGGTCCTGCTTGTTGAAACCGAACTTGGCGATGTAGTCGATGGTGCGGTCTACGCCCATCGCTTGCAGCAGGCGGATCGACACCAGGTTGCGCGACTTGTACAGCGCCTCACGCATGCGGATCGGCCCGAGGAAGGTGTTGGTGTCGTTCTTCGGTCGCCAGACTTTGTCCAGGTACTCGTCGACGAACACGATCGGTGCGTCGTTGACCAGGCTGGCGGCGGTGTAGCCGTTGTCCAGGGCCGCGCTATAAACGAACGGCTTGAAGCTCGAGCCCGGTTGGCGCTTGGCCTGCATGGCGCGGTTGTAGTTGCTTTGCTCGAACGAGAAGCCGCCGACCAGGGCGCGGATAGCACCGTTATAAGGGTCGAGGGTGACCAGCGCACTCTGCGCGGCAGGCACCTGGCTGAACTTGAGCTTGCCTTCTTCCAGGCGCTGGACGCGGATCAGGTCGCCGATCTGGGCCACGTCTGCCGGCGACTGCGGTGCACGGCCCTGGGCATTGTTGTTCAGATACGGCCGGGCCCATTTCATGGTGTCCCAGGCGACATCCTGCTCTTCGCCATTGCGGGTCAGCACCTTCAGCCCAGCCTTGTCGACCTGGGTGACGATGGCCGGCTCCAGGCCGCCGAGGGTGCGCTGCTTGCTCAGCTCTTGCAGCCAGGCGGCGTGGGTCTTGCCGGGGAAGCGCGATTCCGGCCCGCGGTAGCCATGGCGCTCGTCATAGTCGGACAAACCATTGAGCACGGCACTGTTGGCCATGTTCTGCATGTCGCTCGGCACCGTGGTGGTCACGCGGAAACCTTCGGTGTAGGCATCGCTGCCATAGCGGCCAACCATTTCGGCGCGGGCCATTTCGGCGATGTAGGGCGCGCTCACTTCCGGGGTTGGCACGTGATAGCTGGCGTTGAGCGGCTCGGCCAAGGCGGCCTGATAGCTGGCTTCGTCGATTTTGCCCAGCTTGTACATGCGGCCCAGGATCCAGTCGCGGCGCTCTTTGGCGCGCACCGGATTGGCCAGCGGGTTGAAACGTGACGGCGCCTTGGGCAGGCCGGCGATCATGGCCATCTGCGCCAGGCTGACATCGCGGATCGATTTGCCGTAGTAGACCTGTGCGGCGGCGTCGATGCCGTAGGCGCGGTTGCCCAGGTAGATCTTGTTGACGTACAGCTCAAGGATCTCGTCCTTGGTTAGCTCGCGTTCGATCTGCAGGGCCAGGAGAATTTCGTTGGTCTTGCGCGAGAAGCTGCGCTCGCTAGTGAGGAAGAAGTTCTTCGCCACCTGCATGGTAATGGTGCTGCCGCCAGTCTGGATGTGACCAGACTTCACCAACTGGGTCGCGGCGCGCATCAAGCTGCTCGGATCGACGCCATAGTGATTGAGGAAATTGTCGTCCTCGGCTGACAGAAGCGCCTGAATGAACTGTGGGGGAATTTCCGCAAAACGGATTGGAGACCGCCGCATTTCGCCGAACTCGGCAATCAGCTTGCCATCGCTGCTGTACACCCTCAGGGGGATCTGCAACTGGATGCTTCGTAGCGACTCGACCGAAGGCAGGCTGGGGCTAAGATACAGAAACGCACCGCTCAGACCGAGTACGAGCGCACAGATGACTGCGACGAAAGACCACCAGAAAAACTTCAGCAGGCGTATCAAGGCTTTGGGGTGTCCAGATTGAGAAGTGGATTGCACGCGGGTCCGGCGGACAGAAAAAAACGCTGGGCATTATAAGCATTTTTCGCCTTTCCGGGCGACCGGCCGGCCCTGGCCACCGGATCGGTGGGCGCGGTTTGGCGACGATGGAGCAGGGAGGCAGCGATGCTTGGACGCTTTGGCAAGGATGCCGGTTCACTACTGGGGGTGGAAATAGCCCATGACTCGATACGCATGCTGCAAGTGCAGCGTCGACAAGGGCGCTACCGGGTACTCGCCTGGGCGCAAGAAGCGCTGGACGTGCCATTGCACGCAGATTGGTCAAAAGACTATCAGCCACTGATCAAAGCGCTGCGCAGCGCCTATCTGCGCAGTGGCTGCAAGCGCCCGCAAGTCGCCGTAGCGCTGCCTGGTGCTGAGGTGATCTGCAAGGTTTGCTCTCTACCGGCAGGGCTGACCGCCGCGCAGCTGGAGGAGCGGCTGCTCGCAGACGCAGAGCGGCTGTTTCCTTTTCCACTCGAAGACCTGGCCATGGATTTTCAGGTCATGGGCGTTTCGCCGCAGGCTGAGGGACATGTGGATGTCCTGGTGGCTGCCTGTCGTCAGCGCTCACTCGAGCTGTTGGAGCAGATGTTTGAAGAGGCAGGTTTGCAGGCCGTAGCGGTGGAGGTCGACAGTATCGCCCTGCGACGGGTTCTACCGGCTGGCAACCACGCTTTGCTGCGGATTGAATCGGCTGGTGCAGCTCTGCATACCTGGTCTGACACGGGCTTGCCGCAACGTCAGGAGGTGCGCTTTGCCCCATCTGAACCTTGCGAAGCGCGTCTGGAGCGGGTTGCCCAGCTTTTCCATGGTGCCACCCCGCAGGGGCTGATGGTTGCAACGCAACCTATAGAGCCTGGCTGGATCGACGGCTTACAGCAGCGCTTGGGGATACCTTGCGATCAGTTCCGCGCTCTACATGGGGTGCGGGGCGATGTAAAAGAACTCTCTTTGCTCGCGCCGTCCATGGCACTGGCCTGCGGCTTGGCGCTGGGAGGGGGACAATGATGGTTCGCCTCAATCTATTGCCCTGGCGTGAGCGACAGCGACTGGCGGCAGTGCGACGGTTTCAGCGTGGTCTAGTGGTTAGCCTACTGTTCGCGCTTTGCGCGGTCATGGTGCTGGACCATATGGCGCGTCAGCGTGGGCTCCAGCAAGCCTCAAGGATTGCTGAGCGCCAAGCTGGCCTCGCGCAGCTGGATGGACAACTGGAGAGCCTTGCTCAGTTGCGCCAGGCGCGTGAGCGCACGCTGGCACAATCAGTTGCCCTGGCGGCCTTGAGGGTGGACCAGGGCGTACTGCCAAGACTGTTCGCCGAGTTGGAAAGGGCGTTGTCGGAGGGGCTGCAACTCACCGACCTGTCCTTGCAAGACGGGCAGCTTGAATTGACCGGGCTGGCGGCGTCTTCGGCTGTGGTCGCTCAGTTTATGCGCGAACTGCAACAGTCACGGCTACTTGAAGGGTTGGAACTCAAGCAAATCAAGGCGCATTCCCAGGGCGATGAGTTCCTGCTGCTGGCCCGTTTGCCGGCGCTTTCCAAGTGATTGGCGCGTGGTTGCCCGAATGGCAGGGGCTTGCTGTCAGTTCTCGAGCGTTCAAGGTAGTGGCCCTGGCTGCTCCCGCCTTGCTGGTGTTGGGCCTGGGCTGGCTGTTACGACTGCAAGAGCCACAGCAATCGTATCGGCAGGGTTCTGAGGTGCTCGTCGAGTTGGCGCGGGCGCACGCGCAAAAGTCGCAGCAGATGCAGGATCTGCCGACTATCAAGGCCGCGCTGGCTGATAGCCAAGTCCAGCTACAAGACGCCCGTTGGCGCCTCGCGGCGGGAGAGGACATGAGTGATCTGCTCGACCAATTGGCCAGTTCCGGACACGCCCATGGACTGTCGTTCGAACGGCTCGATGTGCTGGAGGAGGTCCAGGCCAGCGACTATTGGGTTGCGCCTTTGCAGATTGAAGTCATGGGTAGCTATTCGGCGTTGCGCATGTGGCTCGACGAGTGGCTGGGGCAAATGCGCTTGTTGCGCCCCTCAGGGCTGCGCCTGGAAGCAGCGCAGGGCCGCACAGGCGTGTTGCGGATGCGTCTGCAGGTTCAGGCTTATCACGCCGGGCATACGCTGCCGCTGCCATTGTCGCTGGCTCATGAACCAGCCCGGGAAGCCACCGAGGCGCCTCGCTCAGATCCGTTCCAATCTTGGTCATCGAGGCTCGCAGTGGATGGTTTGGCCAGGGTGCCGCTGGCACAACTGGAAATGGTCGGCAGCCTTTCGCGTGCTGGCCAATCGCAGGCGCTGGTGTGGTCAGCGGGCCGAATCTATCGGGTCAAGGTGGGCGATCCCCTGGGCAGGGATGAGGGCGTCGTCACGCGCATCGATGAGCGCCAGATAGAAGTGCTTGAACGAGTGTTCCTCGGGGGTGCCTGGCAGCACCGGTCGACGTATCTCGCGCTCAGGAAGCGCGCGGGCAAAGGGGTCAAGGATGAGCGTGAAGCAGCTGTCGGTGTGGGTAGTGGCAATGATCCTGTGGATTCAGGGGGCGTCAGCGGCGACTTACGAGGGTGAACCGTTGTCGTTGAACTTCCAGGACGTAGAAGTGCGCTCGATCCTACAAGTGCTGGCTGACTACGCCGGGATCAATCTGGTGGTCAGCGACTCGGTCACTGGCAACATCACCTTGCGGCTGGAGCAGGTGCCCTGGGATAAGGCCTTGGACCTGGTACTGCGCAGCAAGGGGCTGGCCCGGCGCCAAGAGGGGAGTGTCCTGCTGGTAGCGCCAGTGGCCGAGTTGGCGGGGCAGTCACGCGAGGCGCAGTTGGGGCTGGAGCTCGATGCACAGTTGCAGCCGCTGGTTCGCGAGCTGCTGCCCATCCATCACGCCAAGGCGAGCGAACTTGCCGAGCTGTTGCGGGCCACGCTCGCCGAAGCGGGAGAAGCTGGGCGCGGCAGCCTGAGCGTGGATGTGCGCACCAACACCTTGGTTGCCCACCAGCCGGCAGCGCGACTCAAAGAGTTGCGACGCTTGGTCGCGCAACTGGATGTGCCTGTGCGTCAGGTCATGATCGAGGCGCGCATCGTCGAGGCCAATGTCGATTACGAGAAAAGCCTGGGTGTGCGTTGGGGCGCGTCATTCTCGGCGGGCGATGCGCAGCTGACTAACGGCCTGTTTGTCGACCTTGGTGTCGATCGCGCCACATCCGGGGTGGGTTTGGGGTTGCTGCGTGGCGATACGTTGCTCGATCTTGAGCTCAGTGCCATGGAAAAAAGCGGCAATGGCGAGATCATCTCCCAGCCCAAAGTGGTTACGGCAGACAAGGAGACCGCCCGCATCCTCAAGGGCACCGAGGTGCCCTATCAGGAGACCAGCAGAAACGGCGCGACCTCTATCTCCTTTCGCGAAGCATCGCTGTCGCTGGAGGTCACACCACAAATTACGCCAGACGGTAGCGTTATCATGACGGTCAAGGTGACCAAGGACGAGCCAGACTTCGTCAATGCCTTGAACAACGTACCGCCGATTCGCAAGAACGAGGTCAATGCCAAGGTCCGGGTGGCGGATGGCCAAACCATTGTCATCGGTGGCGTCTACTCGACTTCGCAAAACAATGTGGTCGACAAGGTGCCATTTTTCGGCGATCTGCCGTATGTTGGGCGGCTGTTTCGACGCGATGCATTACAAGAGAAAAAATCCGAGCTGCTGGTCTTCCTGACTCCGCGTATCATGAGTGACCAGGCGATTGCTGTGAGTCGTTGATTCTGTGCGAAATTTGATACTTGTAGGCCCCATGGGTGCTGGTAAAAGCACCATCGGTCGCCTTTTGGCCAAAGAGCTGCGTTTGCTGTTCAAGGATTCCGACAAGGAAATCGAGCTGCGAACCGGCGCCAATATCCCGTGGATCTTCGACAAGGAAGGCGAACCGGGTTTCCGTGATCGTGAAGAGGCGATGATCGCCGAGCTCTGCGAGCTGGACGGCGTGGTCGTGGCCACCGGTGGCGGCGCAGTGATGCGTGAGGCCAATCGCCAGGCACTGCACGCCGGCGGACGAGTGATCTACCTGCACGCCTCGGTGGAGCAGCAGGTCGGCCGCACCGCACGTGATCGCAATCGCCCGCTGTTGCGCACAGCCAATCCCGAGGCGACCTTGCGTGCGCTGCTGGAATCGCGCGATCCGCTCTACCGCGAGATCGCTGACCTGGTGGTGGAAACCGACGAACGGCCACCGCGCATGGTGGTGCTCGACATCCTCGAGCGCCTGGAGAAGTTGCCGCCCCGCTGAGCCGGGGACTATCCTCGGCAGCCAATGCCGAGGCAGGGTTCAACGTTACCGCGCGGATTGCACTGGCGATGCCGCGCCCAAGCACATTGTGGGGATACATGCAGACACTAAAGGTCGATCTGGGCGAACGCAGCTACCCGATCTACATTGGCGAAGGCCTGTTGGACCAGCCTGAGTTGCTGGCACCGCACATTGCCGGCCGGCAAGTCGCCATCGTTTCCAACGAGACCGTCGCGCCGCTGTATCTCGAACGCTTGAGTCGCACCCTGGGCGCCTACTCGGTGGTGCATGTGGTGCTGCCCGACGGCGAAGCCTACAAGAACTGGGAAACCCTGCAACTGATCTTCGATGGCCTGCTCAGCGCACGCCATGATCGGCGTACCACCGTGGTCGCACTGGGCGGAGGGGTGATCGGTGACATGGCGGGTTTCGCTGCCGCTTGCTATCAGCGCGGTGTCGATTTCATTCAAGTGCCGACCACGCTGTTGTCCCAGGTCGATTCCTCGGTTGGCGGCAAGACCGGCATCAACCACCCGCTTGGCAAGAACATGGTCGGTGCCTTCTATCAGCCCAATGCGGTGCTGATCGACACCACTACCCTCAAGACCCTGCCAGAGCGCGAGCTGTCGGCAGGGCTTGCCGAAGTCATCAAGTACGGCCTGATCTGCGACAAGCCGTTCCTTGACTGGCTCGAAGAAAATATGACGGCCCTGCGTGGCCTGGATAACGCTGCCCTGACCGAGGCCATTCGCCGCTCCTGCGCGGCCAAGGCTGCGGTGGTCGGGGCTGACGAGCGTGAGTCTGGCGTGCGTGCGACCCTCAACCTGGGTCATACCTTTGGCCATGCCATCGAGACCCACATGGGCTACGGCGTCTGGCTGCACGGCGAAGCCGTGGCAGCAGGCACGGTAATGGCCCTGGAAATGTCCATGCGCCTGGGCTGGATCGACCAGCCGGCGCGTGATCGCGCTATTCGCCTGCTGCAGGACGCAGGATTGCCGGTGGTGCCCCCACAGGAAATGACCCCGGCGCATTTCATGGAGCATATGGCGGTCGACAAAAAGGTTCTCGACGGTCGCTTGCGCCTGGTGCTGTTGCGCCAGCTGGGCGGTGCCGTGATTACCGACGACTATCCGAAAGAGATCCTTCAGGCCACGCTGGCAGCGGATTACCGCGCGATCGTGGCCCAGCTTTGAGGTTGTGACAGCGCAATGACCAGTTTGCATGCCGATGAGGCGTTTCTCGACCATTACCAACTGAGCCACGATCCGTTCGCGCCGCGTGTGCCCGGCTTCAAGTTCTTCCCCGCCCAGCGCAAGCCGGTGTTGGGGCAACTGCATCACCTGGCCCGCTACAGCCAGCTGATGCTGGTAGTCACCGGCCCGGTGGGCAGCGGCAAGACCCTGCTGCGCCAGGCGCTGGTGGCAAGCACCAACAAACAGTCGGTACAGAGCGTGGTGGTTTCTGCCCGTGGCGCCAGCGATGCTGCCAGCGTGCTCGGCCAGGTGGCCCAGGCGCTTGGGGTAGCCCAGGCCGAGGTGCAAGCCATTCTGTCCCAGGTGGTACAACTGGCGCTGACCGGCCAGGAAGTCTATCTGTTGGTGGACGATGCGGAACAACTCGGCGAGTCGGCACTCCAAGCGTTGCTGGAGTTGGCGGCGGGGGTTCCGGAAGGGCGTCCGCACGTGTTCCTGTTCGGTGAGCCCTCGCTGATCGCAGGGTTGGATGAGCTCAATGCTGATGGTGATCGTTTCCACGTCATCGAGCTTGCCCCCTACAGCGAGGAAGAAACCCGCGAGTATCTGGAGCAACGCCTGGAGGGCGCTGGCCGGGGCATCGAGGTGTTCAGCGCTGAACAGATCGTCGATATCCATGAACATTCGGACGGCTGGCCTGGCACTATCAACCAGGTCGCCCGCGATACCTTGATCGAAGCCATGATCGCCACCCGCAGTACGGCGAAGCGACCATCCATGGGGTTCAAAATGCCTAAAAAACACGTGCTCGCGCTGTCTGCTGTCGTAGTGGTCGCCGTTGCTGCGGCGGTCCTGATGCCCAAGAAGGGCGCCGATAAAGCCCCTACCGACGCGCCTGCGGCCCAGGCCCAGCTGCCGTTGGGTGAAGGCCAGCCGGGCAACGCCCAGGCCAACAATGGCAACCCTGCCATCGAGTTCTCCGGCTCCTCCCAGCCAATGCCACTGCCGCTGGTAGGTCAGTCGCAGCCGGTCATGCGCGAGCCGCTAGCCCAGGCCGCAGGCATGGGCGATGGCGAAGAGGGCGGTCCAGCTGGCAACACTGCGTTACAACCCGCCAACCCGCCGACCGTTACCACCATTGCGCCGCCTGAAGGTGTTCCTGCGGGGCCAGCTGCGGCGCCTGCGCAGCCAATCGCCAGCGCGCCAAGCCAGCCGGTTGCGCCTGCGCCAAAGCCTGTTGCAACCCAGCCGGCCAAACCGGTAGCGCCTGCCAAGCCAGCGCCCGCTCCGACTCAGGTTGCAACCGCCAAGCCAGCGGCTAAACCTGCTGCTGGTGGTAGTGGTAACAGCGGCTGGTACTCGGGCCAAAAACCTGGCAATTACGTGGTGCAGATCCTCGGCACCAGCTCCGAAGCATCGGCCCAGTCGTTCGTCAAAGCGCAGGGTGGCGACTATCGCTACTTCAAGAAAACCCTGCAGGGCAAGCCACTGTACGTCGTCACTTACGGCAACTTCGCCAACCGTGATGCAGCGGTTGCGGCAATCAAGAACTTGCCAGCGAAGGTCCAGGCTGGTAAACCTTGGCCACGTACCGTTGCCAGCGTCCAACAAGAGCTGGCTACGGCTCGCTGATACCTTCCGGGCGGCACCACCCCGCTGCCCAGATGCTGAGCGACTCCTGACTTTCGTCTAGCCTGCTGCGTTCAAACGCGGCAGGCTTTTCTGTCCCAGACTGCCGGCCACAAGCCCTCTCTTGCAGTCCAGGCTGAAACGCTTCAGACTCCGACCAATGCCGTACCACGGCGACAGGTCAAAAACATTCAAAATTGCGACATAAATTTACAACGATTCGTCGTTAGAATTTGTGAGCTTCACTGTCGCTGTGCAACAATGGTTTCACGTTGCCCCCCGCAAAAAAGCTGGCATTCGACCGGTGTGGATGGTAAGTGGTTGTACTAAAAAGAGATTTGCCTCCGTCGAGAGGTGAACCTGGTGAGAATGTGTCTATGAAAACAGGTCTGTACCATCCGGAAGAATTCAAGGACAACTGTGGTTTCGGCCTGATCGCCCATATGACGGGCGAGCCAAGTCACCACCTTCTGCAAACTGCCATGCAGGCGTTGACCTGCATGACCCACCGCGGTGGGATCAACGCCGACGGCAAGACCGGCGACGGTTGCGGCTTGCTCATGCAGAAGCCCGATCAGTTCTTGCGCGCCGTGGCCCAAGAGCATTTCGCCGTCGAGCTGCCCAAGCAGTACGCGGTAGGCATGGTGTTCTTCAACCAGGACCCGGTTAAAGCGCAAGCCGCACGCGCCAACATGGACCGCGAGATCCTCGCCGCTGGCCTGAAGCTGGTCGGCTGGCGCAAAGTGCCGATCGACACCAGCGTGCTTGGCCGCCTGGCCCTGGAGCGCCTGCCGCAGATCGAGCAGGTATTCATCGGCGGTGAAGGCCTGAGCGACCAAGAGTTCGCCATCAAGCTGTTCAGTGCCCGTCGTCGCTCGTCTGTGGCCAACGCCCACGACAGCGACCACTACATCTGTAGCTTCTCGCACAAGACCATCATCTACAAAGGCCTGATGATGCCGCGCGATCTCGCGGCGTTCTATCCAGACCTCGATGACCCACGCCTGCAAACCGCGATCTGCGTGTTCCACCAGCGTTTCTCGACCAACACCCTGCCGAAGTGGCCGTTGGCCCAGCCGTTCCGCTTCCTCGCCCACAACGGCGAGATCAACACCATCACCGGCAACCGCAACTGGGCCATGGCCCGTCGCACCAAATTCGCCAACGACCTGATTCCCGATCTCGAAGAGCTTGGCCCGCTGGTCAACCGCGTAGGTTCGGACTCCTCGAGCATGGACAACATGCTCGAACTGATGGTCACCGGCGGCATCGACCTGTTCCGCGGCGTGCGCATGCTGGTGCCGCCAGCGTGGCAGAACGTCGAGACCATGGACGCCGACCTGCGTGCCTTCTACGAATACAACTCCATGCACATGGAGCCGTGGGACGGCCCGGCCGGTATCGTCATGACCGAAGGTCGCCATGCCGTCTGCCTGCTCGACCGCAACGGCCTGCGCCCGGCGCGCTGGGTCACCACGCGCAACGGCTACATCACCCTCGCCTCGGAAATCGGCGTGTGGGACTACAAACCAGAGGACGTGGTCGCCAAGGGCCGGGTTGGTCCGGGGCAGATCTTTGCCGTGGACACCGAGACCGGGCAGATCCTCGACACCGACGCCATCGACAACCGCCTCAAGTCGCGCCATCCGTACAAGCGCTGGTTGCGCCAGCACGCCACGCGCATCCAGGCGACCCTGAGCGATGACCAGGGCGCCGCCAGCTACGATGCTGACCAGCTCAAGCAATTCATGAAGATGTTCCAGGTCACCTTCGAAGAGCGTGACCAGGTCCTGCGTCCGCTCGGCGAGCAGGGCCAGGAAGCGGTCGGTTCGATGGGTGACGACACGCCGATGGCAGTATTGTCGCAGCGCGTGCGTTCGCCGTACGACTTCTTCCGCCAGCAGTTCGCCCAGGTGACCAACCCACCGATCGACCCGCTGCGCGAAGCGATCGTGATGTCGCTGGAGATCTGCCTGGGGGCCGAGCGCAATATCTTCCAGGAGTCCCCGGAGCATGCTTCGCGGGTGATCCTCAGCTCGCCAGTGATCTCGCCAGCCAAGTGGCGCTCGCTGATGAACCTGGAGCGCGAAGGCTTCGAGCGTCAGCTGATCGACCTCAACTACGAACAAAGCATTGGCCTGGAAGCTGCCATCCGCAACATCGCCGATCAGGCTGAAGAAGCGGTGCGGGCAGGCAAGACCCAGCTGGTGCTGAGCGACCGTTACATCGCCCCTGGCAAACTGCCGGTGCACGCTTCGCTGGCCGTGGGCGCGGTGCATCACCGCCTGACCGAACAGGGCCTGCGCTGCGACAGCAACATCCTGGTAGAAACCGCTACCGCCCGTGACCCGCATCACTTCGCCGTGCTGCTGGGCTTCGGTGCCTCGGCGGTGTACCCCTACCTGGCCTACGAAGTGCTGGCCGACCTGATCCGTACCGGCGAAGTGCTGGGCGATCTGGACGAAGTGTTCAAGTACTACCGCAAGGGCATCTCCAAGGGTCTGCTGAAGATCCTGTCGAAGATGGGGATCTCGACCATCGCCTCGTACCGTGGCGCGCAGTTGTTCGAAGCCATCGGCCTGTCCGACGAAGTGGTCGGGCTGAGCTTCAAGGGCGTGCCGAGCCGCATCAAGGGCGCGCGTTTCGTCGACCTGGAAGGTGACCAGAAGCTGCTCGCCGCCGAAGCCTGGAGCGCGCGCAAGCCGATCCAGCAAGGCGGGCTGCTCAAGTTCGTCCATGGTGGCGAATACCACGCCTACAACCCGGATGTGGTCAACACCTTGCAGGCCGCCGTGCAGCAGGGCGACTACGCCAAGTTCAAGGAATACACCACGCTGGTCGACACCCGGCCGGTGTCGATGATCCGCGACCTGCTCAAGGTCAAGGTGGCCGAGCAGCCGCTGGCGCTGGATCAGGTCGAGCCGCTGGAGGCGATCCTCAAGCGCTTCGACTCTGCCGGTATCTCCCTGGGCGCGCTGTCGCCAGAAGCCCACGAGGCCCTGGCCGAGGCGATGAACCGCCTGGGCGCGCGCTCCAACTCCGGTGAGGGCGGTGAAGACCCGTCGCGTTACGGCACCGTGCGTAGCTCCAAGATCAAGCAGGTCGCCACTGGCCGCTTTGGTGTCACCCCCGAATACCTGGTCAACGCCGAAGTGCTGCAGATCAAGGTGGCCCAGGGTGCCAAGCCGGGCGAAGGTGGTCAGCTGCCGGGCGGCAAGGTCAATGGCCTGATCGCCAAGCTGCGGTATGCGGTTCCGGGCGTGACCCTGATCTCGCCGCCGCCGCACCATGACATCTACTCGATCGAAGACTTGGCCCAGCTGATCTACGATCTCAAGCAGGTCAACCCGCAGGCGCTGGTCTCGGTCAAGCTGGTCGCTGAAGCTGGCGTGGGCACCATCGCCGCCGGCGTGGCCAAGGCCTATGCCGACCTGATCACCATCTCCGGCTACGACGGCGGTACCGGCGCTTCGCCGCTGACCTCGATCAAGTACGCCGGTGCACCGTGGGAGCTGGGCCTGGCCGAGACCCACCAGACCCTGCGCGGCAACGACCTGCGCGGCAAGGTTCGGGTGCAGACCGACGGTGGCCTGAAAACCGGCCTGGACGTGATCAAGGCCGCCATTCTCGGCGCCGAAAGCTTCGGTTTCGGCACCGCGCCGATGATCGCCCTGGGCTGCAAATACCTGCGTATCTGCCATCTGAACAACTGCGCCACTGGCGTCGCCACCCAGAACGACAAGCTGCGCAAGGATCACTACATCGGCACGGTCGACATGGTGATCAACTTCTTCACCTTCGTCGCCGAAGAAACCCGTGAGTGGCTGGCCAAGCTCGGCGTCAGCAGCCTCGGCGAGCTGATCGGTCGCACCGACCTGCTCGAAGTATTGCCAGGCGACACCGAGCGTCAGCAGTACCTCGACCTCAGCCCGCTGTTGGGCAGCTCGCACATCCCGGCTGACAAGCCGCAGTTCTGCGAAGTCGACAAGAACCCGCCGTTCGACCAAGGCGAGCTGGCCGAGAAGATGGTCGAGATGGCCTTGCCGGCGATCCGCGACCAGGCCGGTGGTGAGTTCAGCCTGGACATCTGCAACTGCGACCGTTCGATTGGTGCGCGCATCTCTGGCGAAATCGCCAAGCTGTACGGCAACCAGGGCATGGCCGCCAAGCCGATCACCTTCCGCTTCAAGGGTACTGCCGGGCAGAGCTTCGGCGTGTGGAACGCCGGTGGCCTGAACCTGCTGCTCGAAGGCGATGCCAACGACTACGTCGGCAAGGGCATGACCGGTGGCAAGGTGACCATCGTGCCGCCTGCTGGCAGCCCGTTCAAAACCCAGGACAGCGCCATCGTCGGCAATACCTGCCTGTACGGTGCCACTGGCGGCAAGCTGTTCGCCGCCGGTACCGCAGGTGAGCGCTTCGCTGTACGTAACTCCGGCGCCCACGCTGTGGTCGAGGGCACCGGCGATCACTGCTGTGAATATATGACCGGCGGCTTTGTCTGCGTCTTGGGCAAGACCGGTTACAACTTCGGTTCTGGCATGACTGGCGGCTTCGCCTACGTGCTCGACATGGACAACAGCTTCGTCGACAAGCTCAACCACGAGCTGGTGGAAATCCAGCGTATCAGTGGTGAAGCGATGGAGGCTTACCGTAGCCACCTGGCGCGGGTCCTTGCCGAATACGTCGAAGAGACCGGCAGCGAGTGGGGGCGTGAGCTCTCGGAGAACCTGGACGACTACGTGCGGCGCTTCTGGTTGGTCAAGCCGAAGGCGGCCAATCTCAAGCAGTTGCTGTCCAGTACCCGTGCCAACCCGCAGTAAAAGCAGCTGCAAGTGGCAAGCCTCAAGCTGCAAGTGACCGCAGTGCGAGGTTTGCCGGGCTTACGTGATCGTCTTGCGGCTTGCAGCTTATCGCTTGCAGCTGCTGTTGAGAGGTTTTGAAAAATGGCTGAACGTCTGAATAACGACTTCCAGTTCATCGAAGTCGGGCGCAAAGACCCGAAGAAAAAGCTGCTGCGTCAGCGCAAGAAGGAGTTCGTCGAGATCTACGAACCCTTCAAGCCCCAGCAGTCCGTCGACCAGGCGCACCGTTGCCTGGGTTGCGGCAACCCGTACTGCGAATGGAAATGCCCGGTGCACAACTTCATCCCCAACTGGTTGAAGCTGGTCTCCGAAGGCAACATCCTGGCCGCGGCGGAACTGTCGCACCAGACCAACACCCTGCCGGAAGTCTGTGGCCGCGTGTGCCCGCAGGATCGTCTGTGCGAAGGTGCCTGCACCCTCAACGACGGCTTTGGCGCCGTCACCATCGGCTCGGTGGAGAAGTACATCACCGACACCGCCTTCGCCATGGGCTGGCGTCCGGACATGTCCAAGGTCAAGCCGACCGGCAAGCGTGTCGCCATCATCGGTGCCGGCCCGGCCGGCCTGGGTTGCGCTGACGTGCTGGTGCGTGCCGGGGTGACTCCGGTGGTGTTCGACCGCAACCCTGAAATCGGTGGCCTGCTGACCTTCGGCATCCCCGAGTTCAAGCTGGAAAAGACCGTGCTGAGCAATCGCCGCGAAGTCTTCACCGGCATGGGCATCGAGTTCCGCCTGAACACCGAAGTGGGCAAGGACATCACCTTGGAACAACTGCTCGCCGAGTACGACGCAGTGTTCATGGGCATGGGCACCTACACCTACATGAAGGGCGGTTTCCCAGGTGAAGACCTTCCGGGCGTGCACGATGCGTTGGACTTCCTGATCGCCAACGTCAACCGCAACCTGGGCTTTGAAAAGTCGCCGGAAGACTTCGTCGACATGCAGGGCAAGAAGGTGGTGGTGCTTGGCGGTGGCGATACCGCGATGGACTGCAACCGCACCTCGATCCGCCAGGGCGCCAAGTCGGTGACCTGTGCCTATCGTCGTGACGAGGCGAACATGCCCGGTTCGCGCAAAGAGGTGAAGAACGCCAAGGAAGAGGGGGTGAAATTCCTCTACAACCGCCAGCCGATCGCCATCGTTGGCGAAGACAAGGTTGAAGGGGTGAAGGTGGTCGAGACCCGTCTCGGCGAGCCGGATGCCCGTGGCCGTCGTAGCCCTGAGCCGATTCCGGGCTCCGAGGAGATCCTGCCGGCCGATGCCGTGGTGATCGCCTTCGGTTTCCGTCCGAGCCCAGCGCCGTGGTTCGAGCAGTACGGCATTCAAACCGACAGCCAAGGGCGGGTGGTTGCACCTGAGAAGGCCAAGTTCAAGCACCAGACCAGCAACCCTAAAGTGTTTGCCGGTGGCGACATGGTGCGCGGTTCTGACCTGGTGGTGACGGCGATCTTCGAAGGGCGCACCGCTGCGGAAGGGATCCTGGACTACCTCGAAGTCTGATCGATCGCTATCGCGGGGTAAGCCCGCTGCCATGCAGAAGTGTGTGCTGCGTGGGAGCGGGCTTGCCCCGCGATGCTTTTTGTATACAAAAATAATTGATCCAAGGCAGACGGATAGACAAACAACCGTGCCTTTTCTCTGTACGTCTGAGAAAATGCCCGCACTTTTTTTCCGGATGCCGACATGACTGCCCTGAAGAACGATCGTTTCCTGCGTGCACTGCTCAAGCAACCCGTAGACGTCACTCCAGTCTGGATGATGCGCCAGGCCGGCCGCTACCTGCCGGAGTACCGCGCCAGCCGGGCCAAGGCGGGTGACTTCATGAGCCTGTGCATGAACCCGCAGTTCGCCTGCGAGGTCACCCTGCAGCCGCTGGACCGTTACCCGCTGGACGCAGCGATCCTCTTCTCGGACATCCTCACCATCCCCGATGCCATGGGCCAGGGCCTGTACTTCGAAACTGGCGAGGGCCCGCGTTTCAAGAAGGTCATCAGCACCCTGGCGGACATCGAAGCGCTGCCGATCCCTGATCCGCACAAGGACCTGGGCTACGTGATGGACGCGGTCAGCACCATCCGCCGTGAGCTCAATGGCCGTGTACCGCTGATCGGCTTCTCCGGCAGCCCCTGGACCCTGGCTACCTACATGGTCGAAGGCGGCTCCTCCAAGGATTTTCGCAAGACCAAGGCCATGCTCTACGACAACCCGCAGGCCCTGCACCTGCTGTTGGACAAGCTGGCCCAGTCGGTCACCAGCTACCTCAACGGCCAGATCCAGGCCGGTGCTCAGGCGGTGCAGATCTTCGACACCTGGGGTGGCAACCTGTCGGCGGCGGCCTACCAGGAGTTCTCCCTGGCCTACATGCGCAAAATCGTCAGCGGCCTGATCCGCGAGCACGACGGGCGCAAGGTGCCGGTGATCCTGTTCACCAAGAACGGCGGCATGTGGCTGGAAAGCATCGCCGAGGCTGGCGCTGACGCGTTGGGCCTGGACTGGACCTGCGAGATTGGCGATGCCCGCCGCCGGGTCGGCGACAAGGTGGCCCTGCAGGGCAACATGGACCCAACCGTGCTGTATGCCAAGCCTGCCGCGATTCGCCAGGAAGTTGCGCGGATTCTGGCTAGCTACGGCAAGGGCACTGGGCATGTATTCAACCTGGGGCATGGCATTACCCCAGAGGTCGATCCAGAGCATGCAGGCGCGTTCATCAACGCGGTGCACGAGCTGTCCGCGCAGTATCATCAGTAAGCGTTGAATCTATCGCGGGGCAAGCCCGCTCCCACGCAAAAGTCCTCAGGGACGAGGCGTGGGAGTGGGCTTGCCCCGCGATACGTTTGGATTAAGGTTTAATTCAGCGATCGTCGTTAATCTGGTCCCATCTCAACCGATACAGGACCTGACCTCATGAAGGCTCGCTACTTCGCCCTGATTCTCGCGCCGCTGTTCAGCACCGCTGCCCTGGCCAATACCTACACCGGTCCAGGTGCTCAACCGGTCACCACTGTGGCTGCTGCCAACGACGCCGCTGACGACACCCGCGTGGTCCTGCAAGGCTTCGTGACCAAGAAGCTGGATAACGACGACAAGTACGAATTCAAGGACAACACCGGCACCATCAAAGTCGAGATCGACGATGAGGACATGCCAGCGGCAGGCTTCAACGACAAGACCAAGGTCAAGCTGACCGGTGAAGTCGAGAAGAACCTGATGAGCCGCGAAGTGGATGTGGATATCGTCGAGATCATTAACTGATCAGCATTGATGCCTGATCAAAACGTGGGAGCGGGCTTGCCCCGCGATGGCGATGCAGAGGTCTTCTGCGCTATCGCGGGGCAAGCTCGCTCTCACGTTGCGCCACTTCGATCAGAGGGACTTGGGTTGTAGCCGGCTCAAGTGCAACGCCACCAGCAACGCCACCGCCAACAGGCTGCCAATGAACAGGCCAATCCCATTCCATCCGGCCATGTGCCAGAACACCCCACCGGCCGTCCCGGCAACACTCGATCCGGCGTAATAGCAGAACAGGTACAGCGAAGACGCCTGGCCCTTGGCCTTCAATGCGCGTCGACCAATCCAGCTGCTGGCCACCGAGTGCGCACCAAAGAAGCCAAAGGTGAACACCAGCATGCCCAGGATCACCATCGCCAACGGGCTGGCCAGGGTCAGCAACAGACCACCTGCCATCACCAGGATGCTCGCCCAGAACACCTTGCGCCGCCCCAGCTTGTCAGCAAGGGCACCGACCTGCGCCGAACTGTAGATACCCGACAGGTAAACCACCGAGAGCAAGCCCACCAGCGCTTGGTTCATGTGATACGGCTCGGCCAGCAAGCGGTAGCCGATGTAGTTGAACAGGGTAACGAAGGCGCCCATCAGCAGGAACGCTTCAAGGAACAACCACGGCAACCCGGCGTCGCGAAAGTGCATGACAAAGCTGTCGAGCAGACTGCGCGGGTTCATCGCTTGTGGGCGGAAGTTGCGCGACTCGGGCAGCACTTTCCAGAACACCACCGCCGCCGCCAGGGCCAGCCCGCCAATGGTCAGCATCGCCGTGTGCCAGCTGACGAAGTCGATCAGCACGCCAGTGATCAGCCGCCCGCTCATGCCGCCGATGGCGTTGCCGCCGATGTACAGGCCCATGGCCAAGCCGATGTGCTGCGGATGAATCTCCTCACTCAGGTAGGTCATTGCCACCGCTGCCAGGCCGCTTAGCGACAAGCCAACCAAGGCCCGCGTCGCCAGCACCAACTCCCAACTTGGCATAACCGCACTGGCCAGGGTCGACAGCGCAGCGCAGACCAGGGCGAATACCATCACCGGCTTGCGGCCGATCCGGTCCGAGATCGGCCCGGTGACCAGCAGGCCAAAGGCGAGCATCGCCGTCGACACCGACAGCACCAGGCTGCTCTGCGCGGCGTTGATGGAGAACTCCTGCGACAGCAGCGGCATCATCGGTTGCACGCAGTAGAGCAGGGCAAAGGTGGCAAAGCCGCCGCTGAACAATGCCAGCACGGTCTTGAGGAAGGCGGGAGTGCCTTTCTCGATCCAGATCTCGTTCAGTGGGGCAGGCTCAGGGTCGACAGGCAGGGGCGCTACAGCAGTTTTCACGAAGGGGTCCCTCGGGCACGCGGGCCGGTGTTGCGAATTGTAAAAAGCATATAGCTGGCTAATGATTAGATCCAATATATTGTTCGACCTATTTAAGACGTTGTACGACTTGTTTGGAGCTGCTCATGGAATTGCGTCACCTGCGCTACTTCATCGCCGTTGCCGAGGAGCTGCACTTTGGCCGCGCCGCGCAGCAGCTGGGGATTTCCCAGCCCCCCCTGAGTCAGCAGATCCAGGCGCTGGAGCAGGAGCTGGGCGCGCGTCTGTTCGAGCGCACCAATCGTCGGGTCGAGCTGAGCGAAGCGGGCCGGTTGTTTTTAGAGGAGGCGCGCCAGGTACTCGCCCAAGTGGAAAAAGCCGCTGATGTCGCCCGTCGAGCGCAACTGGGCGAGTTGGGTGAGATGAAGATCGGCTTCACCTCCTCGGCGCCGTTTACCTCGAAGATTCCCAAGGCGATTCATGCATTTCGCCAGCGCTTTCCCGCCGTGCACTTGAACCTCAAGGAGATGAGCAGTCGAGATGTCGCCGAGGCGGTATTCGACGAGTCGATCGAAGTCGGCCTGATGCGGCCAATGCCGCTGCCAGAGGGATTGGTCGTCACTGAGTTGTTCCGAGAGCCGCTGGTGGCAGTGATCAACGCCTCGCACCCGCTGGCGCAGGGGAGCGAGCAGGGCGTGTACATGGCGGCGCTGGCCCATGAGCCGTTCGTGTTCTTTCCGCGCAGCTATGGCAGCGGCTTGCATGCGCAGTTATTGAGCCTGGCCCGGCAAGCGGGGTTCAGCCCACATTTTGCCCAGGAGGCGGGGGAGGCGATGACCATCATTGGCCTGGTGTCGGCGGGGTTGGGGGTGTCGGTGCTGCCGGCGTCGTTCCAGCGCATGCGTATTGATGGCGTGGTGTATCGCACCCTGCTCGATGAGGGCGCGGGGACATCGGTGTGGCTGGTCCAGCGCCAGGCAGGAGGGTCGGCGATGGCCAGGGCATTTGCCGAGCTCCTGACCCGCGAAAGTACCCTGTAGCCCGTCCTGGTCTCTTCGCGGGCAAGCCCGCCTCCACAAGGTTATGCAACACCACCGGACCCTGTGGGAGCTTGCCCGCGAAGAGGCCGGTGCAAGCGCCATCAAACCGTCGGCCAGCGCCGGAAGATCAACGAGGTATTCACCCCACCAAAGGCAAAATTGTTGTTCATCACGTACTCATTGCTCATCACCCGCATGCCGCCACGCAAGTAGTCGAGCTCGCCACAGCGCGGGTCGATGTTGTCGAGGTTGAGGGTGGGCACGTACGTGTCGCGATTCATCATCTCGATGCTGAACCACGACTCCAGCGCACCACAGGCGCCCAGGGTATGGCCGAGGAAGCTCTTCTGCGAGCTGATCGGCATCCGCGGCCCAAACAGTTCGCTGGTAGCCAGGGTCTCGGCGATATCGCCCTGTTCAGTGGCCGTGCCATGGCCGTTGACGTAGCCAATCGCCTCGGGCGCCAACCCGGCATCCTCCAGCGCCAGCTCCATGGCGCGGCGCATGGTGGTCTGTTCAGGACGCGTGATGTGCTGGCCGTCGGCATTGCTGCCAAAACCAACGATCTCGGCATGAATGCGCGCGCCACGGGCCAGCGCATGCTCCAGCTCCTCCAGCACCAGCATGCCGCCACCCTCACCCACTACCAGCCCGTCGCGGGCGCTGTCGTAAGGGCGCGGGCTCAGTTGAGGGGTGTCGTTCATCAGGCTGGTCGCATATAGGGCATCGAACACCATGGCCTCGGTTGGGCACAGCTCTTCGGCGCCACCGGCGAGCATCATCGGCAGGCGACCGAATTTTATCGCCTCGTAGGCATAGCCGACCCCTTGGCTACCACTGGTGCAGGCGCTGGAGGTGGGGATCAGCCGGCCGGTGAGGCCAAAGAAGATGCTGATGTTGGCCGCAGTGGTGTGCGGCATCATGCGCACGTAGGAGTTGGCATTGAGGCCATCGGCCCTGGCGTTGAGCAGCATGTTGCCGAATGCCTTGATCTCGTCGGTGCTGCCAGCAGAGGAGCCGCACGCCACGCCCATGCGGCCATCGCGGATGCTCGGGTCGTCGAGCAGGCCGGCATCGGCCAGCGCTCGTTCTGCAGCCGCTACCGCCAGGCGGGCGACCCGGCCCATGCTGCGCAGTTGCTTGCGGGTCCAGTGCGCGGGCACTGCGAAGTCGTCGATGGGCCCGCCCAGGCGGGTATTGAGGTCTTCGAAAACGTCCCATTCGTGCATGCGGCGAATGCCACTGCGGTTGCTCACAAAATGCCTGGAGAGGGTTTCCCAGTCATTGCCCAGGGCAGTGATGCCGGCCATGCCGGTGACCACGACACGGCGCATCAGCACAACCCTCCGTTGACCGCGATGACCTGGCGGGTGATGTAGGCCGCTTCACTGGACATCAGGAAGTTGACCGTACCGGCGACCTCTTCCGGGGTGCCCATGCGCTGGGCCGGAATCATCTTGAGCAACTCCTCGACCGGCACGTGCTCGTCGAGCATGGCCGTGTCGATCAGCCCTGGGGCGACGCAGTTGACCGTGATCCGGCGCTTGCCCAGTTCGATCGCCAGGGCCTTGGCCGCACCGATCAGGCCGGCCTTGGAGGCGCTGTAGTTGACCTGGCCGCGATTGCCGATCAGCCCGGAAACCGAGGTGATGCAGACGATCCGCCCCGGCGCACGGCGGCGGATCATCGGCATCATCAAGGGGTGCAGGACGTTGTAGAAACCATCCAGATTGGTCCGCATGACCTGGTCCCAATCGTCCTCGCTCAGGGCCGGGAAGGCGCCATCGCGAGTCAGCCCGGCGTTGCACACCACGCCGTAGTAAGCGCCATGCGCTTCGACATCCTCATTGAGGATGGCAGCGCAGGCCGCCCGATCGGCGATATCGAATTGCAGGATGCGTGCCTGGCGCCCCAGCGCGCGGACCTGTTCGGCAACCGCCTCGGCCTCGCTGCGGCCACTGCGACAATGCAGGACCAGATCGTAGCCGGCGCGGGCCAGGCGCAGGGCGATCGCGCGGCCAATGCCGCGGCTGGAGCCGGTGACCAGGATGGTGTCAGTCATGCGGGTGTTCCTCGGGTGCCGGCTCGGCCAGGTACTGGCTTGCCTGGGGCGGGCGATAGACATTCAGGCGGGCGCTGGCTTGGATGCCGTCGCCGCGCAGGTGGCATTCGAACACACCCATGCCGTTGTCGTCTTCCAACGAGCGCAGGGCATGGATACGCAGTTGGGCGCCGACGGGGAAGTGTTCGACAGTGCACTCGAACTTGCGTGTGCCGAGCAGAAAGCCCATTTCCACTGGCTGGCCCAGCCGCCGTGCGCGACAGCCGGCATAGGCCGCCACGCTCTGCGCCATCAGCTCCAGCGCCAGCCAGGCGGGCAGGCTGCCGTCGGCACGGTTGAATTGGCCGCCAGCACGGACCGTTGCGTGGGTGTGGATCTGCTCCTCGTCACAACTGTCGATGCCATCAATGAGGATCATGTCACCGGCGTGTGGCAGCAGGTCGGCCAGGGGCCAGGTGGTCATGGTGCATCTCCGAGAATCAGGCTGACATTGTTGCCGCCGAAGGCGAACGAATTGCTCATCAACCGGCGCGGGCCGTGCAGGGCCAGGCGCTGGCTGCCATCGACCAGATTGAGCGCGGGCAGTTGTGGGTCGGCCTGGCCATCCCACACATGCGGCGGCAGCAGGCCGAGTGGGTTGTGCTCGCTCAGGCTCAGCCAGCAGAAGGCTGCTTCCAGGGCGCCGGCGGCGCCGAGGGTATGGCCGGTCATCGGCTTGCTCGATGAGCAAGGCAGCTGGGCGCCGAACAGGTTGTGCACGGCCCGGCATTCCATGGCGTCGTTGTGCTCGGTGGCGGTGCCGTGCAGGTTCAGGTAATCGATCTGCGCGGGCTTGAGACGGGCATTGTCCAGCGCTTTGCCCATGGCCTGCAAGGCGCCCTTGCCGCTCGGTTCGGGGGCGGAAATGTGGTGCGCGTCTGAGCTGGCGCCTGCGCCGAGCAGGGCAATGCCTGGACCTTCGCGGGTCATCAGGAACAGCGCCGCGCCTTCGCCGATATTGATCCCAGCGCGGTTGACCGACAACGGGTTGCAGCGCTGTGAGCTGACGGCCTCCAGGGCGTTGAAGCCATTGACGGTCAGGCCACACAGGCTGTCGACGCCGCCGCACAGCACCGCATCGCACAGGCCCAAATCGAGCAGTCGGCGTGCGCTCAACAGGGCGCGGCCACTGGAGGTGCAGGCGGTCGAGATGACATAAGCCGGGCCTTCGAGTTGCAGCCAAGCGGCCAGGAAGTTGGCCGGTGCGCTCAGTTCCTGCTGGTCATAGCGATAGTCCGCAGGGAAGTGCCCAGCGTCCAGGTAGTGGGCGATGCCGGCGCTGGCTTCGTCGATTCCCGAGGTGCTGGTGCCTAGCACCACACCGACCCGCTGTACGCCGTGGCGCTCGATGGCCTGGCGGATGACCGGCTCGATCTGCAGGGCAGCGGCATACAGCAGCTGATTGTTGCGGCTTTGCTGGCCTGCTAGGGGTAGCTGCGGCAACGGGCCGGCCACGGCGCCGACCGGCAGGCTGCGCTGCGGCACCCAGCCGTCCTGCGCTTGCATGCCTGAGCAGTCACCGGCGAACAGCTTGCGGGCGACTTCGGCCTGGCCCTGGCCAAGGGCGCAGACCAGGCCCAGGGCATTGAGGTAGGCGGTCATGGCGCAGTCTCATTGGGCAGAGGGCTGACGAGGTAACGCAGGCCCTGGCCGAGGTTCAAGGTGAAGTGGTCGGCCTGGCGATAGTCGACCTGCCAGCGCGTATCCAGCCAGCGCCGCTGCTCCTGCTGCCGGGCCTGTGGATAAAGCTGCAGCAGTTGCTGCTCGGGAGTTAGCGCGAACAACACGGCGGCGAACAACTCGCGCGCAGCGGGGTTGGGTGGCAGCAGGCCATCGGCTTGCCAGTCCTGGCCATCGAGCAATTGCCGCGCCTGGGGGATGCCCATCAGGTCGAGCAGCGACCAGCGCAGGTGGCCATTTTCACGCTGCACCACCAACAACCAGTCCTGACGTTGCCCGGCTTGTTCGCGTTGCACGTGCAATTGCTGCGGCAGCGTCAGCTGGGGTAGGCGCTCCGGTAGCGGTGGCCGCGCAGCGCAGGCGCTCAGCAGCAGGGTCAGCAACAGCAGCAGGGGTTTCATGATTGCGCGGGTTCTCTATCACGGGCGGCGGCCCAAGGCGCCAGGACGAAACTGAAGGCCAGGCCCAGGCTCACTGCCAGACCAAAGTTGCTCACCGCCGGCGTGCTGGACAGTGCCAACAGGCCAAACGACAGCCAGGTGGTGAGCGCCGCCAACAAGGTGCCGAGCAGACTGACCGCAGCGCCGCCGATCCGTTCGTGCATGAGGATCGCGTAGTCGACACTGATCGCCGTTACCAGCAGCAGGCCGAACAGGCTGAACAGGGTCAGCGGTTGCCCCAGCCAGCCAAGGCTGGCCAGGCTGCACAGCGCGGCCAGCAGCGGCAGGGCTACCAGCCGTAGGGCGCCAGCCAAACCGAAGGGCACGACCAACAGCAATAGGATCAGCGCGCACGACAGCAGTTTCAACTCGGCGGCGCTGACTTGGGTAGCGGCGAACAACTGGTTCAGCTGACCGAGCCGATCCACCAGTTGCACCCCTGGCAGTTCATCGGTCTGCAAGCGCAGCAGCGCCGGATCATTGAGCCCTTGCAGGCTGACGATCGCCGCCACGCCATGGCCATCCTTGCCCAGCCACAACGGTCGCCAAGCCTCGCCGAGCGGGCCAGCCAGGACGTGCTCGATCGAGCGATCGGGCAGGCTGCGCAGTTGTTCAAGCTCTGCGGCCAATGCATCTTGCGGCACGCCCAGCGCCAGCAACGGTTGCCAATGGGCAGGCAATTGCGCCAGCGCCTGGCGTAGCTGTTGCTGAGCGCCAGCGCTGGCGACCAGTTGGCTGAGGCTCATGTAGCCCTTGAGCTTGTCAAGCTCAGCCAGCTCGTCGAGCTTTGTACTCAACCCCTGCAAGCGTTCGAGCAGTTGGCCTTGGTCGGCGGCGCGGACCAGGTAGAACTGGCTGGTCGGCTGGTAACCGGTGATGCGTGCGACGGCCTGCGCCTCTTGCAGCAACTGCGGTGAGCTACCGACCCACTGGCGGATATCGTTACGGCTGTCCAGTTGCCACAGGCCTGCGGCGCAGAACAGCATCAAAAGGCCCAGCAACACGGCACTGGGGACTTTGCTCAGCAGGCGTTCACGTAGGTCGGTGAGGGCCTGGGCGATGCGCAGTGGCCAGTCTGCCGGGCGCAGCTCGACAGACTGTAGCAGTGCCGGTAGCAGGCACACTGCGCTGAGGTAGGCGCCGACTAGGCCCGCCGCCGAGAATGCAGCGATCTGGGTCAGTGCCGGGAACGGGGTGAACGCCAGGGCCAGGTAACCGATGCAGCTGGTGACCAGGCTCAGGCTCAGCCCCGGCAAGGTAAGCCGCAGCGCCGCCCAGCTGCGCCAAGGGCGCAGGCTCCAGCTCTTGGACAGGTAGTGCAGCGGATAGTCCACCGCCACCCCGATCAGGCTGGAACCCAGGACCAAGGTCATTACATGCATCTTGCCGAACAGCGCCACGCAGGCCACCGCGCCGAACAGCATGCCAACCAGCACCGGCACGAATGCCAGCAACACCCGCCAGCGGCGAAACGCCAGCAGCAACAGCAGAAGAATGCCCAGGGTGGCGCCACCGCCGACCCAGGTGATCTCCCGGCTGGCCTGGCGCTGACCATTGGCGGCGTGCAACAGGCCGCTGACCGCCATCAGTTGGGCCCCGCTCTGCTCGGCTTGGAGCCGGCTGGCGGCCAGCAGGTCGGCGACCTGCAACGGCAACTTCAGGTCGAAGGCATCGCCCTGGCTGCGCGCGCGCAGCAATACCCAGTGCTTGCCGTCAGCCTCGGCGATCAGCGCACCGCTGGCGGTGTCGAGCTGGACATTGGCGGGCTTCGGCTGGCTGGCCTGGATGCGTCCAGTCAGGCCTAGCCAATCGTCCTGGCTGGGGACCAGGCTAAAGCCGGTGAAGGGGTCGAACAGGCTTTGCACGCGTTGTTCGATAAAGGCCTCGGGCTGTTCGACCAGCTGCCTGCGATCAGCGGCCGAAAGCATTGCCAGGCGGCCTTGCAGCAATTGTTCGCGCACTGCTTGCAGGTCGGTCTGCAAGCTCCACTGGACCTTTTCGAACAGGCCGCTGGCTTGCCACTGTTTGGCCAGGCGTTCGGCGAGCGCCACGGCGCGCTGGCGGTCCTGGTCGCCGATCAACACCAGCATCTCGCGGTTCAGCGGTGCCTGCATGCGTTGCTCGGCGCGCTGTACCAACGGATCCTGGGTGTCGCCCGGCACCAGCGCCATCAAGTCGCCCGACAGCGGCGCGCCACGCTGCCACTGCCAGCCGGCGACGGCGAGCACAGTAATCAGCAAGGCCAGGAACAGCCGTGGCAACAGACGTTCAATCGGCAAAATCGCTGCGCTCCGTATCGCTCAGGGCGGTGGCGCCGCTGCTGGCTGGCATGCGCAGCACGGTGCTGTCGCCTTGGCTTTCTTCAAGCTCGATGCGCTCGACGTACTGGCCGCCGGCGATGTCGATACGGCGGAAGATCTGCTTGAGCAACAGCGAGCGAGGGTTCAACTGCAGTAGCCAGTGCTCGGCGGTGCCTTGCAAGTTCAGCTCGAAGTCGCGTTGCAGGCCGCTGCTGTCGCCTTGCAGGACAGCGAAAAACAGACGGTTCTGCTCGGCGCCGGCGCTACGGCTGGGCAGGGTTTGCCAGCCGGATGGATCACGCCGGGCAATGCCGCTGGCGGTGATGCGGTAGTCCTGGCGCAGCGGTGTTTGCAACAGCCAGAGCAGGCCGTGGTCGCGGGCCAGGACGAATTGGCCGCGGCTGACCAGGGGCTGGGGGAGGGCGCGCAGGTGTTTTTCCTGGATGAAGGGGCCTTTGACTACGGCGGGTTCGCTTAGCTGCTTTTGCAGGTCTTCGAGGGTGAAGGCTAAGGTTAGTGGGCTGGTGAGCAGCAGGGCTAACGTGGTGAGGGCGCGTAACGCCAGCGCCATGGAGTGGTTTTGAGGGTTTGGGGTCGCCTTGCGACCCTTCGCGGGCAAGCCCGCTCCCACAGGGCTTTGCAGTGTTTTGATGGCCTGCAACGCAGGCCCAGTGGCACATTTCATGACAGCACCTTCTGCACCGCGTCCAGCATCACCTGCGGTGAGGCCAGTTGCATTTCGCCGCTGTCGATGTGCACCGCAACCTGCACTGTGCTGGCGCGGGTCATGCGCTCGCCGCTTGCGGCATCGCTGATCAGGTAATTGATCTTCAGTCGGCTTTCCCATTCCACCAGGCTGGCGCGCACGTTCAGGCGCTGGCCGAACGTGGCGCCACGGATGTAGCGCAGCTGCAAGTCGATCACCGGCCACATGTAGCCGCTGGCGTGCATCTGCCGATAGTCGTGCTCGAGCTTGTCGAGCAAGGCACAGCGGGCGACTTCCAGGTACTTGACGTAGTGCCCGTGCCAGACGATGTGCATGCTGTCGACATCGAAGAACGGCACGACGATCTCAGTATCGACGTGGAACACGCCGGGGCTACGCATGCAGCCTCCAGTGTCGTTCGGCGATACGGCTCAGGCACAGGCGCAGTTCTCGCTCCAATGCGCGGTCTTCGATGACGGGGGCGAAGTCTTCCAGCAATACGGCATGCATCTCGGCCAGCGCTGGCGGCAGTGGTCGCTCACCCGCCTGGCGGCGACGCAGCCAGACGCCCTGATTGGCTGCCAGCAGGGTTGCCGCAGCGACCTGCTCGGTCAGCTCAAGAACGCGCAAGGCATCGCGTGCGGCGATAGTGCCCATGCTTACCTTGTCCTGGTTGTGGCATTCGGTGGAGCGGGAAAACACGCTGGCGGGCATGGTCTGCTTGAGCGCCTCGGCGGTCCAGGCGCTGGCGCCGATCTGCACTGCCTTGAAGCCATGGTTGAGCATCGCACGGCCTGCTTCGGCCCCCGACAGATTGCTCGGCAGGCCATGGTTGTAGCGTTCGTCGACCAGCAGCGCGAGCTGGCGGTCGAGCAGGTCGGCGACGTTGGCCACCAGGGTCTTCAGGCTGTCCATGGCGAAGGCGATATGCCCGCCATAGAAATGGCCACCATGCAGAACTCGCTCGGCGTCGCCGTCGATGATCGGGTTATCGTTGGCGCTATTGAGCTCGGTTTCGATAAAACTGCGCAACCAGCCCAGGCTGTCGGCCAGCACCCCCAGTACATGGGGTGCGCAGCGCAGCGAGTAGCGGTCTTGCAGGCGGTGCAGCGGGGCCGCTGGGGCGTCGATGGCCAGATCCTGGCGCAGCCAGGCGGCGACTTGGGTCTGGCCGGGGTGCGGTTTGGCGGCGAACAGGCGCTCGTCGAAATGCTCAGGGTTGCCCTGCAACGCGATCACGTTGAGTGCGGTGATCCGGGTGGCCAGCTTGAGCAGGTAGTCGGCGCGGCCAAAGGCCAGGCAGGCCAGGCCGGTCATCACGGCGGTGCCGTTCATCAAAGCCAGGGCTTCCTTGGGGCGCAGCACCAGCGGTTGCCAGCCGAGCTCGCGATGTACCTCGGCGCTGCTGCGCTTTTCACCGCGGTACAGCACTTCGCGTTCGCCAGACAGGGTCGCCGCTACGTATGACAGCGGGGTCAGGTCGCCGCTGGCGCCCACCGAGCCCTCTTCCGGGATCAGCGGCAGGATGTCGTGTTCGAGGAACGCGCGCAGCCGTTCCAGCAACTCCAGGCGCACCCCCGACATCCCATGGCTCAGCGAGCGCAGCCGCGCAGCCAGTACCGCGCGGGTGGCCGCAGGCTCGAGCAGCCTGCCCAGGCCGCAGCCATGGAAGGTGTACAGGTGGATCGGCAGGGCTTCGACGTGCTCCGGCGGTACTGCCACCACGCATGAGTCGCCATAGCCGGTGGTGACGCCGTAGATCACCCCTTCCTTGTCCAGCAGGGTGTCGAGAAAACGCGCGCCGCGAGCGATCCGCTCACGATAGGCGGGGTCCTCTTCCAGGCGTGCGGCTGCTTGGCGCTGGCTCAGGGCCAGGACATCCTCGATGGCGAGCGGCGCCTCGCCGAAGGTTACAGACTCATGCGTCGTCATCGGTCTTTCCAGAAGGGGTAGAAGTTGAACCATTGGGTGGGCGCCTGCTGGCAATAATGGCCCAGCCGCGCAGCGTAGCGCGCAGCCCATTCGCCGATCACCTGTTCGCGGTTGTCGCGCCGCCAGTGCAGGCGCTCGGCGAACGGCTCCAGGGTGATGCGATAGCGGCCTTCGCGCTTGAGGCAGAACAGCAGGTTGACCGGGCAACCCAACAACCCTGCCAGCAACCAGGGGCCTTGGGGAAATGCGGCCGGATGGCCGAGGAAATCCACCTCGACCGTACGCGCGCCATGCAGGGGCACGCGGTCGCCAGCAATCGCCAGCCATTCGCCGCGCTCCAGGCGTTCGGACAGCTGCAGCATGATCGCCGGGTCCAGCTCGCTGACCTGGATCAGCCGCAGGTGGCTGGCCCCGGCTTCGCCCAGCAAGCGATTGAAGCGTTCGGCATGGCGGGTGTGCACCAGTACGTTCATGGTCACCTGCTCGCCCAGCTCGGCCAAGGCCCGGCAGACTTCGAGGTTGCCCAGGTGCGCGCCGACCAGCATTTGCCCGCGGCTGCCACGCAGTTGCTGGCGCAGGCCGGCAGGGTCGTCGATTTCGATATCTTGCAGGCGCAGCTTGCCGTTCCAGGCGTCGAGCTTGTCCAGCAGGGAGTCGGCGAAGGCCATGAACTGGCGAAACACCTGCCAGTGGCTGGGCGCTGGCGTGGCTGCGCCGCTGTACGCAGCCAGCCGTTGTTGATACTGCCAGGCGCTGCGCCGGGCACGGCGGCCGAACAGGAAAAAGTACAGCACGATGGCGTGGATCAGCGGGCTGAGCAGGCGCCGGCCAAGCAGGCGCACTAGCCCGGCGGTCAGCTTCATCAACCAGAAACTGCCGCGTTCGCGTTGCTCGGCCCAGTGCCGTGATGGGCTGTTCATCGTCGCCACCGACGCCAGAGGATCAGTGGCGCGCGCAGCAGCATGCCGAAGAACAAGCGCGCGTGCATGCGCGAAATCAGCGCGTTGTCGTGCACCAGGCGAAAGTGCGAGACGCCGTCCCGCGGGTAATGCACACGGGTTGGCAGCCAGCGCATCGGTTGCTCGCGCCAAGCCAGGCGCACGAGAATTTCCGTGTCGAAATCCATTCGCAGGCCCAGTTGCACCGAGTCGATCAGGGCCAGGGTCGCTGGCAGCGGGTAAACCCGAAAACCGCACATCGAATCAGGGATCGCCAGCGACAGGCTGTTGATCCACACCCATACGTGAGTCAGGTAGCGGGCATACAGGCGGCCCTTGGGCACACTGGCGTCGTACTGTGGATAACCGCAGATCAGCGCCTGCGGATGGGCCTGCGACTGGGCCAGGAAGGTGGCGATATCGGCCAGGTCATGCTGGCCATCGGCGTCCACTTGCAGGGCGTGGCTAAAACCCAGTCGCGCCGCCTCGCGCAAACCGGCCATCACCGCGCCGCCCTTGCCCTGGTTGCTGCTCAGGGTGACCAGGAACACCTGCGGCTCGCCAGCCAGCTGGCGTAGCACTTCGGCGCAAGGCGGATGGCTGGCGTCGTCCACCAGCACGCAGGGTAAGCCCGCCCGCCGCAATTCAGCGACCACGGCAGGCACCGCCCGTTCGTGGTTGTACACCGGGATCACCGCGCAAGGCTTATGCACAGGCGGCCTCCAACACAATGCGGCCGCTGGAGCAGGGTTGCCCTGCGCGGCTGAAGGCGAAGTACAGCTTGCTGCGTTGCGGGTCGAAGCGCAGGCTCAGTTCGAGCTCGTCTGCGGGGCGCACCAGTTGCTGGAACTTGAGCACTTCCATGCCGGCGAAACGCAGCCCTGGCGGCACCAGTGCGGCGCCGAGGGTAATGGCCCAGTCGATCTGCACCACGCCCGGCAGGATCGGCGTGCTCGGGAAATGGCCGGTGAAGCAGGGCAGGTCCGCAGGCACCCACAGGCGCAGCAGAGCGCCCTCTTCCAGCCGCTCAAGCACCTGGGGATCATTCGCCCGTGGCGCTTTGAGCAGGGCCTGGACCTGCGCCTCGGCCAGCTTGCCTTGGGCGTTCATCGGCAATTGCCGTAGCAGCCGCCAGCGCCGAGGCAGGGCCAGCGCCTCGCAATACTGGGCCAGGTGCTGGCGCAGGCTGTCGAGCAAGGTCCGCCGGCCCTGGTTGCGCAAGGCGTGCACGCCGGCTGGGCTAAGTACCAACAAGGCGCCCAGCGAGGCACGGCCTTCCTCGATCACGCCCAGGCGCGCTTCGCTGACCCAGGCGTGGCGGCACAGCGCCTGTTCGAGCATGGGCAGGGCGATACGTTTTTCTTCCAGCTTGACGATGCGGTCGAGGCGGCCGAGCAGGCGCAAGCGGCCATCACTGAACAGTTCAGCAGCATCGGCACTTTGTTCGATATGGCCAGGCGGCAAGTAGGGCGAGGCGATGCGCAGGGCGCCCTGTTCATCCACAGCAAGTTGCACGCCTGCGAAGGGTTGCCACAGGTCGCCGCCCTCTCGCCAGGCGATGCCGCCGGTTTCCGAGCTGCCGAGGATCTCCACGGGCCATTGGCCAAGCCGCTGCTGCAGACGTGCACTTGCCTCGGCTGGCAGCTCGCCCCCTGATGAGAACACTTTGCGCACCTGGCTCAATGCTGGCCAATCGAGGTTATCGCCCATGCGCTTGAGCAGCGCCGGGCTGGCCACCCAGGCAAAGCTTGGCAGTTCGAGGCTGGCCCGCTGCAGATCTTCGGGGAAGGGCATTGGCTGGCGCAGGAAACCCCGGCCGGCACAGAGAGGCCAAAGCACGCGGAACAACAGGCCGTAGATATGCTGGGTGGCCACGCTGCCGATGATCCAGGCATCGCCAAGGGCCGCGCCCCACAGCTGCTCCAGGGCGGCGACTTCATTGGCCAGCTGGCGCAGGCGCTTGTCGATCAGCTTGGCTTGGCCGCTGGAACCTGAGGTGCACAGGCCAATCCGGCACTTATCGAGATCCAGCTCGGCGGGCGACAGCGGTTCGTCCTGTAGGTCGGCGATGCTGAGGTCGTCGGGCTGGTCACTTATCCACAGGTCGACCTGATCGTCCCAGCGTGCGCGGGTCTGCGCTTGCAGGTCGGCCGGTAGCAAGACCTGCACGCCGGCGCGCCAGGCACCGAGCAATGCGATGGCCAGCTCGGCAGCGTCTTGCAGGTGCACCGCCAGGCGCTGGATACCTTTCGCTTGCAGGCCACCGGCCAGGCGCAGGGCCTGTTCACACAGCTCGGCATGCGTCAGGGCGGGCGCCTGCGTGACCAAGCGCGGCCCGTCCACGGGGCGCAACAGCTGCTCGGGGTTGATCCAGTTCATGCGCGTCCTCGCACCTGTTGTCGTGTCAGCCATTCACCGGCAAACAGCAGGCCCATGGCGATATAGGCAATCAGGCCGTTGTACAGGGTCCACCAGCTCAGCGGCGCCCAGAGGGTGAGAGCCGCAGCGATCCCGCCGTTGAGCACAAAGAAGCCACACCACACTTGGGTCACTCGGCGGGTGTAGCTGAGCGCCGCTTCAGGCAGCTGCGGTTCGCGCAAACGGGCCAAGCGCTCAACCAGCGGCGGGCCGTATTTCAGGCTCGAACCGAACAGCACCAGCATGAAGGCGTTGACCAGCACCGGATACCAACGCAGCAGTTGGCTGCTGTCGGAAAGCGCGAGCACGGCGCAGAACGTCAGCGCTACTGCCGCCATCCACAGGTTGCCGGGGCGGCGCGGTGCGCTGACGCTGCGGGCCAGCCACAGGCCGCCGAGCAGCACGGCGAACTGCCAGGGCGCGAAATGGCCGAGGCCGAAATGCACGGCAAACGGATACAGCACGCCGGCCAGCACCAGGCCCAGGCCGACCAGGCGTTTCATGCCGCAGTGTTGACCAGGCGGAATACGGCTTCGACCACATCGCCCACGGTGCGCACGCTCTTGAAGTCTTCGGCGCTGATCTTCTTGCCGGTCTGGCGCTTGATATGGTCGATCAGGTCGATGGCATCGATGCTGTCGATTTCCAGGTCCTGGTACAGGTTGGAGTCCAGGGTGATGCTGGCAGGGTTGGTTTCGAACAGCTCGACCAAGGCGTCGCGCAGGATATTGAAGATGTCTTCACGGTTTTGCATGGGGCGGTCTCAGGCGGCCTGACGGGCAGTGACGAACGCCGCCAGGCTGGCGACGTTGCTGAAATGGCTACGGGTGTCCTTGGCATCGGCGTCGATCTTGATGCCGAAGTGCTTCTGCAGGGCCAGGCCGAGTTCGAGCGCGTCCACCGAATCCAGGCCCAGGCCTTCGCCGAACAGGGGCTGTTGGTCGTCGATGTCCTGCACGGTGATGTCTTCAAGGCCCAGGGCATCGATGATCAACTGCTTGATATCACGGTTCAGGTGTTGCTGTGGATCGCTCATCTTCGGCGAGCTCCTTGATGAAATAGTGGTGCAGATAGTCGTTGAGCCGGCGCGAGGCCATGGGCGCCGGGCCCAGGGCTGCGAAAGCCGCCGGGTCGATGTCGCCGCCGACCTTCAGGCGCACGTGCACGCGGCGCCGGGCGATCCGGTACCACGGCTCGTTCTTGGTCAGCGTGGTGGGGCTGACGCTGATGGTCACAGGCGTGATGATCTTCGCACCGCGCAGGGCGATTGCGGCGGCGCCACGATGAAAGGCCGGTGGTTTGCCGGGTTCGGTGCGGGTGCCTTCCGGGAAGATGATCAGTGGCTGGCCCTGGTGCAGCGCATCGACTGCGGCATCGAACATCTGCATGCTGCCATCGTTACCCAGGTACTGCGCCTCGCGGACCGGGCCACGGGTGAACGGGTTGGCGAACAAGCTTTGCTTGACCACGCAGTTGGCGTTGCGCACCAGACCGATAAGAAACACCACATCGATCAGCGACGGATGGTTGGCAATGATCATCTGCCCAGGGCGCCCCAGGCGCTCGGCGCCGATGATCTCATAAGTCAGCACGCCGCTGGCACGCATGAAGCGGATGAAGCGCCAGAACAGCCAGCCGATGGTGCGCCTGGCGCGTTGTTGATGGCGCTCGGCATCACCTGGCAGGCAGGCGAGCAAGGGAAACACCAGCAGCCGCAGGCACAGGCCACCGACGCCGAACAGCAAGAAGCTCAGGGCGGTCGCCAGCAGGCGCCAATAGTAGGCGTCGCGAGGCGTGTTCATGGCTGTCGTTGCCAGGTCCATGAGCGCTGCTTTCCTGGGTGAGTGAGGCGGGTTTGCTCGCTGAGCAGGGCGCGTAGCCAGCTCAGTGCATGCGGCAGCGGCGCAGGGCCTGGTGCTGCTTGCCCTGAGACCGCTTGGCCGAGGGTCAGTTGCCACTGCGTGCCGGGGGTTAGCAGCAGGGCCACGGCGTAGGCGCAGGGCACATCGTCGATCCACGGCCGGTAAGCGACTGGCGGCTGCTCTTCGGCGACGATCAGCAGGACCGCCGGCGCCCCCTCATGGAGCAGGCCAGCGGCTTCGATCACGCCTTGCTCGAAACCGTCGCCGGCCGCCGCCAGGGCGGTCATTTCGCTGGTTTCGCCGCGCAGGATCGACCACAAGCCGATCACCGCGTTGTGCACCGACAAACTGAACTGGGTGGGTGACAACGGCTGGCGCTCGGCCAGCTCGCTGAGCAGGGCGAAGGTGCGCGGGGTTTCGCCGTGGCGCGAGACATACACCAGCGGCAGGGCCTCGATACCTTCGGCCAGCGGCCAGCCAACCGCAAACGCCATGCGCGCCAGATAGCTCAGGCGCCGCCGTTGCATGGCCGGCAAGAACCCTACGTCTGGCGCTTGGCCGTCATCTGCAGGCAGATCGGCGCCATCGGCCCAGGCCTGCCAATCGGCAGGTTTCTGCAGGCCTGGAGCCCAAGCGCGCCATTGGCTGATGTCGAAGGTGATCACGATGTGTATGTTTCCCGCCCTGTGGAGACGCGTTCGCCATTGAAATGAGCGCCACAACGGCCTGACAGGGGATTGGCATTCGCCGACTGGCGCGCATTATCCCGGTGCTGCCGAGCTGTAGCAAATGCTTAGACCGTGGCCAGCGGAAAAATCACGAGGTTAGCGATACATGACTTTGCTGGCGAGCCAGATGCGTCTGATAACAGTGCCTGGACAAGGTATCGGTTGTTGTAGGAGAAGGTTGAGCAACGGTACTGGTCAAGCCCGGCCGCTGCACACATACTCGGGCATTCGTTGATACACGGAGGTCTCTCATGCGGCGCGTGGTATTCAATCAGAAAGGTGGTGTGGGCAAGTCGAGCATCGCCTGCAACCTGGCGGCGGTGAGCGCCAATGAGGGCTATCGGACCCTGCTGATCGACCTGGATGCCCAGGCCAACTCGACCCAATACCTGACCGGGCTGACCGGTGAGGACATCCCCATGGGTATCGCCGACTTTTTCAAGCAGAGCCTGTCCAGCGGGCCGTTTGCCAAGAAGAACAAGGTCGATATCTACGAGACACCGTTCGACAACCTGCACGTGGTCACCGCGACCCCGGAGCTGGCCGACCTGCAGCCCAAGCTTGAGGCCAAGCACAAGATCAACAAGCTGCGCAAACTGCTCGATGATCTGGATGAGGATTACGAGCGCATCTACATCGATACCCCGCCTGCGCTGAATTTTTACGCAGTTTCCGCGTTGATCGCCGCCGATCGAGTGCTGATTCCGTTCGATTGCGACAGCTTCTCGCGCCAGGCGCTGTATGGCCTGCTGGCTGAGATCGAAGAGCTCAAGGATGACCACAACGAAGACTTGGTGGTTGAAGGCATTGTCGTCAACCAGTTCCAGTCACGCGCCACTCTGCCGCAACAGATGCTCGACGAGCTGCTGGAAGAGGGATTGCCGGTGTTGCCGGTGTACCTGAGCAGCTCGGTGAAGATGCGCGAATCGCACCACGCCAGTTTGCCGCTGATCCATCTGGAGCCCCGGCACAAGCTGACTCAGCAGTTTGTCGAGTTGCACTCGCTGCTCGAAGAAAACGCCTAGACCCCTTGACTACGCAGCCACTCCAGCAATGACTGGAGTGGCAAGGCGCCCGCTTGGCGGCTGATTTCGCGGCCATTGTTGAACAGGATCAGGCTGGGAATCGAGCGGATGCCCAGTTGCCCGGCGAGGTTGCGATTGGCCTCGCTGTCGAGCTTGGCCAGGCGGCAGCGGCCGCTGAGTTGGTTGGCAGCCTGTTCAAAGATCGGTGCGAAGGATTTGCATGGGCCGCACCAGTCGGCCCACACGTCCAGCAGGAGCGGCAGGTCGCCTTTGATCTGGCTGGCGTATCTGCTTTCGCTGAGGTCGAAGGGTTTGTTCAGGAGTACGTTCTGTTTGCAACGGCCGCATTTGGGGGCGTCGTTCAGGCGTGCGGCGGGCAGGCGGTTGAGGCCGTTGCAGTGCGGGCAGGGGATCAGTAATGGTTCTGACATAGAAACTCCTGGGTGTTTTGGGGCCGCTTTGCGCCCCCGAAAGTGGTCAGTTTACGATGAGCAACTGATCTCCAGATGCTTACCCCACTCTGGCGGCCGTTCAGCATAGGCCTGCATCCCGGGTTGTTCTTCGAAGGGGTTGCTTAGCACCTGATGCAACCGCCGCACTTCACTGTAATCGCCGCCCTCAGCCGCTTCGATGGCTTTCTGCGCCAGGTAATTGCGCAGCACATACAGCGGATTCACCGCATGCATCCGCTCACGCCGCCCTTCGGCATTGCCAGGCTCCCGCTCGCAGCGGGCCAGATAGTCTGCGCCCCAGGCATCGAACCCGGCGAGGTCGATGAAATCATCACGTACCACCTTCAGTGCCTCAGCCGCCGGCTGCTCGCCAAGCCGGCGGAAGAACAGCGTGTAGTCGACGCCGCCGCTTTGCATGCGTTGCAGCAAACGCTCGACCAGCGCCAGGTCGTCGTCCTCGGCGCTGGTCAAACCCAGGCGGCGGCGCATCAGGTCCAGGTAATGCGCCTGGTACAGCGGCAGGAACAGCCCAAGCGCTTGTTTGAGCGCCTCGACCTCGATGTAGGGCGTCAGGGCCTGGGCCAGGGCGCTGAGGTTCCAGTGGGCGATTGGCACCTGGTTGGAGTAGCTGTAGCGGCCACGGTCATCGGAGTGGTTGCAGATGAAGTTGGCGTCGAAGTCGTCGAGGAAGGCGAACGGGCCGAAGTCGAAGGTGATACCCAGAATCGACATGTTGTCGGTGTTCATCACCCCGTGGCAGAAGCCATAGGCTTGCCAGCGGGCAATCAGCTCGGCATTGCGCTCGACGATGCTGCGGAACATGGCCAGGTACGGCTGCTCGGCCTCGCGGCATTCGCGGTAATGCTGTTCCAGCACATGATCGATCAGCAGCTGTTGCTGTTCTGGCTGACGGGTGTAGTAGAAATACTCGAAGTGGCCGAAACGGACATGGCTTTGAGCAACGCGCAGGAGCATCGCCGCGCTTTCGCGGGTTTCGCGCCAGACCGGCGTGCTGGAGCCGACTACGCACAGGGCACGGCTGCTGGGGATACCCAAGGCGTGCAGGGCTTCGGAGCCAAGGAACTCGCGGATCGACGAGCGTAGCACCGCGCGGCCATCGCCCATGCGTGAGTAAGGGGTCTGGCCGGCGCCCTTGAGGTGCAGGTCCCAGTGCTCGCCAGCATCGTTGACCACTTCGCCGAGCAGCAGGCCGCGGCCGTCGCCCAGGCGTGGGTTGTAGGAGCCGAACTGGTGGCCCGAATAGACCATCGCCCGTGGGTCGGCGTCTTGCCATGACTTGTGCCCGCTGAACAGCTCGGCGAACAGCGCCAGCTCGGCTTGCGCGGGGTCGAGGTCGAGCAGGGCCATGGCTGAGTGGCTGGCGACGACCAGCCGTGGGTCGGCGATCGGGTCGGGCAAGACCTGGGTGGAGAACGCATCGCCCAGGCGAGCGAAGCGGTTGTCGAAGGTCAGTTGGTCGAGGGCTTTCAAGGGCCGGCTCCTGGTTGGAGAATTGGCGGCCGCGGTGCGGCCCTTCGCAGGCAAGCCCGTGCCTACAGGGATTGTGCTGCTCCTGTGGGAGCGGGCTTGCCTGCGAACGAGGGCGTAGCCCTCGACGCAATTCTGCGGTTCACGCCCTTTGGAGTCCAGTTACACCGGCCGAGTGCCCTGCGGCGCAGTGCCATCGCCACCCTCGACAGCAATCAACTTCTGCTTCTGCCCCTGGGTATCCATCAGGAACACCTCGACCTGACGTACCGAAATCTTGATGTTGTGCGCCTTGAACTCGCGGTTGATGTAGCGGTTGATCTCATCCAGGGTCGGGTTGCGGTCGCCTAGATCGCGCACGTGCATGCGCAGCTCGTGATCGAGCGAGCTTTCGCCGAAGTTGAGGAAGTACACCAGCGGCTCCGGATCCTTGAGCACCCGCGGGTTCTCATGGGCGCCCTTGAGCAGCAGGTCGCGCACCAGGTCCAGGTCCGAACCGTAGTCGATGCCCAGCTTCAAGGTCACCCGGGTGACCGTGTCGGTCAGCGACCAGTTGATCAGCTGGCCGGTGATAAAGGTCTTGTTGGGGACGATGATGTCCTTGCGGTCGAAGTCGGTGATGGTGGTGGCGCGGATGCGGATCTTGCTCACCGTGCCGGACAGGTTGCCGATGGTGATGGTGTCGCCGATGCGCACCGGGCGTTCGAACAGGATCATGATGCCGGAGATGAAATTGGCGAAGATCTCCTGCATGCCAAAGCCCAGACCCACCGATAGCGCGGCGACCAGCCATTGCAACTTGTCCCAGCTCACCCCGAGGGTCGACAGGGTACTGACGAAGCCCACCCCGGCAATCACATACGACAGCAACGTGGTGGTGGCGTAGGCGCTGCCCTGGGCCAGGTTCAAGCGCGACAGCACCAACACTTCCAGCAAGCCAGGCAAGTTGCCCGCCAGGGCGAAGGTGATACCGACGATCACCAGCGCGCCAAGCAGATCGCCGAGACTGATCGGCACCATGCTGGCGGCGGCGCCGGTGCCGCTGGTGTACTCATAGAGGGTGAAGTTGTTGAGGTAGGCGAACACCGTGATCAGGTCCGACCAGACCCAGTACAGGCCGCCAATGAAACCGCCAAGCAGGGCCAGGCGAATCAGGCGCAGCGACTGCTGGTTGACCTGCTCGATGTCCAGCGTCGGCTCTTCGGCGATGACCTCGCCATCGAGCCCCTCCTTGGTCGCCTGGCGCTTGCTCAGCGCGCGTTGGTAGGCCAGGCGGCGAGCGGCCACCGACAGACCCCGGACGAAGGCGGCCTCGATCACCAGCCAGAACAGCAGCAGGTAGAGGGTGTAGATCAGCCGGTCGGTGAGTTTCAGCGCGGTGTAGTAGTAGCCAAAGCACACGGCCACGAACAGCGCGATCGGCAGGGCCGTGAAGGCCACCCCGACTGCTTTGCGGAACAGCGAAGTATCGCGGTGCGCCGGGCTGCTGAGCAGCAGTCGGCTGAGCAGCCAGGCCATCAGCGCGTAGCAGGTCAGCACCACGCCGATCCCCAGGACGTCGTCGGCCAACGCCGAGGGCTGGTGCTCAGCCACCGCCACCACGCCGACCAATGCAAGCACCACGGTACCCAGGCGGCGCACCCAGCCGCGCAGGAACTCGACTTGCGGCTTGTGCCAGCGGAAGTGGATTTCCGCCACGCCGCCCGGGGCAAGGATGCGGTAGGCGGTGTAGAACACCAACCAAGCCTGGGCCAGTTGCCAAAGGGCCGCGCCGAGGTTGGCGTTCTGCCCACGCGCGTCGATCTGTAGTGCGTAGCTGCCCAGGGCCAGGGCAATGCTGACTGGCAGTGCCAGGAGAATGTTGATCAGGATGGCTTGGGGCGTATGCCACTGGCTATCGCGCTTGAAGTGGCCGATGTCCTGGTGAACCTTGCCCAGCCGCTGGTACAGGTACTTGCGGCGCCACAGCAGCCCGCCGATGACCAGGAACAGCGGCAGGAACAGCAGCGGCCGTTGGATCAGGCCGTCAGTCAGCTCCTTGATCCCCGAACCCCACGGCAGGTTGGCGACCTGGTCGACGAAGCGTTGCGGCACGCTGCGCAGCCATTCCCAATCCAGCGGCTTGTTGCTGGGGATCCAGAACATCTGCTCTTCCAGGGTGGTGCGCAGGCCCTGGGCAGTGCTCAGCAACTGCTTCTGGTTGAGCTGCAGGGTGATCGACTCGTTAAGCAGGGCGGACAGTTCGCGGTTCAGCCGCTCAAGCAGGTCGCTGCGGGTGATCGCCACTTCCAGCAGTGCTTTGCGCAGTTGTGGGGTGACATCCTGCTCGGGCTGGGTGGCCAACAGGCGGTCGACGTAACCCACCGGGTTGCTCATCTGCTCGCGCTGCTGGTTGATCTCGAACTGGTACAGGCGGATGTCGGCGATCTGGTCGGCCAGGTCGCGGTCGAGCTTCAGGTGCGGCAGGGTCTGCTTCTGCTTGTAGAGGATCTTGGACAACAGCAGGCTGCCCTTGAGCACGTTGATTTGCTCGTCCAGGGCCTGGTCGGCCTGGGTCAGGCTATCGAGCTGCTGCTTGGTCTTGAGGTTCTGCTGGGTCAGCTCGTTGAGGCGGTCGGTGCTTTTGAGCAGGTAGTCGGAGAGCTTGAGGTTGGCAGCGCTCTCAGTGGCCAACAGGCTGCTGCCGCCGGCTTTCTGCGCTTCGATCGACTGCTGGGTGACGGTTTGCTGCGACTGGGCCAGGCGCTTGTCATTGATCAGCGTCTGCAGGTCCTGGATTTCTTGTTCCAGACGCGCTGCGCGTTCGATCAAGAGGTCGTGCTGGGCGTTGCCCAGGTCTTGCAGCAGGCCATTGCCGGCCAGCTCCTGGCGACGCAGCAGGGTCAAGGCGTTGAGCGAGGCCAGTTCGGCATTGAGCTGGTTGCGCTGGTCGGCGGACAGGGTCTTGCCGTTGTCCTTGCCGGACTTGAGGCTGCTGTTGATCTGTTGGGCGCGAGTCTGGTTGTTGCTGATCTCGCGTTGGGCGCGCTCGGGGCGGGTCTGCGAGTTGATGATCAGGCTGTTGGCTTCGGACAGCGCTTTTTGCAGCTCGCCCTGAAGGGTGCTGCGTTCGCTGAGCAGCTGTTCCAACTGCGGCACGCTGAGGCTGGCGTAGCGTTGGGCAACCGGTACGGTCTTGCTGGTCTTGAGCTTGATCAGTTCGCGCTGGCTTTCGCTGGTCAGGCGCGGGGCGTCGGCCAGCTGTTGCTTGAGCGCGGCGAGCTTCTTCTCGCTGTCTTCCTTGCTGCCGAGCAGGCTCAAGGTGTCTTCGAGGACCTGCTGCAGAGCCTTCTGCTCGGCCTCCGGAAGCTTGCGATCGGCAATCTTGTCGAGGCTGTTCTGGATGCTGGCGGTGGTTGGAGCCTCGGCCGCGCTGACGGCGAACGAGAGGGACAAGCACAGCCCGAGCAGGGCTGCGCGGAGATACACGCGCAGGGACATAGGCAGAGTCTTGTGCAGGGTTCTTGTAAAACGAGGCAAGTCGAAGTCTAGAGGAACAACCCGGGGCCAGGCCGAGTACCTTCCGGGAATCTGACGCCGACTTTGTGGATCTTGTTCCCGTCCATCATCGCGACGGTCCAGATTGTGCCGTGCCATTCGATCTGATCCCCTACTACTGGAGCGCCTCCGACCTTTTGTCGGATGAACTGCGCCAACGGCATTTTTGCGTCCAGGCCATCGAGTTTCAGGCCATAAAGTGCCGCCACCGCACCCAGCTCGGCATCACCTTCAAGGACGAAGTCGCCAAAGAAGCGTAGATCCAAACCACGCTGGGGCGCTTGGCTGAACAGTTTGCCCAGCGCCGACAGATTGTGCTCATGACCGATTACGCAGAGCATGTCGCCCACCTCCAGCACGGTGCTGCCCGAGGGGTGGAGCAATTGCTCGCCGCGAAACAGCGCGGCAATTCGCGTGCCTTCAGGCATCTTCAGCTCGCGCAGGGCGGCGCCGATGCACCATTTTTCAGCACCCAGGCGATAGACGAACAGCTCCCACTCGCTGGTGACGTGCACCTCCAGCGCGGAGCGGGAGATCGGCGCTGGGTCCGGCGGCACCGTGACCTTCAGCAGCTTGGCCATCCACGGCAGGCTGGTGCCCTGCACCAGCAGCGATACCAGCACGATGAAGAACGCCAGGTTGAAGAACAGCTGCGCCTGCGGCAGCCCGGCCATCAGCGGGAACACCGCAAGAATGATCGGCACTGCACCGCGCAGGCCAACCCAGGAGATGAAGCCTTTCTCGCGGCCATGGAAAGCCTTGAACGGCAACAGGGCGGCGACCACAGAGAGGGGGCGGGCGACCAGGATCATCCACAGCGCCAGGCCCAGCGCGGGCAGGGCGATCGGCAGCAAGTCGTGCGGGGTGACCAGTAGGCCGAGCACCAGGAACATGCCGATCTGCGCCAGCCAGGCCATGCCGTCGAGCATGTGCAGGATGCCGTGGCGGCTGCGAATGGGTCGGTTGCCCAACACCAGGCCGCACAGGTACACAGCAAGGAAGCCGCTGCCATGCAGGGCGTTGGTCAGGGAGAACACCACCAAACCACCGGCGACCACCAGGATCGGGTACAGGCCGCCGGCCAGGTTGATCCGGTTGACCAGCTGCAACATCAGCCAGCCGCCGCCCAGGCCCAGCAGGCCGCCGATGCCGAACTCGCGCAGCAGGTGGGTCAACAGGCTCCAGTGCAGGCCAGTCTGGCCGCTGGCGATCATGTCAATCAGGGTGACGGTGAGAAACACCGCCATCGGGTCGTTGCTGCCCGATTCGATCTCGAGCGTAGCGGTGACCCGTTCGTTCAGACCCTTGCCGCCGAGCAGCGAGAACACCGCTGCGGCGTCGGTCGAACCGACGATGGCGCCGATCAGCAGCCCTTGGATCAGGCTCAGGTCGAACAGCCAGGCGGCGACCATGCCGGTCAACGCCGTGGTGATCAAAACGCCCACTGTGGCCAGCGACAACGCCGGCCACAAGGCTACGCGAAAGCTCGCCACCCGCGTGCGCAGGCCGCCGTCGAGCAGGATCACCGCCAAGGCCAGGTTGCCCACCAGGTAGGCGGTTGGATAGTTGTTGAAGATGATGCCGCCACCATCGACTCCAGCGACCATGCCGACCGCGAGGATGATGACCAGAATAGGGATGCCCAGGCGCGATGACAGCGAACTGACCAGGATACTTGCACCCACCAGCAATGCGCCGATCAGGAACAGGCTATTGATGGTGCTTGCATCCAAAGGCAGTACTCCGGGGGAAACGCGAAGGGAAGGCTGACGCCGAGCACGCAGGTTGCGTGCCAATCGATTCTAACCTGATGCCGGCGCGGGCTGTAAAGCGTTACCGCATGGCGGCAGGCGACTTGAGCTGAAGTGGTGCTCCACCTTCACTTAGGCAGAGCACCATGAGTAGCGGCAACAACCAGACACTTGAACACATTGCCCAGCGTTTCCTGGGTCGATTTCCTGATTTGCATGGCCTTGCCCGGCAGGCTGCCGGCCACGTGCTGCAGCGCCTGCTGGGGTACTGGCTCGATCCTGACGCGCTCTATTGGCATGAGTTCGAATCGGCCGCCAGCAGCTCGCTGAGTTACACCGGCTGGCGTCATCGGGGGCCGCCGCGGCGCTCGCTGACGTTAACTGAGCTGGTGATGCAGCGATTCAGTCCGGCGCAGCAAACCGACGCTGACCAGCTGTCTGTCTATGGCGGTTTCTATCGGGTGGATGCCAGCCATGGCGAATATGACGAGCGCAACGAAGTTCGCCTGGCGCCCCAAGGGGTGCTGGATATGTTCTGGCAGATGAACTTCTCTGAGCGCTACACGCAGTTGCTGCAAACTTTTCAGGCGCAACACAGTGAGGACTTCTGTGTGCTGGCCCGGGCGCGGTTTCTGGCTGCGCTTGAGCGGTCGGCACTTACCGAGGCGGAGCGCGCCGATCTGCGCGCGGCGAGCCTCGTGGTAGCCACTGTGCCGAGCACTGTGCAGGCGCTGCGTCGCAGCTGTGCGGCCTCGGCGCAGAGCGGCTGGAGTGCCATGAGCATTGGCGGCATCGCCGCCCGGACCCTGTTCCAGCGAACGCTCGGCACGGGCAGGTGCTGCCTGTACCTGGCGGATGAGCAGAATGCGCTGCGGGTGTTCGATGACCGCCATGCACTGCAGGTGTGGTTGATCGGTCAGGCGGGTACGTCCGTGGGCCGCGAGCGTTTGATCGGCTACTTCATCGGCGGTGATGTCCTGGCGCAATCACTGCGGCCGCGCCTGCGCAACTACTTGAAGTTGTTGGCACAAGCGCGGGGCGATATCGGCATCGCCGGGCAGGCCATCACTGGCGATCTGTTCGTACGCTTGCGCGAGCAAGCCATGGCGCAACTGGTCAACAACGCCCATGAGCGCCTGACCAGTAATGCCGAGCTGCGCAAGGCGGATTGGCTGGCCGGGTTGCAGGCTGCCAGCCTGATCATCGCACCCATGGCGCCGTTTGGATGGCCGGTGGTGCTGACTTCGCTGGGGCTTGGCGTGGGCAGTCTTGGCTTGCATCTGGATCGCGCCATCAATGGTAAGTCGGCCTGGCGCACAGCGGCGTGGTCGGCAGTGGTGCTGGATATCCTGTTCATCTTGTTGGACGCGGCGATGATGCGCAGTGGCGAGTTGTTTGCCGGTGCGCGGCAATCGCTGCGGATCGGCGCGCAGAGCGAACTGGCCGTTTCCGGGCCTGACTGGGAGCGTTACATGCTGCCCGCAGCAGATGAGCTTCTGGCGTATTCCGATCGCGCTCTGGCGCGTCAAGAGTCGCTAATGGGCGCAGTGCCCTGGGCTGATCTGGATGTGTTGGGTACTAGTGGCGAATACCTGGATGCCTTCAGCGAGCCGTATCCGGTGTACCGCGACGAGTATGGCTATGGTTCGGCCGCCATCGCCGAATACACCAGCTCACCGGAGCGCTACAACAACCTCTGGCGTGGCTTGCCGCTCGAGGGCAGGCGCAGCGTCAGTATTCAGCGAAGCCACGACCTGGCGCATGCGCTGGGCCAGATTGGGGTGAACAATCAGTTAACGCTGTACCGGGCAGCGTCGGTATTACGCGGTACCGGCACGTCGGTGTTTCGCGAGGGTGGGGTAGGGGTGGGTGATGTGCTGGTGACCACCGATTTCACCTCGTTCACCGAGAACCCCTACGCGCTTTGGGAAGTGTTCAACAACCCACAGGCGCAGGTTAGCGGCAAGACGGTATTTGATGACCATGCGGTGGTGTATGTGCTGGAGCCAGGCGAGTTTGCTGAGGCTACGCCGGTGGCGCCGTTCTCGCGACGGCCGGATGAGGTCGAGTCGTTGATGCTGCCGGGGCGTTATCTACAGGTCGAGAAAGTGACCGCTGTGAAGGGAATGAACCATCGGTTCATGGAGGTACGGCTGAAGGGATTGGGTCAGGTGCCGGCGGGGGCGAGGGTGTATGAGATGCGTACGGGGGAGGTGTTTGATCGGGAGGTATTGGCGCGGCGACTGGGGGCCGATGATGACTCGTTGATGCGGCGGTTTTTCCCTATTCCAACCTGAGCGGGTGCTCATGAAGAAGCTTGGGGCTGCGCAGCAGCCCCAAGCGGATAACGCGCAAATCAGCCTTGCTTCACTTCACGCATCGACTTGCCTTTGACTGGCGCGCCGTTAGCCACGTAATACTTGGCCGTGCTGCGCGGCAGTGGCTTGCGACCACGGATCTTGTCGGAGATTTTCTCGGCGATCATGATCGTGGTGGCGTTGAGGTTGCCGGTGATGATGATCGGCATGATCGAGGCATCGACCACGCGCAGGCCTTGCATGCCATGCACGCGGCCTTCGTTGTCGACCACCGCCATCTCGTCGCTGCCCATCTTGCACGAGCAGGATGGGTGGAACGCGGTCTCGGCGTGCTCACGGATGAACTTATCCAGCTCTTCGTCGGTTTGCACATGCTCACCCGGGCTGATCTCGCGACCACGGTACGGGTCCAGCGCTGGCTGGGCCATGATCTCCCGGGTCAGGCGGATGCCGTCGCGGAATTCCTGCCAGTCCTGCTCGGTGGCCATGTAGTTGAACAGGATGCTCGGGTGCTGGCGCGGGTCCTTGGACTTGAGCTGGATACGGCCGCGGCTAGGCGAACGCATCGAGCCCATGTGCGCCTGGAAGCCGTGTTCCTTCACGCCATTGGAGCCGTTGTAGTTAATCGCCACCGGCAGGAAGTGGTACTGGATATTCGGCCACTCGAACTCAGGACGAGTACGGATGAAACCACCGGCCTCGAACTGGTTGCTGGCGCCGATGCCAGTGCCATTGAACATCCACTCGGCGCCAATGGCCGGCTGGTTCCACCACAGCAGCGACGGATACAGCGAGACCGGCTGGGTGCAGGCGTACTGCAGGTACAGCTCCAGGTGGTCTTGCAGGTTCTCGCCGACGCCCGGCAGGTCGTGCACGACCGGGACGTCGAGGCTTTCCAGCAGGGCGCGCGGGCCGACGCCGGAGCGTTGCAGCAGTTGCGGCGAAGCGATTGCGCCGGAGCTGACGATGACTTCCTTGCGGGCACGCGCTTCGACGCGCTCTTCGCTGTCGCCGACCAGGTAGGTCACGCCCACGGCGCGCTTGCCGTCGAACAGGATACGGTCAGACAGGGCGTGGGTGACGATGGTCAGGTTCGGACGTTTCTTGGCCTGGTCCAGGTAACCGCGAGCGGTGCTGGAACGACGGCCTTTCTTGGTCACGGTGCGGTCCATCGGACCGAAGCCTTCCTGCTGGTAGCCGTTGAGGTCTTCGGTGCGCGGGTAGCCGGCCTGCACGCCGGCTTCGACCATGGCGTGGAACAGCGGGTTGTTGCCGGCTTTAGGCGTGGTGACGCTGACCGGACCTTCGCCGCCGTGGTAATCGTTCGGGCCGATGTCACGGGTTTCCGCTTTGCGGAAGTATGGCAGGCAGTCCAGGTAAGACCAGTCTTCCAGGCCTGGAAGCTTGGCCCAGCCGTCGAAGTCCAGGGCGTTGCCACGGATGTAGCACATGCCGTTGATCAGCGAGGAGCCCCCCAGGCCCTTGCCGCGGCCACATTCCATGCGGCGACCGTCCATGTGTGGCTCTGGATCGGTCTCGTAGGCCCAGTTGTAGCGGCGACCCTGCAGCGGGAAGGCGAGGGCGGCTGGCATCTGGGTGCGGAAGTCGAAGCGGTAGTCCGGACCGCCGGCTTCGAGCAGCAGTACGCTGACGCTGGCGTCTTCGGTCAGGCGGGTGGCGATCGTGTTACCGGCCGAGCCGGCACCGACGATGATGTAATCGAATTCTTGGGACATGCGAAGTACCCTCGTTTGCGGTGATCAGGAAGCGGGAACGCCCGTGCCGAGCGGCACGGGCGTGACTACACGGGGTGCTTAGAACACCGAGGTGTAGCCGCCCAGCTCAACCTGGACCGACTTGATGCGGGTGTACTGGGCCAGCGAGCTGACGCCGTTCTCACGGCCAACGCCCGACTGCTTGTAGCCGCCTACTGGCATTTCAGCTGGCGACTCACCCCAGGCGTTGATCCAGCAGATGCCGGCTTCCAGCTGGTGAATGATGCGGTGGGCGCGGCTGATGTCGTTGGTGCATACGCCAGCGGCCAGACCGTACTCGGTGTCGTTGGCGCGGCGGATGACTTCCTCTTCGCTCTCGTAGGAGAGGATGCTCATCACTGGGCCGAAGATCTCTTCCTTGACGATGGTCATGTCGTCGGTGCAGTCGGTGAACACGGTCGGGGCAACGAATGCGCCCTTGGCGAAATCACCTTCGGTCAGACGCTCGCCGCCGCACAGCACGCGGGCACCTTCTTCTTTACCCTTGGCGATGTAACCCAACACGCTTTCCATGTGCTGGAAGCTGACCAGCGGGCCGAAGTTGGTGTTTTCGTCTTCTGGGTTGCCGACACGGATGCGCGCAACGCGCTCGGCGATCTTGGCTTCGAAGGCGGCTTTCATCGCGGCAGGGATGAACACCCGAGTGCCGTTGGTGCAGACCTGACCGGAGCTGTAGAAGTTGGCCATCATGGCGATGTCGGCGGCCTTGTCCAGGTCGGCGTCGGCGCAGATGATCAGCGGCGATTTACCGCCCAGTTCCATGGTGACTTCCTTGAGCGAGGAGCTCGAAGCGCTGGCCATGACTTTCTTGCCGGTGGTGGTGCCGCCGGTGAAGGAAACTTTCTCGATGCGTGGGTGCTCGGTCAGCCAGGTGCCGACTTCGCGGCCGCTGCCGGTCAGTACGTTGAAGACGCCGTTTGGCAGGCCAGCTTCGGTGTAGATTTCAGCCAGTTTCAGGGTGGTCAGCGAGGTGACTTCCGACGGCTTGAAGATCATCGCGTTGCCAGCGGCCAGGGCTGGAGCGGATTTCCACAGGGCGATCTGGATCGGGTAGTTCCACGCGCCGATACCGACGGTCACGCCCAGCGGCTCGCGACGGGTGTAGACGAAGGAGCTTTCGCGCAGGGGGATCTGCTCGCCTTCGATGGCCGGCACCAGGCCTGCGTAGTATTCCAGCACGTCGGCGCCGGTGACGATGTCGACGTAGCGGGTCTCCGAGTACGACTTGCCGGTGTCCAGGGTTTCCAGCTGGGCCAGCTCGTCATTGCGCTCGCGCAGGATGTCGACGGCGCGACGCAGGATGCGCGAACGCTGCATGGCGGTCATCGCCGCCCAGACTTTCTGGCCACGCTCGGCGCTTTCGACGGCTTTCTCGACGTCAGCCTGGGTAGCACGCTGCACGTGGGCGAGGACTTCGCCGGTAGCCGGGTTGATGGCTTCGAAGGTGGCGTCAGAGCCAGCGTCGACATAACCACCATCGATGTAGAGTTTTTGCGTTCCGAAACGGGCCATAGTGTCCTCGCAAGTGCAGTGTGTGGTTGGCTTTGCGCGTCACGCTCCTGCCGGGTGGGCAAGTGCCGTGCGCGCTTGTTCAGCGGCCTGGTCGGTTGTGGCCAGGGTGTGCTGCTTAGCCAGTTGTAGATCCATGTATTCGTAGGCAATCCGTATTGCCTGCTCGGTGTCGAATGCATCTCCCGACAGAGCGCCACGCAGCCAAAGGCCGTCGATCAGCGCTGCCAGCCCGCGGGCTGCCTTGCGCGCATGGTAGAGCGGCAGGGCGCGGCGGAACTGACAGCACAGGTTGGAATACAAGCGGTGATCGTTGATCCGCTGCAACCTGTGCAAATCGGGCTGGTGCATGCTGGAGGCCCAGAAGGCCAACCAGGTTTTCATTGCCGGGCCGTTCACCTGGCTGGCATCGAAGTTGCCCTCGATGATCACTTTCAAGTGAGCGCGCGGGCTGTCGTCCGTCAGGGCCTGGCGACGTGCTCTTACGCCTTCGTTGAGCATGTTCATGATGTAACGCATCGTCGCTGCGATCAGGCCGTTCTTGTCCCGAAAGTAGTGACTGATGATGCCATTCGACACCCCGGCCAAACGGGCAATAAGCGCAATGCTGGCGTCCCCCAGTCCGACCTGATCGACCGCCTGCAGGGTGGCTTCGATCAACTGCTGGCGGCGGATGGGTTGCATACCGACCTTGGGCATCTTGCTTTCTCCTCAGGCCTGCGGGCAGACGACAAGCGGCTGCCTCGGCGAAGGCCAGTCTATTTTGTTTTGATTGAACGTTCAATCAATAAAGAATAAGCTCTGCGACAATTTGTGCCATTGACAGTTTTTCAGCTGTTTCAAGCGGCACTGATTGTCACCCCAGGAAATCGTGTAACCCCCGGAATACAAGGCGTTGACGGGCTAGAGCGATGCGAATGACAGATTCTGCCGAACGGTCACTGGCCGTGCGAAGGCCCTTGGAGCGGGCGAGATGAGCTGTGGCTAATGCGCGCACCCAAGCATGGGAGGCGGCTCGCACACAGGCCATCTGTCTGGTTTTTTGCAACGTTTCGATTCGGGATCACGGTTTCCAAGGTGCTTTTATAACACCTGACGCAGTAGGGCTATTGCACCAATTGCGCGGGAAATGACTGATTAGCCTCCACAGCCGCACTCCCCGGAGCATTCGTGCAATGAGTTCTGCCTCCCTAACCAAACCCCCCGCCGAGAGGGTCCGGGTCAACAACGTGGTGTTCATCACCTCCGCGCTGCTGATCCTTGTGTTGACTGCCTTGCTTATCGCTGTACCGGAAAAAGCCGGTGAAGTTCTCAACGTCGCCCAGACTTGGCTGACCCGCACTTTCGGCTGGTACTACATGCTGGTGATCGGCGGATACCTGGTATTCGTGGTGGTCCTGGCCTTCTCCAATTTCGGCAAGCTCAAGCTTGGCGGCAAGGACGACCAGCCTGATTTCAGCTACGGCGCCTGGGCCGGCATGCTGTTCTCCTCCGGTATCGGTATCTCGCTGCTGTACTTTGGCGCCTCCGAGCCGCTGGACCACTACTTCAATCCGCCTGAAGGCCCTTCGGCCAGCGCCGAGGCTGCGCGCCAGGGCCTGCAACTGACCTTCCTGCACTGGGGCCTGCATGGCTGGGCGATCTACGCCCTGGTCGGCCTGGCCGTGGGTTACTTCGCCTACCGCCACAACCAGCCGCTGGCATTGCGCTCGGCGCTGTACCCATTGATGGGCGAGCGTTGGGTCAAGGGTGGCGCCGGTCACGCAGTGGACATCTTCGGTATGTTCGTGACCCTGCTGGGCCTGGTGACCAACCTGGGTATCGGCTCGATGCAGGTGGCCTCGGGGCTGGAATACCTGTTCGGCATGGACCACAGCAAGACCAACCTGCTGATCGTGATCCTGGTCATGGCCACGGTCGCCACGGTGGCGGCGGTTTCCGGTGTGGAAAATGGCATCCGCCGTCTGTCCAACCTGAACATCCTGCTGTTCAGCGGCCTGTTGATCTTTGTCCTGCTGGCGGGTGACACCCTGCACCTGCTCAACGGCTTCGTGCAGAACATTGGCGACTACCTCAACGGCATCGTGCTCAAGACCTTCGACCTCTACGTCTATGAAGGCGAGGCCGGCAAGTCCGAGCGCTGGTTGGGCCTGTGGACCGTGTTCTACTGGGCCTGGTGGATCTCCTGGGGCCCATTCGTCGGCATGTTCATTGCCCGTATTTCCAAAGGCCGCACCGTGCGTGAGCTGGTCGCGGGCGTGCTGTTGATCCCGCTGGGCTTCACCCTGGCCTGGCTGTCGATCTTCGGCAACACTGCGCTGGACCTGGTGATGAACCATGGCGCCGTGGAGTTGGGCAAAACCGCATTGGAGCAGCCGTCGATGTCGATCTACCAGCTGCTGGAGTATTTCCCAGCGGCCAAGATCGTCATTGGTGTAGCGGTGTTCGTGGGCTTCGTGCTGTTCCTCACCCCAGCCGACTCCGGCGCGGTGATGATGGCCAACCTGTCGTGCAAAGGTGGCCAGGTCGACGAAGACGCGCCGCATTGGATGGTGGTGTTCTGGTCGGTGGTGATTACCCTGGTCACCATCGGTTTGCTGTTCGCGGGTAACTTCGCGGCGATGCAGACCATGGTGGTACTGGCCGGGCTGCCGTTCTCGGTGGTGTTGGTGCTGTTCATGTTTGGCCTGTACAAGGCCATGAAGCAGGATTCGCAGCTTGAGCAGGAGCGTGCCGAACTGGCCGCCCGTGGTCGTCGCGGTTTCAGCGAGCGCCTCAGTGCGATGGACCTGCAGCCGACTCAGGCCGTGGTTCAGCGCTTCATGGACAAGCAGGTCAGCCCTGCGCTCAAGGATGCCGCCGCACAGTTGCGCACCCTGGGCTTCGAGGTCGAAACCCGAGTGGGCCAGTCGCGCAACATGATGGGCCTGCGGGTGATGATGGAAGAGGGTAATCCATTCGTCTATGAAGTGAGCCTGGACGGCTACATGGCCGCGCCGAGCGAGGCACCGGTCGAAGGTGAGCCGGAAGTCCGCCAGCGTTTCTACCGCGCCGAGGTGTACCTGCACGACGGCAGCCAGGAGTACGACCTGATGGGCTTTACCCCGGAGCAGGTGGTGCGTGATGTGCTCGATCAGTTCGAGAGCCATCGCCAGTTGCTTGGCCGTGTCTATAGCTGACAACGGTTGAAGCAAAAGAGAAGGGCCCTGTTCGTGAGAACAGGGCCCTTTCTCGTTGCGCCGCTCATTTTTTCCCTGAAGCCGCTGGTTGTAACAGATCGGTGCGTACTGCAGAGCGTTGCTCTATCAAGTCTTCACTGACCGTGCACAGCGTCAGTGGTAGTTGCTGGGCCTTGAACTCATAGCGCTTATGGCGCAGGTGACGAAAGCCAGCGGGATCCTGGCAGTCAGTGGTCGCAGGTGGCCCGCGCTTTACCCGGTACAGGGTCAGGTGCGGCGGTGCGGTGCGCCAACTGACTTGTACATTGCCATTGGGCAGCGCTGTGACGGTCATGTCGGGGTCTGGCACGGGAGCTGCGGGAAGCAGCTGGGTCGCTAGGCTCAGGCTATTGCCCATCAAGGCCGGGGAGGGCTTGTGCTCGGCTGAGTCCACGCCGATCAGGCAGAGGAAGTGCCAGCCTGGTTCTGGACCGATGGGCTCGTCAATGTGATTTTGCTCAGCAGCGATAGTGCCGCTGTAGCCCTCAGGGTTTTCACAGGCGAGCGGGTTGCGCACGGTTTTGAATCGGTAGCGTGGCGTATTCAGGGAAAAGCTAAGGCCCCACCTGGGTAGACGCTCGTTACCCTCTGCATCGGTCGCGATCTTGGTGAGCGATCGGGGATTTTTTTCGACGATCAACTCAAAGCCCGGCAGCAGTTGGCAACTGTCCAGTGACAGATTGGCAAAGCCTTGAGCGAAACACCCTTGCAAGCGGCCCAGTGGTATGGAAAAGCCCGTCGTCAACGCGGGTTTATCGGTTTGAACCGGCACTTGGCAGGGGCTGCTCAGTGAGCAAGGGGCAGCTTTGCCGCTTATCGGTTCAGAAACGCTGTTGAGCACGCTGAGCAGGCGGCCACTTTGCACATCGATCACTGGGCTGCCGGAGGAGCCGGGTCCCAGGCCTAGGCAGTCGGTGCTGTAGATGTTGCGCCATACCCACGGGGCTGCGATCACGAAGTCGGTAGTGGCCTGGCTGCAGGTTGTCAGGCGCAAGCCAAGCTCATTGGCGGATGACTCGCCGATGACATGCACGTTTGCGCCAGGGGGAGAATCTGCGGCGAGCGCTAACGGCACAATGCCTTGCGCCATGACCTGGCTGAGACTCGCGTCCAGCTCCAATAGGGCCAGATCGAGGCCCTGCATGCTGCTCCACAGCGTGCGTTTGAGGGCGAAGGTGTGGCGCTGGTCCTGGGTGTCTACGAAGAAGTTGAAGCTGATGCTGCCTTCGATCTCAGTGTCATGGCCGATCACGCCGTTGCGTTTGTCCACGCAATGCCCCGCGGTGACCAGGTAGGCGGGGCCTGATGCGGCCATTCCGGGCGCGCGGCTGTCGATCAGGCTGGCAATGCATTGGCTACCGCCTGGCCGGGTCAGGCGGCCAATGCCGGTCCATTGGCGACGCTCACCGTGGGCATTGGTCAGCAGCTCAGGGGTGGGGACCGAAGGCTGGACGGTATCTTCGGCGCTGGCCGTTATGGCCAGGCTGATCAGGGCTGCGCCCAGGCAGAAAGGGTGGCGCTTGAACATGGAAGTCTCCGTAATGTTTGGAGTTCCATTGTTTTCAACTGCCTGGGCGGCAAGCGGTAGATAGATCTGACAGATAGTCAGCGGTTGCTGTAGCGGCCGTTTTTGCCATGTCCGGGCATGGCTTGGTTACCACGCTCGGCAATCATCTGTGAAAGCTCGATCAGCTCGACGCCCTGGCTCTTCAGGCGCGGAATTTCCCGTTGCAGAACCTCCAGCGTCTGTGGATAGGGGTGGCCGATCAGTACCGCCGAGCCCTGCTTGCGGGCCTGGGCAATACCCACCTGGAGCTGGGCGGTGATCGCTTCTGTGGTGCGCACATCGTCCAGGAACACATCCCGCGACACATGTGCCAGGCCGATCGCCTGAGCTTCGGCGGCGGCGACCGTGGCGGCACTGGTGCGGCTGTCGACGAAGAACAGGTGACGCTGCTGCAACTCAGCCATCAACCAGGTCATTGGCGTGCGCTGGGCGGTCATGCGGCTGCCCATGTGATTGTTGATGCCGGCAGCGTGGGGCACCTTCGCCAGGGCGGCGTTGAGCCGGCTAGCGAGTTCCGGCAACGGGATATCGGGGTGCCAGGCGTAGGGGCCGGTGGCCGGATCCATGGGCATGTGCAGGATGACCGTCTTGCCGGCCTTGTGCGCCTGACGGGCGAAATCGATGGCATGCGGCGTGTCGGGCATGATCGCCATGGTGACCGGCCCAGGCAGGGCGAGCGTGCGATTGTCACGCTCGGTGTTCTGGCCCAGGTCGTCGATGATGATGCTCATATAGGCCTTGGCTGGCGCCGCATGGGCGGTGCCAGCCAGCAGGCAGAACAGCGTCAACAGCAAATAACGCATCGAGAGGATCAATCGCCCTTGGTGATGTTCAGGCCTTTGAGTAGGCTAAGGGCCTGGCTCAGCTGGAAGTCATCATCCTGTGGGCGATCCTTGCGTTTGCTGCTTCCGGTCGGGCGGTCGGCGCCGCCGTTGCCGTTGCCCAGGTGGCCTTGCAGGTCGGCTTCCTTGAAGTTCTCGGTATCGGCTTCGGCGGTCAGCTTGGCTGGGCGCACTTCGATGTCCGGAACGATGCCCTGGGCCTGGATCGAGCGGCCGTTGGGGGTGAAGTACAGGGCGGTGGTGAGCTTCAGGGCGCGGTCATTGGCCAGTGGCAGCACGGTCTGAACCGAGCCTTTGCCGAAGCTGTCGGTGCCCATCAGCACGGCGCGCTTCTGGTCTTGCAGAGCGCCGGCGACGATCTCCGAGGCCGAGGCGCTGCCACCGTTGATCAGCACCACCAACGGTACGCCTTCGCTGGCGTCGGCGGCGTTGGCCGAGAAGCGCAGTTCGGAGTTGGCGATACGGCCCTTGGTGTAGACGATCAGGCCCTTGGTGAGGAAGTGGTCGGCCACTTCGACCGCCGACTGCAGCACCCCGCCTGGGTTGTTGCGCAGGTCCAGGACCACACCGCGCAGCTTCTTGCCGTTGTCCTTGCGCATCTTGGCCAAGGCCTTGCCGACTTCATCGCCGGTTTTGACCTGGAACTGGGTGATGCGGATGTAGCCGTAATCGTTCTCGAGCAGCTGGCTCTTGACGCTCTTGACCTGGATGACCGCGCGGGCGAGGGTGACGTCGAACGGCGTACCGCCATCGCGAACCAGGGTCAGGGTGATTTTTTCGCCGATCTTGCCGCGCATCTTGTCGACCGCTTCGGTCATGGTCTGGCCGCGGGTGGGCGCGCCGTTAATCTTGACGATCAAATCGCCCGCCTCGATGCCTGCGCGGGAGGCCGGGGTGTCGTCGATCGGCGAGACGACTTTGACGAAGCCGTCTTCCATGCCGACTTCGATGCCCAAGCCGCCGAATTCACCGCTAGTGCTTTCCTGCAGCTCCTGGAAGTCTTCAGGGCCAAGGTAGGCGGAGTGTGGGTCGAGGTTGCTGAGCATGCCCTTGATGGCATTTTCCAACAGGGTCTTGTCGTCCACCGGCTCGACATAGGCCGCCTTGATCCGGTCCATGACCTCGGCAAAGGTGCGCAGCTCCTCAAGCGGCAGCGGCGACTTGGCCGTCACCTCGGTGGCAGGCACCGGCGCTGGCACCGCGGCTGGCTTGGCCGGCTCGGCGGCAACGGCCAGGGGCGCGCCGATCGCCAGGGCGATGGTCAGGGCCAGTTGGGTGAGGCGAGGCGAGTGCAGCATGTCGAACGAACTCCTGATCCTGTTGGCGCTCCCGCAGGAGCCACGGTGCAGCCACCGTAAAAATAAAATGCCTAGCCACGGCACCATTGCGCGGGGTCGCTGGGGCGGCCCTGCTGGCGAATGGCGAAGTACAAGCCTGCGCTATCCTGGCCACCGCTGTCACCCACGGTGGAGATGGCTTCGCCGGCCTTGACTACGTCACCGGCGCTCTTGAGCAGGCTCTGGTTGTGGCCGTACAGGCTCAGGTAACCATTACCATGGTCGAGAATGACCAGAAGTCCAGCGCCGCGCAACCAGTCGGCAAATACCACTCTACCGCCGTGCACAGCGCGCACTTGGGTGCCGGTGGCGGCGCTGATCATCACACCATCCCATTTGGCCCGGGCGTCACCACCGCGTGCATCGCCGAAGCGTGCCAGTAGTCGACCATTGACTGGCCATGGAAGTTTTCCCCGAGCGGCAGAAAATGCGCCGCCGTAGTTGGCGCCATCACCAGAAACCAGTGGGCCGAGGGTGGTCAGGGCCTTTTTCTTTGGCGGCTCTGGCGCTTGGCGAGCGGCCAGGGCTTCTTGCTGGCGACGCTTCTCAGCCTCCTGCTGAGCGAGCAAGGCCTTCTGGCGCGCCTCCTCGGCTTCGCGGGCCTGACGAGCAAGGGTTTCCTCGATGGTCTTGAGGACTTTGCCCAGCTCGGCTTGATCCTGCTCGCGGGCTTGCAGCTTCTGGTCGCGCGCTTTCAGGTCGCTGTTGAGCTTGGCCAGCACCTGCTGGCGTTTGCTGCGCTCGGCTTCGAGCTCTTGGCGGCGGCTGTCGAGATTGCCGCGCTGGGCCAGCAGTTGCGCCTGTTGGCTGGCGATGTCCTGTTCGACATTGGCCAGCTGGCGCAGGGTTTCGTTGAAGGTGCGCAGTTGCTCCAGGCGCGCCTTGCTCAGGTAATCGTAGTACGTCAGGGTGCGGGCGAATTTCTCAGGGTTCTGCTGGTTGAGCAGCAGCTTGAGGTATTCCTCGCGGCCATTGTTCTGGTAGGCCGAACGGGCCTGAATGGCGATCAGGCGTTGTTGTTCAACGCGGGCGGACTGGAGTTTTTTTTTCTCGGTATCAAGGCGCTCCAGTTCGCCCTCGGTCTTTTTTAGTTCTTGCTGCAACGCCTCCACCTGTTTTTCCAGCGCGCCGATGTCGGTCTCGGTGCTCTTGAGGTCTTTTTGCACGCCGGACTTTTCCTCCTGGAGCTTGCCCAGCATCTTCTTGAGCTCGGCGATGTCCTGGCGGGTGGCGTCCAGTTGTTGCTGGGTCTGCGCACGCTCATCGGCGAAGGCCGGGCTGAGCAGGCAAGACAGGGCGAGAGGAATCAGGGCGCGAAGCATGAGGTTGGGCGTACCAGGGATGGAGACTGGCCTAGTATGCCCGCCTGGGCCTGCAAAAAAAACGCCTCGCGGCATCTGCGGCGAGGCGTTTGTCTGGAAAGCGCTGGTAATCGCGGCAGTGGGCTGGAACTGCAACGTGGGAGATTCTATGGTTATGGGCAAGCCAATTTCATAGCTCTGGTGATGTATTCGCCCTGATTTTTCATCAGGGCGAAAGCCACGCGGGCAAGCTTTCGAGCCAAGATGACCAAGGCTTGGGTTGTTGCTTTACCGCTGTTTCGATGCTGCTCATAAAGGTCTCTCCAAGCGGCCGACCTGCTGGCGGACATTGCCGCGTTGTGCAGCAAACGACGGATCTCTGAACATCCCCGCTTTGTCAGGCGACGACGTCCATTCGTCTGCCCAGAGTCATTAACTCGCAGGTCCATTCCAAGGAATGCGATGAAGGAGTCACTGTTTTTAAATTCGCCTCTGACAAAGGCCATGACTAATGCCGCAGCGGTCAGAAAACCAATTCCTTCTACGGCTTGGCAGCGAGCCACTTGTTCTTGTAGTCCGGCTTCTCGGAGCACGTCCTTAAGTTTTTTCTGAATCAGTAAATCGAGGCGGTCTATCGATTTGACGAACACTTCGAAGGCGCTCTTCAAAAGGCTTTCATTGGCCCAGCTCTGAGTCATTGCAGTGCGCGCTGTCACCAAGGCAGCTCTGCGTCGCAGAAGGCTCTGGACCTTGCCGTAGACGGCGGGAGGGGGGCTCCAGGGGCGAAGATCTTCCCCTTCGTTTCTCAAGAACCGGGACAACAATCTCGCATCAGAAGGGTCAGTTTTGACTCGTCCTCCAACACTTTTCCGATAGTTGCTCAGTTGAAAGCCATCAATGACATAAACCTCAAGACCCGCACCATGGGCTAACTCGACCAGGTCCAAGTGATAGACGTTGGTCGCTTCAACTGCGATAGCCGTGTTGAGCGGCTGTTGTTTCAACCATCGCTTGATGTCGGGTTTTGAATTTTTCAGTTTGATTACCTCATCACTAGCGTCGTGATGGATAACCAACTCAGCCTTTGCGACGTCCGTACCCACGATCAGTTTGCCTGCCTGCATTGCCATGGGCGGTTCTCCACGTTAAGGTTTTTCGGCTTGAAGGGGTTTCACCAAGAGGCGCTGGCTTGCTTCTATCGTCGCTTGCAAACGATGCATTCTTTATCGGCGCTTTGGTGGAAGGGGTGGGGCGATGTCTCCCACGGTCTGTACTGCTGCGAACAGTCAGAATCGGGCATTTAGTCCCACCACCCCTTCAAGTCTAACCATACAAGCGGGCAAGCCCGCTCCCACGTGAATTAGTCAACCAGGATCGAGGTTCCGGTCATCTCTGCTGGCTTTTCCAGGCCCAGCAGTTGCAGCATGGTCGGCGCCACGTCCGCCAGCACGCCGCCTTCGCGGACCTTGAGCTTGCGCTTGCCCACATAGATGAACGGCACCGGCTCGGTGGTATGAGCGGTGTGCGCCTGGCCGGTGCACTCGTCTTCCATTTGTTCAACGTTGCCGTGGTCGGCGGTAATCAGCGCTTCGCCGCCAACCTTGTCCAGTGCCTCGACGATGCGCCCAACGCAGGTGTCCAGCGCCTCGACAGCCTTGACCGCCGCCTCGAACACGCCGGTATGGCCGACCATGTCGCCGTTGGCGTAGTTGACCACGATGACATCGAAGCGCTGCTGCTCGATGGCTTCGACGATGCGGTCGGTCACTTCAGGGGCGTTCATTTCAGGCTGCAGGTCGTAAGTGGCGACCTTCGGCGACGGGATCAGGATGCGCTCTTCGCCTTCGAACGGCTCTTCACGCCCGCCCGAGAAGAAGAACGTCACGTGGGCATACTTCTCGGTCTCGGCGATACGCAGCTGGGTCTTGCCGTTTTTCGCCAGGTACTCGCCCAGTACGTTGTCCAGGCTGGCTGGGGCAAAGGCCGCAGGGGCAGCGATCTTGGCCGAGTACTGGGTCAGGCCGATGTAGGCGGCAAGCTTGGGCAGGCGGGCACGCGGGAATTCGTTGAAGTCCGGCTCGACGAACACGCGCGACAGCTCGCGGGCACGGTCGGCGCGGAAGTTCATGAAGATCACCGCATCGCCATCTTCGACCTTGACCGCTTCGCCAATGCGCGTGGCTTTGACGAACTCATCGCTTTCGTCGCGTGCGTAGGCGGCTTCAAGGCCTGCCACGGCGGTATCGGCAGTGTAATCGGCCACCGAGTCGACGATCAGGTTGTAGGCGGCGCTGACGCGGTCCCAGCGGTTGTCACGGTCCATTGCGAAGTAGCGGCCGATCAGGCTGGCGATGCGGCCTTTACCCAACTTGGCGAAGGTCGCGTCGAGCAGTTCGATCGACGACTGGGCGCTGCGGGGCGGGGTGTCGCGACCATCGAGGAAGGCGTGCAGGTAGATTTTCTCGGCGCCACGTTGTGCGGCCAGTTCGGCCATGGCGACCAGGTGGTCCTGATGGCTGTGTACGCCGCCGTCGGAGAGCAGGCCGAGGATGTGCACGGCCTTGCCGGCGCTGGCGGCCTTGTCCACGGCACCGGTCAGCACGGGGTTGTGGAAGAACTCGCCGTCACGGATGGCCTTGGTCACCCGGGTGAAGTCCTGGTACACCACGCGCCCGGCACCGAGGTTCATGTGACCGACCTCAGAGTTGCCCATCTGGCCGTCGGGCAAGCCGACATCCATGCCAGAGCCGGAGATCAAGCCGTTGGGCTGGGTAGCCCGCAGGCGATCGTAGACCGGGGTGTTGGCTGCAAAGATGGCGTTGTACTCGGGGCTTTCGCTGTGACCGAAACCATCCAGGATGATCAGGACCAGGGGTTTAGGCGTGCTCGTCATCAATCCCACTCACGGTTGCTAGAAGATGATAAAGACACGCATTTTAGGGCAAATACGCCATCTGGGGCGAAAATTCATCGTGCTACCCGACCATCGTCCCGACCAGCTGCAATGAAAGCTGTTCGCCTGCCTGGCCTACGGGCTTTGGTGGGCCTTTGGGGCTGTGTATACTGGCCGCCATTTTCAATCGCGTGGAACACACCTGATGGTTGCTAACCTGATCACTTTTGCCACAAACCACTTCATTCTGGTGGCGATCTTCTTCGTTCTGCTGATCCTGCTGCTGGTCAATGAAATTCGTCGCGGCGGGCAGAGCCTGAGCAACGGCCAATTGACCGCCCTGGTCAATGCCGACAAGGGTCTGGTGATCGACATCCGCCCGAGCAAGGAATATTCGGCAGGGCACATCGTCGGTGCGCTGAACATCCCGCAAGACAAGCTCGCCACTCGCATGGCAGAGCTTGAAAAACACAAAGACAAGACCCTGATCGTGGTCGATAGCATGGGCCAGCAGTCTGGTACCCATTGCCGTGAACTGCTCAAGGCTGGTTACACCGCCGCCAAGCTCAGCGGTGGCATTTCCAGCTGGAAAGCCGATAACCTGCCCCTGGTGAAGTGATATGAAGCCCGTCATCGTTTACTCCAGCGACTACTGCCCCTACTGCATGCGCGCCAAGTACCTGCTCGAGAGCAAGGGCGTGGCGTTCGAGGAAATCAAGGTCGACGGCAAACCACAGGTTCGCGCCGAAATGAGCCAGAAGGCCGGCCGTACCTCGGTGCCGCAGATCTGGATCGGCAGTACCCATGTCGGTGGTTGCGATGACCTCTATGCCCTGGAGCGGGCGGGCAAGCTCGACAGCCTTCTCGCGGCCTGATTCACACCGCTTAGAACCCCATTAGGAAAAGGATCTGCCATGACTGACCAACAAAATAACGGCGCCGCCGCCGACGAAAACGCCCCACAATTTTCCATGCAGCGCATCTATGTGCGCGACCTGTCGTTCGAAGCGCCAAAGAGCCCGCAGATCTTCCGTCAGCAGTGGGAACCGGCTGTTTCGCTGGACCTGAACACCCGTCAGAAAGCCCTGGAAGGTGACTTCCACGAAGTCGTACTGACCCTGTCGGTAACCGTCAAGAACGGTGACGAAGTGGCGTTCATTGCCGAAGTTCAGCAGGCGGGTATCTTCCTGATCAAGAACCTCGACGCGCCATCGATGAGCCACACCCTGGGTGCGTTCTGCCCGAACATCCTGTTCCCGTACGCGCGCGAAACCCTGGACAGCCTGGTGACCCGTGGTTCGTTCCCGGCCCTGATGCTGTCGCCGGTCAACTTCGACGCCCTGTACGCGCAAGAGATGGAGCGCATGCAGGCCGCTGGCGAAGCACCGTCGCTGCAGTAAGTACTGCTTGCGAGAAACAAAAAGCGCCCCTTGGGGCGCTTTTTTCATGGCCGTCAGGCAAACCCTTGCTGACGCCACGCCTCGTAGACCGTCACTGCAACGGTATTGGACAGGTTCAAGCTGCGACAGCCCGGCCGCATCGGCAGGCGCAGCTTCTGCTCAGCCGGCAAATTGTCCAGCACTTCGGCGGGCAACCCGCGACTTTCAGGCCCAAACAAGAATGCATCGCCTGGCTGGTAGGCGACCTCGTGAAACGGATGCGAGCCCTTGGTGGTGAAGGCGAACAGGCGCGGCTGGCCGAGGCTTTCCAGGCATCCGGCCAGGCTCTGGTGGCGCTTGAGCGTGGCATACTCATGGTAATCCAGTCCGGCCCGGCGCAAGCGCTTGTCGTCCAGCTCGAAGCCGATCGGCTCGATCAGGTGCAGGGCGCAGCCGCTGTTGGCACATAGGCGGATGATATTGCCGGTATTCGGCGGAATTTCTGGTTGAAAAAGGATGACGTGAAACATGCACGGCTCCAAGCATGAAGATGACGGGCATTCTACCCCCGAACCCGACCTGCGTTCGAAAGCCTTCCCGCGCGTGATGTTTTCCCTGGCCATCGTCGGGGTGATGGTCGGGCTGATGATCGGCCGCTTGACCACCCCTGAAGAGCGCGTGCTGGAGCAGATAGAAGTGGTGCAGGGCGGCCTGGACCTGTGGTTTAACGAAGAGCCCAAGCTGCATGGCGAGAATGTCGAAGGCACGGTTGCAGTGGTCTTCGAAGCGCAGGGCAAATCCCAACGTGGGCAGCTGACGTTGCAGGGTAAGCCAGTGGGTTGGCGGGTGCAGAAGAGCGAGGAAGGCTTGCTGCTGACGGTGGTCGCCGCGCGCCCTCTGCAGGGCGACTGGGTCGGTGCAGAGGACGCGGGACGCTGGCGAGTGCAGGTGAGGCTGCACGAATAAAAGAGGGGATTCCCGGCCTGCCTGTACCGAGGTCCCCAGAACTGGAGCGTGCAGCGCGGCGATAGGCCGGGAGCACGCTGGGCGTTCGGGTGTGCAGCGAACTGCACGAATAAAAGAGGGGAATTCCCGGCCTGCCTGTACCGAGGTCCCCGAAACTGGAGATACAGTACTTATTGCAGGTGTCGTGCCAGTTTCGGAAAGCCCGGAAACATTGCGTTTCAAGACAGTTCGGCCAGTGTTTGAGGGGATTTGTGCCTTTGCGAGGTGCATGAAGCACAGCAACGGTGCATGCAGACAGATCGATCCCAGACAAAGTTAAGGCCTCCCACGCAAACGCTCCCACGCAAAGTCATGTTGGCCTTACAGCACCGGAAGCAAGGCGAGTTGGGGCAGTTGCAGCAGCAATTGCGGGGCATGGTGGGGCGGTTCAGCCCGTAACATCGAGCATTAACGTGGGAGCGGGCTTGCCCCGCGATCACATCCTCACAGCCAAACAGCGTCCCAATGAGGGTAATCGCCAAGGCGCTCTGCCAGGCCTGCCCGCAGCGGATTGCACACGATATAGCGCGCAAAGTCGCGCACATCCTCATCGCGCCTCAGTGCCTGGTCATGGTAGCCAGACTGCCATAACCGTCCCTCTACCTTGCCTTGTTTGTATAGCGAGCAACGGCTTCTGGATTTGAATCGCCGCATCAAGCTACACAGCGTGCTGTCGCGCAGTTCGATCAGCCAGTGGAAGTGATCGGGCATGATTACCCAGGCAAGAGAGCGAAGGGCGTTTTCAATTTCGGCTTGGTGGAGGAGCGGGGGGAGGCAGCGGGCAGCACCGAAATCGGCGAATATGGGCCGCCGGTCCTTCGTTGTGCTGGTCAGCAGGTAGATACGGCCGGGCTCTGAAAAGCGGCCTCGGCGCAGGTGGTTGGAGGCGGGACGATCCATGTCGGTCTCCTTGAATGATGAACTCTCAAGGTAGGCCGCAATGTGAACCGTTGCCAGGCATGATTGGAGCAGGATGTGTCTGCAACAATGCTATCGCGGAGCAAGCCCGCTCCCGCGTGAGGAGGGGCTGCGCGCGATGCCGGTCAATGGCTAGCGTAGATCAATGCTCATCGCCTTCATCATCATCCCCGCCATCGACCTTCATCCCCAGTTCCTTGATCTTGCGCGTCAGGGTATTGCGCCCCCAACCCAGCAACACCGCAGCATCACGCCGACGCCCCGCCGTATGCTTGAGCGCCGTCTCGATCATGATCCGTTCAAAACTGGGCACTGCGCTATCGAGCAGGTTCGACTGACCCCGGGCCAGCGCCTGGTCGGCCCACTGACGCAGCGCCTGCTCCCAGTTGGTCACCGGCGCGGCATCCTGCGGCAGGTTGAGTAGCTCGGGCGGCAGGTCGCCGATCAGCACTTCGCGGCTGGAGGCCATTACGGTGATCCAGCGGCAGGTGTTCTCCAACTGGCGCACGTTGCCTGGCCACGGCAGGTTGCGAATGAACTCTTCGGTCTCCGGCTTGAGCAGTTTGGGCTCGACCGCCAACTCCTGGGCCGCACGCCCGAGGAAGTGTCGCGCCAAGGTCGGAATATCTTCGCGGCGATCCGCCAGGCGCGGGATATGGATGCGGATGACGTTCAGGCGATGGAACAAGTCTTCCCGGAACTTGCCGGCCTGCACCAGGGTTTCCAGATTCTGGTGGGTCGCAGCAATGATGCGCACGTCGACCTTGACCGGCACATGGCCACCAACCCGGTAGAACTCGCCGTCAGCCAGCACCCGCAACAGGCGGGTCTGGGTGTCGGCGGGCATGTCGCCGATCTCGTCGAGGAACAGGGTGCCACCGTCGGCCTGTTCGAAGCGGCCACGGCGCAGGTTGGCCGCGCCGGTGAAGGCGCCCTTCTCGTGGCCGAACAGCTCGGACTCCATCAAGTCCTTGGGGATCGCCGCCATGTTCAAGGCGATGAACGGCGACGCCGCGCGCGGGCTGTGGCGGTGCAGGGCGTGGGCCACCAGCTCTTTACCGGTGCCCGACTCGCCGTTGATCAGCACGGTGATGTTGGAGTGGCTGAGCCGGCCAATGGCGCGGAACACCTCCTGCATCGCCGGCGCTTCACCGATGATCTCCGGGGTGCGGGTCAGGGTTGCCGGTACGTCCAGGCCTTGCTGCTCCTGGGCATGCTGATTGGCGCGCTTGACCAGCGATACCGCTTCGTCCACGTCGAATGGCTTGGGCAGGTACTCGAACGCGCCGCCTTGGTACGAGGCAACGGCGCTGTCCAGGTCCGAATGGGCGGTCATGATGATCACCGGCAGGCGCGGATGCTGTTCGCGGATCTGCGCCAACAGGTCCAGGCCACTGGCACCAGGCATGCGGATGTCGGAGATGATCACGTCCGGCTGCTGCCGGGCCAGGCGGCCCATGACGCCGTCGGCGCTATCGAAGCTCTGGGTGGTCATGCCTTCTTGTTGCAGGGCTTTTTCCAGGACCCAGCGGATGGAGCGATCATCGTCGACGATCCAGACGGTTTCACTGCGGCTCATTGGGCTGTGGCTCCTTGTTCCAGGGGCAGGAAGATCGAGAAGGTGGTGTGGCCGGCGTGGCTTTCACATTCGATCAGGCCCTGGTGCTGGCTGATGATGTTCTGGGTGATGGCCAGGCCGAGCCCGGTGCCGTCCGGGCGTCCGCTGACCATGGGATAGAAGAGGGTGTCTTGCAGTTCTGCCGGGATGCCGGGGCCGTTGTCGGTGATTTCGACCCGAGCCACCAGGCGATGACGGATGTGGCCGATGGTGAACTGGCGCACTGCACGGCTGCGCAGGGTGATACGACCCAGGCGCAGCTCGTTCTGGCCGCTGATCGCCTGCATGGCGTTACGCACGATATTGAGGACGGCCTGGATCATCTGTTCGCGGTCGATCAGCACGTCCGGCAGGCTTGGGTCGTAATCGCGCACCAAAGTGATGCCGCCCTGGCTCTCGGCCTCGACCAGGCTGCACACCCGTTCCAGCACTTCATGCACGTTGGTCATCGCAAGCGACGGCAGTTTGTTCGAGCCGAGCATACGGTCGACCAGGTTGCGCAGGCGGTCGGCCTCTTCGATGATCACGTTGGTGTAGTCGCGCAGGCCATCCTCGGGCAGTTCGCGCGCGAGCAGCTGTGCCGCGCCGCGAATACCGCCTAGCGGGTTCTTGATCTCGTGGGCCAGGCCGCGCACCAGCATCTTGGTGGTTTCCTGCTTGGACAGCTGGGCTTCTTCTTTTGTGATGCGCAGCAGTCGGTCGCGCGGGTGTACTTCAAGCAGCAGCAGGGTTTGACCCTGATGCAGGATCGGCGTGACGGCGTAGTCGACGGTAATGCTCTGGCCGGTCAACGAGGTCAGTTGGGCTTCGCGCTTGGTAAACGGGTGGGCTTGTTCCACCGCCTGACGCAGCGAGTTGAGCGCTTCAGTCGACTCGGTGAACAGCTCGCTGATGAACTGGCCATGGCTGCGCTGGCCACTGACGGCCAGCAGCATTTCCGCAGCCGGGTTCATGTACTCCAGGCGCAGCTCGGCATTGAGCAGCAGCGTGGCGGTGGTCAGGTTGTCCAGAAGCAGACGGTGCTGTGCATCGCTGATGGTCATGGGGCGTCGTTGACCTCTTTTGGCACATGGGCCGCCGTTGGCTGGGCCAAGGGCGGGCGCGCTGGTGATCCGCGTGATGGCTTGAAAATGCAAGAAACAAACCAAGGCTCCGAAAAGAAGCGCAATTTCCCGAGAAACACCTGCGACCGCGCCATTCGGGGGATTTAAATCGTGGTTTATCGTTTCACGTGACCCAAATTGGGCTGCACCACGGGGCACTTAGTCTTTCTATGCACCAATATAGAGCATAGCGACGCTCGGCTCATTCACACAGCTGGCCAGTGGCGCGGATCATCGCCAGGTAATGCAGGAAGTCGCCCTCGCGCTGTCGCAGTGCCACGGCGACTTGTTGCGGGCAATGGGCAGAGCGGCTCTGGCGGAACCGCGCCAGGTTGCGCAGCAGATCATCCTGCAGGACATCCAGGCGTGGGCGAATCTTGCTTTGCAGGTCTTGGCGCGGCAGGTCAGGGGCTTCGCCATCCAGTCGCCATTGCGACAACAAGGCGTATTGCAGCAGCTTGTTGGCTTCCATCTGGTCGGCGAAGAACGCCTCGGCGTGTTCTGCGCTGAGTTGATGGGCGGGGGCTGAGCGGCGCACGGCGTCGAGCACCGATTGCTCGCGGGCAGTGGCCTGGACCGGTTGCTGGCGGTCCCACTTGTGCAGGGCCACGGCTTCGGCGATCGCCAGCCGGCGTTCGATGTTGTCGAGTAATCGGGACAGGGCGGGATCGACTGGCTCGGCACTGCAGCCAGTGAGGGCGAGTGCGCAGCACAGCGCAAATGAGGCAAGGCGCATGATGAGTCTCCTGTGGCAGTGGAGCCTCGAAGTGTGCAGTCAGTCTGAAATAGCGGCAGTCAGACACTTCCGAAAAATGTGCCCCTGAAAACAGAAACGGCCTCGCGAAGGAGGCCGTTTCTTGGTGATGATTGCGGCGCCAGGCGCCGCTTGCATCAGACGCTGTAGTACAGATCGTATTCCAGCGGGTGGACGAAGGTGCGAACGCGGATTTCTTCTTCCGACTTCAGTTCGATGTAGGCATCGATGAAGTCGTCGGAGAACACGCCGCCCTTGGTCAGGAACGCACGGCCCTTGTCCAGCTCTTCCAGGGCTTCTTTCAGGCTACCGCAAACCTGTGGGATTTCCTTGGCCTCTTCAGGCGGCAGGTCGTACAGGTTCTTGTCGGCGGCATCGCCTGGGTGGATCTTGTTCTGGATGCCGTCCAGGCCAGCCATCAGCAGTGCGGCGAAGCACAGGTATGGGTTGGCAGCTGGGTCCGGGAAGCGCGCTTCGATGCGGCGGGCTTTCGGGCTGGAAACGTAAGGGATACGGATCGAAGCCGAACGGTTACGGGCCGAGTAGGCCAGCATGACCGGAGCTTCGAAGCCTGGTACCAGACGCTTGTAGGAGTTGGTAGCCGGGTTGGTGAAGCCGTTCAGGGCTTTACCGTGCTTGATGATGCCGCCGATGAAGTACAGGGCGGTTTCCGACAGGCCGGCATAGCCTTCACCAGCGAAGGTGTTCTTGCCTTCTTTGGCGATCGACATGTGCACGTGCATGCCCGAGCCGTTGTCACCGTACAGTGGCTTAGGCATGAAGGTCGCGGTGCGGCCGTAGGCGTCGGCAACGTTGTGCACGCAGTACTTCAGGGTCTGAACTTCGTCAGCCTTGGCTACCAGGGTGTTGAACTTGACGCCGATTTCGTTCTGGCCGGCAGTTGCCACTTCGTGGTGGTGAACTTCGACGACCTGGCCCATTTCTTCCAGGGCGTTGCACATTGCGGTGCGGATTTCGTGGTCGTGGTCGACCGGCGGCAGCGGGAAGTAGCCGCCTTTGACGCCTGGACGGTGGCCTTTGTTGCCGCCTTCGACGTCCTGGTCGGTCATCCACGAGCCTTGCTCGGAGAAGATCTTGAACATCGAACCGGAGATGTCGGACTTGAACTTGACGTCGTCGAAGATGAAGAACTCAGGCTCTGGACCGACGAAGACGGTGTCACCGATACCGGTGGTCTTCAGGTACTCTTCGGCGCGACGAGCGATAGCGCGTGGGTCGCGGTCGTAGCCTTGCATGGTGGACGGCTCGATCACGTCGCAGACCAGGATCAGGGTCGGCTCTTCGGTGAACGGGTCCAGCACGGCGGTGCTGTCATCCGGCAGCAGGATCATGTCGGAGGCTTCGATGCCTTTCCAACCTTCGATGGAGGAGCCATCGAACATCTTGCCAGCTTCGAAGAACTCATCATCCAGCGCATCGCGAGCTGGCATGGTGACGTGTTGCTGCTTGCCTTTGGTGTCCGTGAAACGCAGATCAATCCACTTGACGTCATGATCTTTGATGAGCTGAACCGACTTCGACATGTTGTCCTCCGGATGGTCTAGAGCGCGGTGGGCCGCTGCCCTGGAAAAAGGGTGTCGCCGGGCGCGCATAGTCGGCCAAGCTTACCTGCCTCACAAGGGAGCAAATTGCATGCCAGTGCCCAAAAATGGCGAGGGCGGGACAAAAGCAGGCGTTTAGGGGCATTTATTCAGGGATGGGCGGGCTGCGACGCACTGATAAGACGCGTTTTTGAAAGGTTGCGCACCGTAATGGTGCGTAACTCAGCTATCGCTCATTGTCAGGGCTCTATCGCGGGGCAAGCCCGCTCCCACGCAGCCTATACAGGAGAACGTGCAGGCTACATAGGAGCGGGCTTGCCCCGCGATAGCTGCAGGCCTGTAAAACAGGGCTTGGCAGAGAAAGTCAAACCTTCTGTACAAAAGTTGGTCAAATCCTGAGCAATTTCCGCTATAATTCGCGCCCCTCATTTTCGGCAGGCCCTGGGCGCGCTGTTTACCCATGAAACTTATCGTCAAAGTCTTCCCAGAAATCACCATCAAGAGCCGGCCGGTGCGCAAGCGCTTCATCCGTCAGCTCGCGAAGAACATTCGCAATGTGCTCAAGGATCTGGACCCTGAGCTGAAGGTCGATGGTGTCTGGGACAACCTCGAAGTGGTCACCCGCGTCGAAGACGAAAAAGTCCAGCGCGAGATGATCGAGCGCCTGTCCTGCATGCCGGGGATCACCCACTTCCTGCAAGTGGAGGAATACCCGCTGGGCGACTTCGACGATATCGTCGAGAAGTGCAAGCAGCACTTCGGTCACCTGCTGGCCGGTAAACGCTTCGCCGTACGCTGCAAGCGCGGCGGCCACCATGACTTCACTTCGATGGACGTCGATCGCTACGTCGGCAGCCAACTGCGTCAGCAGTGCGGCGCCTCCGGGATCGACCTGAAGACCCCAGAAGTGATGGTGCGCATCGAGATCCGCGACCAGCGCCTGTACGTGATCCACAACCAGCACCAGGGCATCGGCGGCTATCCGCTGGGCGCCCTGGAGCAGACGTTGGTGTTGATGTCCGGTGGCTTCGACTCCACGGTGGCCGCCTACCAGATGATGCGCCGCGGCCTGATGACCCACTTCTGCTTCTTCAACCTCGGCGGCCGTGCCCACGAGCTGGGGGTGATGGAAGTTGCCCACTACCTGTGGAAGAAATACGGCAGCAGCCAGCGCGTGCTGTTCATCAGCGTGCCGTTCGAAGAAGTGGTCGGGGAGATTCTCGGCAAGGTCGACAACAGCTACATGGGCGTCACCCTCAAGCGCATGATGTTGCGCGCCTCGGCGAAAATCGCCGACCGTCTGGAAATCGATGCCCTGGTCACCGGCGAGGCGATCTCCCAGGTGTCCAGCCAGACCCTGCCTAACCTGGCAGTGATCGACCATGCCACCGACAAGTTGGTACTGCGCCCGCTGTTGGCCAGCCACAAGCAGGACATCATCGACACCGCTTATCAGATCGGTACCGCCGAGTTCGCCAAGCACATGCCAGAATACTGCGGCGTGATCTCGGTGAACCCGACCACCTGTGCCAAACCGCACCGGGTCGTGCACGAAGAAAACCAGTTCGACATGCAGGTACTCGAGCGCGCCTTGGAGCGTGCCCGTTTCATCTCGATCGACCACGTTATCGACGAGCTGGGCCAGGACATTCAGGTCGAGGAAGTGGGCGAAGCCCTGCCTGGCCAGATCGTCATCGACATTCGCCACCCCGATGCCCAGGAAGACGAACCCCTGGTGATCGACGGCGTCGAGGTCCAGGTCATGCCTTTCTATGCCATCAACAGTCGCTTCAAGCACCTCGATGGCAATCGTCAGTACCTTCTTTATTGCGACAAGGGCGTCATGAGCCGCCTGCATGCGCATCACCTGCTCAGTGAGGGACATGCCAATGTGCGTGTTTATCGTCCGGCATAAGACGCCAGGGCTGTATGGCGGCAGCATCCGCCATCGCCCTCCCGACCAATGGGCCCGCTGAGCCTTTTACCTTCATATTGGCTGCCTAGACTGGGCAGCAAACCGAATCCTCTGATCGAGATACATTTGTGATCGAAAATCTGCGTAACATCGCCATCATCGCCCACGTTGACCATGGTAAAACCACCCTGGTCGACAAACTCCTGCGCCAGTCCGGCACCCTGGAGCGTAACGAGCTCAACGACGAGCGCGTGATGGACTCCAACGACCAGGAAAAAGAGCGCGGCATTACCATTCTGGCGAAAAACACCGCCATCAACTGGAACGGCTACCACATCAACATCGTCGACACCCCCGGCCACGCCGACTTCGGTGGCGAGGTTGAGCGTGTAATGTCGATGGTTGACTCGGTGCTGCTGCTGGTCGACGCCCAAGACGGCCCGATGCCGCAAACCCGCTTCGTGACCAAAAAGGCTTTCGAAGCAGGCCTGAAGCCAATCGTCGTGATCAACAAGGTCGACCGTCCGGGCGCGCGTCCTGACTGGGTTCTGGACCAGATCTTCGACCTGTTCGACAACCTCGGTGCTACCGACGAACAGCTGGACTTCAAAGTCGTCTACGCCTCGGCCCTGAACGGCATCGCCGGTCTGGACCACACCGACATGGCCGAAGACATGACCCCGCTGTACCAGTCGATCATCGACAACGTACCAGCGCCGTCTGTCGACCGTGACGGTCCGTTCCAGATGCAGATCTCCGCACTGGACTACAACAGCTTCCTCGGTGTTATCGGTGTTGGCCGTATCGCCCGTGGTCGCGTCAAGCCGAACACCCCGGTTGTCGCCATCGACACCAACGGCAAGAAGCGTAACGGCCGTATCCTCAAGCTGATGGGCCACCACGGTCTGCACCGCATCGACGTCGAAGAAGCCCAAGCGGGCGACATCGTCTGCATCAGCGGTTTCGATGAGCTGTTCATCTCCGACACCCTGTGCGCCCCGGATGCGGTAGAAGCGATGAAGCCGCTGACCGTTGACGAGCCGACCGTTTCGATGACCTTCCAGGTCAACGACTCGCCGTTCTGCGGCAAGGAAGGCAAGTTCGTCACCAGCCGTAACATCAAGGACCGTCTGGACAAAGAGCTGCTGTACAACGTTGCTCTGCGCGTTCAGGAAACCGATTCCCCTGACAAGTTCAAGGTATCGGGCCGTGGCGAACTGCACCTGTCGGTGTTGATCGAAACCATGCGTCGTGAAGGTTTCGAGATGGCTGTAGGCCGTCCTGAAGTGATCATCCGCGAAGTCGACGGCGTCAAGCAGGAGCCGTTCGAGAACGTCACCATCGACATCCCTGAAGAATCCCAGGGCAAGGTCATGGAAGAGATGGGTCTGCGTAAAGGCGACCTGACCAACATGGTTCCGGATGGCAAAGGCCGTGTTCGCCTGGAGTACAACATTCCAGCTCGTGGTCTGATCGGTTTCCGTAACCAGTTCCTGACCCTGACCAACGGTGCAGGCATCCTGACCTCGATCTTCGATCGCTACGACACCATGAAGTCGGGCCAGATGTCCGGCCGCCTGAACGGCGTTCTGGTGTCGGTCGAGACTGGCAAGGCTCTGACCTACTCGCTGGAAACCCTGCAGGCTCGCGGCAAGCTGTTCGTTGAACACGGCCAAGAGATCTACAACGGTCAGATCATCGGCCTGAACAGCCGTGACAACGACCTGGGCGTGAACCCGACCAAAGGCAAGAAGCTCGACAACATGCGTGCTTCGGGCAAGGACGAAGTCATCGCCCTGGTTCCGCCAGTTCGCCACACCCTCGAACAGGCCCTGGAATTCATCCAGGACGACGAGCTGTGCGAAGTCACGCCGAAGTCGATCCGTCTGCGCAAGAAGATCCTGGACGAAGGCGAGCGTACCCGCGCTGCCAAGAAAGCCAAGAACTGAGTTAGCTCAGGCTGAATGAAAACGCCCCCGGTCGAAAGGCCGGGGGCGTTTTTGTTTGTGCGGGGTGTCAGTCAGAGGGCTAATCGCGGGGCAAGCCCGCTCTCACGCAGTAAGCTCGGCGTGCTAACAGACAGTCCTGCTATTAGCGCGCAACGGCTTTGGGCTTGTAAGCGCAGTATCCCGGCCGCGGCCCGACCTTGGGATGGTTGCGGCAGGTATCCGGGCGCTTGTCATAAATGGTGCACAGGCGGCTTTTACGATCCAGATACATGCAGTCATCGTTGCTCATCCGGGTCAGGGTGAAGATCCCCGACTTCTGGTTGAAGCGTTCGATGATGCCTTCCTTCTGCAGGCGTTTGGCGACGTTCTTGGGCGGCTCGTCCTTTTCGAACTCATCCACCACGCCAATACGGATCAGGTCTTTGATCTTCACTTCAACAGGCAGGGTGCAGCAGGTCGAATGGCAGCCCCCGCACATATGGCTGGCATAGCGCTGCCAGGTTTCCAGGCGGTCGACTTCGGCCGCGGCAATCAGGGTCGGTTTCATAGTTATGGGGGGCAGATCACGGTCTTGGGGCGCGCGATCATACCGGAGTTGTTCAATTTGTGAACAACCTTTTGCCCGATTGCCGTTATGGGCATGAAAACTGCGAACGGGAACTGTCACTCCCTGTCGAAGGGTCTAGTCTCAACAATCTCCCTCCGCTTTCGTCAACTTGCCCGAGGATGCCGCATGTCCCAGGAACCTAAAGCACGTGACGCCGAGGTGGCCGAATTTCGTGCCGCTGTATTGGCCAAGCTGACCTACGCGGTCGGCAAGGACCCGGAGCACGCCTTCGATCATGACTGGTTCGAGGCCATCGCCCTGGCCGCGCGCGACCATATGGTCGACCACTGGATGGATCACACCCGACAGGCCTATCGACGCAGCCAGAAGCGCGTCTATTACTTCTCCCTGGAGTTCCTGATTGGCCGTTTGCTGTTCGACAGCCTGAGCAATCTCGGGCTGCTGGATATTGCCCGGGAAGCCCTCGATGGGCTGGATGTCGACCTTGAGCGAATCCGTCTGCTCGAACCCGACGCGGCGCTGGGTAATGGCGGCCTGGGCCGCTTGGCGGCTTGCTTCATGGAAAGCATGTCGACCCTCGGCATTGCCGCGCATGGCTATGGCATCCGCTACGAGCACGGCCTGTTCCGCCAGGCGGTGGTCGATGGCTGGCAGCAGGAGCAGACCGAAAACTGGCTGGATTTCGGCAACCCCTGGGAGTTCGAGCGTGCCGAGGTGATCTACCCGATCAGCTTTGGCGGCAGCGTTGAAACCGTGCAGGACAGCGCGGGCCAGCAGCGCCAGGTCTGGTGGCCGGGCGAGACGGTGCGGGCGGTGGCCTACGACACGCCGGTGGTCGGCTGGCGGGGTGCCAGCGTCAATACCCTGCGCCTGTGGCGTGCGCGGGCGCTGGAAGAGCTGCATCTGGAACGCTTCAATGCCGGCGACCATTTAGGGGCGGTGGCGGAAGTGGCGCGGGCCGAAAGTATCTCGCGGGTGCTGTACCCGGCCGATAGCACTGAAGCTGGGCAGGAGTTGCGCCTGCGCCAGGAGTACTTCTTCGTTTCCGCCTCGCTGCAGGATTTGCTGCGCCGGCACCTGAACATGCACGATACCCTGCTCAACCTGCCAGACGCTGCGGCGATCCAGCTCAACGACACCCACCCCTCGATCGCTGTGGCCGAGCTGATGCGGCTACTGGTCGACCAGCATGAAATTCCGTGGGAAAAAGCCTGGGAAGTCACAGTCGGCACGTTGGCCTACACCAACCACACCCTGTTGCCGGAAGCGCTGGAAACCTGGCCGGTCGCCTTGATGGAGCGCATGCTGCCGCGGCACATGCAGATCATCTATTTGATCAACGCCTACCATATCGATGCGTTGCGGGCCAAAGGCCTGCACGACTTCGACGTGCTGCGCGCGGTGTCGCTGATCGAAGAAGACAACGGCCGCCGGGTGCGCATGGGCAACCTGGCCTTCCTCGGCTCGCACAGCGTCAATGGCGTGTCGGCACTGCACAGCAAGCTGATGAAGAGCACGGTGTTCGCCGAATTACACAAGCTGTACCCGCAGCGGATCAACAACAAGACCAACGGCATCACCTTCCGTCGTTGGCTGTACCAAGCCAACCCTCAGTTGACCAGCATGCTCATCGAGTCGCTGGGGGCAGAGGTGCTGGACGATTCGGAAACACGCCTGACCAACCTTGCCCCATTCGCCGACAAGCCGGCGTTTCGCAAGCAGTTCGCCGCCCAGCGCCTGCATAGCAAGCGCGCGTTGGCCAGCATCATTCAGGATCGCCTGGGGGTGACGGTCAATCCGGAGGCGTTGTTCGACGTTCAGGTCAAGCGCATCCACGAATACAAGCGCCAGTTGCTCAACCTGCTGCACACTGTCGCGCTGTATCAGGCGATGCGCTCTGAGCCTGGCACCGACTGGGTGCCGCGGGTGAAGATCTTCGCCGGCAAGGCGGCGGCCAGTTATCACCAGGCCAAGTTGATCATCAAGCTGGCCAACGACATCGCCCGGGTGGTCAACAACGACCCGACCGTGCGCGGCTTGCTCAAGGTGGTGTTTCTGCCCAACTACAACGTCAGCCTGGCCGAGAGCATCATTCCGGCGGCGGACCTTTCCGAGCAGATCTCCACCGCCGGCTATGAAGCGTCCGGTACCAGCAACATGAAATTCGGCCTCAACGGCGCGCTGACCATCGGCACTCTGGATGGTGCCAACGTCGAGATGTGTGAGCAGGTCGGCGAGGAAAACATGTTCATCTTCGGCCTGACCGCTCAGCAGGTCGAGGCGCGCAAGCGGGCAGGGGATTTCGGTGCCAATGCGGCGATTGCCGCTTCCCATCGTCTGGGGGATGTCTTGCAGGCGATTCGCAGTGGGGTGTTCTCGCCGGATGATCCGTCGCGCTATGTGCACCTGATCGATTCGCTGATCGCCCATGACCGCTTCCTGGTCTGTGCCGACTTCGATGCCTACTGGGATGCCCAGCGCCGGGTCGAGGAGCTTTGGCACAAGCCGCAGGAATGGTGGCGCATGGCGGTGCTCAATACTGCGCGGATGGGCTGGTTCTCGTCGGATCGGACCATTCGCGAGTATGCGACGGAAATCTGGAAGGCGTTGGATTGAGCCATGCTATCGCGGGGCAAGCCTGCTCCCACGCAGCAGCTACTATCAGCCGCTCCCACGCAGCCGCTGCTACGCAGCCGCTGCTACGCAGCGGCTGTGGCTGTCATGCGTCGCTCATGGCTGCGTGGGAGCGAGCTTGCCCCCGCGATGAGGCCCCCACCGACCATCGGCCCTGCAGTCAATGAACTCAACCCCCAATCTACCGTCTGATCCGCCAGGCGCGTCTCTTTACTCGCTAGGCCGTCACTCTCCCTGTAAACTGCGGGGGTTTTTCTCCCCCTATCCTTTTCGGAGCCATACATGTCCCGCGTTACCCTGAGTCGCTATCTGATTGAGCAGACCCGCAGCAACAATACCCCTGCCGATCTGCGCTTCCTGATCGAGGTGGTGGCGCGTGCGTGCAAGGAGATCAGCCACAACGTGTCCAAAGGCGCCCTGGGCGGCGTACTGGGCAGCATGGGCACCGAAAACGTGCAGGGCGAAGTGCAGAAGAAGCTCGACGTGATCTCCAACGAGATCCTGCTCGAAGCCAACGAATGGGGCGGTCACCTGGCCGGCATGGCGTCCGAAGAAATGGACAATGCCTACCAGATCCCCGGTAAATACCCCAAAGGCGCCTACCTGCTGGTCTTCGACCCACTGGACGGTTCGTCGAACATCGACGTCAACGTCTCGGTCGGCACCATCTTCTCGGTGCTGCGCTGCCCCAACGAATACCTGAGCCAGAACGAAACCCTCAACGAGAACGCCTTCCTCCAGCCTGGCACCGAGCAGGTCGCCGCCGGTTACGCGATCTATGGTCCGCAGACCATGCTGATCCTGACCCTGGGTAATGGCGTCAAGGGCTTCACCCTGGACCGCGAGCTGGGCAGCTTCGTCCTGACTCACGAAAACATCCAGGTGCCGACCAGCACCGCCGAGTTCGCCATCAACATGTCCAACCAACGCCACTGGGAAGCCCCGGTGCAGCGTTACGTCGGCGAGCTGCTGGCAGGTGAGACCGGCCCGCTGAAGAAGAACTACAACATGCGTTGGATCGCCTCGATGGTGGCCGACGTGCACCGCATCCTCACCCGTGGCGGCCTGTTCATGTACCCGCGCGATGCCCGCGAGCCGAGCAAGCCGGGCAAGCTGCGCCTGATGTACGAAGCCAACCCGATGTCGTTCATCATCGAGCAGGCCGGCGGCGCCTCCACCAACGGTTACGAGCGTATCCTCGACATCAAGCCAGAAAGCCTGCACCAGCGCGTGTCGGTAATCCTTGGCTCGAAGGAAGAGGTGGAGCGCGTCACCGCCTACCACAAGGAGTAAGTCATGCTCGCACCTTGGCAGCCGTTGTTGGAATGGTGGTTCGGTTGGGGCACCAGTGCCCAGGCCGTGGCTGACGAGAAGAGTACGCTGTGGTTTGGCAAGCACCATGACGACGAAGCGCGCGATCGCTTCGGCGATCTATGCGAGCAAGCCTTGGCCGGTGGCCTGGATGAGTGGCAGCAGAGCCCGCAGGGCTGGCTGGGGCTGATCCTGCTGCTCGACCAGCTGCCGCGCATGATCCATCGCGACACGCCGCTGGCTTTCGAAGGCGACCGCCGCGCCCAAGTGGTGGCGATGCAGGGCTTGCAGAAAGGCTGGGATTACCAGCTGCTGCCGATCCAGCGCGTGTTCGTGCTGCTGGTGCTGGAGCATGCCGAGGTGCTCGATTGGCAGAACCTGAGCGTCGAGCGTTACCAGACGCTGCTCGAAGAACAACCGGAGGCTAACCGCCGGTTGTTCGAAGGTTTTCTGGATTATGCCGAACAGCATCAGCGGGTGATTGCCCGGTTCGGGCGCTTCCCGCATCGCAACCTGATGCTGGGGCGCCCTAGTACCAGTGAAGAGATGGATTTTCTCCTCGAACCTGGCTCCAGGTTCTAAGGGCGCACCATCGTTTGGATCGAACGTGGGAGCGGGCTTGTCCCGCGATAGTAGTGGTGAATTCACCTTCGCCATCGCAGGGCAAGCCCGCTCCCACGCACGATCCAGCTGATACCAGCAGTTGCCGGATCAGATCCTGAAACTGCCCACCAACTGCTTCAAGCGGTCCACCTGGTGCTCCAGGTCATTGCAGGCGCGCAAGGTGCTCTGCAGGTTCTGCACCCCTTCCTGATTCAGCGTATTGATCTCGGTGATGTCGACATTGATCGACTCGACCACGGCTGTCTGCTCTTCAGTGGCAGTCGCCACCGACTGGTTCATGCCGTCGATCTCGCCAATGCGCTGGGTCACGCTGCCCAGGCGCTCACCGGCCTGGTTGGCGATGCCCACGCTGTGCTCGCTCTGTTGCTGGCTCTGGTTCATGGTACTGACCGCCACCTGGGCGCCCGCCTGCAGCTCTTCGATCAGGCTCTGCACCTGCTGCGCCGACTCTTGCGTGCGATGCGCGAGGTTGCGTACTTCGTCGGCGACCACGGCAAACCCACGCCCAGCCTCGCCGGCACGGGCGGCTTCGATGGCGGCATTGAGTGCCAGCAGGTTGGTCTGCTGGGAAATACCGCTGATCACATCGAGAATCTGACCGATGTTGGCAGTGTGCGAGTTGAGCGTCTGGATGTTGCCGCACGAATCGCTGATCCGCGCCGAGAGCTGGTTCATCACCTCGATGGTCTGGCCGACCACCTGCTGGCCATCCTCGGCCAGGTTGCGCGCATCGCTTGAGTGCTGCGAGGCGAGCGCGGCGTTCTGGGCGATTTCCTGGGCGGCGGCACCAAGCTGGTTGATCGCTGCGGCAACGCTGCTGGTGCGACTCGACTGCTGGTCGGCATTGTGGATCGAGGCGTTGGAGGCAGTAATCACCTGGCTCGCCACCGCATTGACCTGGCCCGTGGCCGAGGACACTTCCCGGATCGACTCATGGATGCGCTCGACGAAGCGGTTGAACGACTGGCCGAGGCTGCCGAACTCGTCCTGGGCGTGGATGGTCAGGCGCCGGGTCAGGTCGCCTTCGCCCTGGGCGATGTCGTGCATGGCGCGGCCCATGATGTGCAGCGGTTCCATCAAGACGCGGATCAGTAGGCCCAGCAGGGCGATGATCGCCACTACCGCGATCAGCGTCGCCACCACTGCCGAGGTACGTAGTTCGCTGAGCATGGCGAAGGCTGCGTCCTGGTCGAGGACCAGCGCCACGTACCAGTCAGCCGACGGCACGCCGTCGACATGGGTGAAGCTGATGAACTGCTTGCGCCCCTCGAACTCGACCTCCTTCAGGCCGCTGCCGATGCGCGGGGTGTCGGTCGGGTAGATATCGGCGAGGCTCTTGAGCGCCAGCTCTCCCTTGGGATGAATCAGGATCTTGCCTTCGCCATTGACGATGAACGCGTGACCACTGCCGTCGAAGTCCAGCGCGTTGATCAGGTTGCTGATGGTCTGCAGGTCGGTGTCTACGCCGCTGACGCCAATCAGTCGGCCGCCTTGCTGCACGGGGCTAGCCAGGGTGATCACCAGCTTGCCGGCGGAGGCCGAGATGTACGGCTCGGTGACGATGGTCTGGTTGGCGGCGCTGGCGGCTTTGTACCAGCCGCGCACGCGCGGATCGTAGTCAGCGGCGCGGTTGCCTACTGGCACCGACTGCATGCTGCCGTCCTGGCCGCCAAAGTAGGTGAGCTGGAAGGTGTTGGCATACACCGGCAGCGCCAGGGCGCGGTCCAGGCCAGGCTTGCCGTCGACGGCAATCTGCTGGGCGAAGGTGTCGAGCAGTTGGATACGGCTGTCGAGCCAGTTACGGATGTTGCCGGCAGTCAGGTTGCCCAGGTCCTGCAGGGTCGACTCGGTATCGCTACGCAGGGACTGGCGTTGTCGGTAATCGTTGAACAGCACGAAGCAGGTAAAGGCAACGGCCACCACGAGGGCAGCGGCCAGCAGGATCTTGTGGCTGAACTTGAGGTTGTTGGTCATGGCAAAGTCTGCGCAGGGAAGCACGTCGAAGGGAGGGGGCGGCAATCGGCCACACCGCTGGAAGCTGTGTCGACCTGCGCGGGTAAAACATTAATCAATTGCGAACCAGTCGACCAATGGCAGGGGGTCAAAGCACCCAGGGCAGGGAACCGAGGAGGCTTTTTGCCTTCTAAGCTCTCCACAGGCGCCTCGCCTGAGCCCCATGTCCCAGGAGTGTCCCTTCATGTCGTTGCGTTCCCTCGCCCTGTTGTCCTTGTGCGTCGTCCTGACTGCGTGCAGCAAGATCAATCAGGAAAACTATTCCAAGCTCAAGGCCGGCATGAACAAGGCCGAGGTCGAGCAACTGTTGGGTACGCCAACCGAATGCTCCGGAGCGCTGGGCATGAGCAGCTGCACCTGGGGTGACGAGAAGAGTTTCATCAGCGTGCAGTACGCGGCGGACAAGGTGCTGATGTACTCCGGGCAGGGCCTCAAATGAGGCGGTTGAGCCTGCTGCTGGGCGTCTGCCTGGCGCTGCTGTTGGGCGGCTGTGCCAGCTCCAGCGTCGACCCGCTGGCGCCGAAGACGGCCGGCGCGGTGGACCTCAAGCGCTACCAGGGCAAATGGTATGAGCTGGCGCGCCTGCCGATGTACTTCCAGCGCGACTGTGCCCAGTCCGAGGCGCATTACAACGCCAAGCCCGATGGCACCCTTGGTGTGTTGAACCGCTGCCGGATGCTCGATGGCGAGTGGATTCGTGCCGAAGGCAATGCCAAGCCGCAGGAAGCGGGGCACACCGACAAGCTATGGGTCGAATTCGATAACTGGTTTACCCGCCTGGCGCCGGGCGTGGCCAAGGGTGAGTATTGGGTGCTGTATGTGGATGCCCATTACCGCACGGCCATCGTCGGCAGCCCTGATCGCAAGTACCTGTGGATTCTGTCGCGCACCCCATCGCTACCGGCGTGGCAGCGTGAAAACCTGTTGGCCAAGGCGCGCCAGCAGGGGTATGACACCAATCGCTTGATTTGGCGGGTGGCGGATCGGGATATCGCCGCCAGGTAATGCGGTTGTCATCGCGGGGCAAGCCCGCTCCCACGCTTGCCTAGGCTCTGTACGTAAAGCCTTGATACTTGTCATGCTGCGTTGAAAACAGCCTCGGAATGCTCATTTACTCCAGTAAAGTCGAGCGCGACTCCGACCGTTCCTCGGCTGTTTTCGCCTTGCCTGACCGGCGTCTCAAGACTTTTCATACAGACCCTAGATAGATAGCGTGGGAGCGGGCTTGCCCCGCGATAGCGGTGGAACTGCGTTTAATCAGTCCAGCAGCTGGCGCAGCACCTCGACGAACGCTCGCCCACTGTCCTCATCCTGCGCATGCCGCCCCTGGCGCACCACCCACTGCCCGTTGACCATCACATCGCGCACCTGGCGATCGCCGCCGGCAAACAGCCAGCGGTTGAGAATGGCGTCGCCCTCGGCGGTGGCAATGTACGGATCCTGCCCATCGAGCACCAGCCAGTCGGCGCGCTTGCCCACGCTGAGCTCGCCAATCGGCTGCCCCAGCGCCTGCGCGCCACCACTGAGCGCGGCATCGTAGAGGGTTCTGCCAACCATCGGTTGATCGCCCCGGTACAGCCGATTACGTCGTTGGTCACGCAGCCGCTGGCCATACTCCAGCCAGCGCAACTCCTCGACCACGCTGAGCGATACATGGCTGTCCGAGCCAATCCCCATGCGGCCACCCAGGGCCAGGTAATCCACCGCAGGGAAGATCCCGTCCCCAAGGTTCGCTTCGGTGCTCAGGCACAACCCGGCCACCGCGCCGCTATGAGCCATGGCGCGAACTTCATCTGGCTCGGCATGGGTGGCATGCACCAGGCACCAACGGCGGTCGACATCGACATGTTCATACAGCCATTGCAGCGGACGCACGCCGCTCCAGGCCAGGCAATCGTCGACTTCCTTTTGTTGCTCGGCGATGTGGATGTGGATCGGGCAGGCCTGGTCACCGTTCGCCACGACACCGGCAATCTGCGTCGGGGTCACCGCGCGCAAGGAGTGGAAACACAGGCCTAGCTGTTGTGCTGGTTGAGCGGCCAACAGCGGCTGTAGCTGCTCCTGCAAGCGCAGGTATTGTTCGCTTGAGTTGATGAAGCGGCGCTGACCGTCATTGGGCGCCTGGCCACCAAAGCCCGAATGGCTATACAACACCGGCAGCAGCGTCAGGCCAATCCCGGCGCTGCTCGCGGCGGCGCTGATACGCCGCGACAGCTCGGCAGGGTCGGCATACGCCTGGCCATCGCGGTCATGATGCACGTAGTGGAACTCTGCCACCGAGGTGTAGCCGGCCTTGAGCATTTCGATGTACAGCTGGCGGGCGATGACTTGCAGTTGCTCCGGGTTGATCCGACCCACCAGGCGGTACATCAGATCGCGCCAGGTCCAGAAACTGTCGTTGGGATTGCCCGCCACCTCAGCCAGGCCTGCCATGGCGCGCTGGAAGGCGTGCGAGTGCAAGTTGGGCATGCCCGGCAGTAGCGGGCCGGCCAGTCGCTCGGCGCCCTCGGCCGAGGCATCGGCCTGGAGACTGGACAGTCGACCATCGGCGGCGACCTCAAGACGGACGTTGCGCGCCCAGCCAGTGGACAGCAGGGCGCGCTCGGCGAAGAAGACGGGCATGGGTTTTTCCTGTTCTTGTTAACTTGTATATACATATACAGGCGTTTGCCTGCCCGGTAAACTCCGGCAAGCTACCGTTCACTCATACCGCACAAGGATAAAAGCCGTGCCGACACCTCCTGTCTCCGCGCTGGTGGCCCAGATGGGCGAAGGTCCGGCGCCGCTGTACGCCCGGGTCAAGCAGATGATCATCCAGCAGATCGAAAACGGCACTTGGCCGCCCCATCACCGGGTGCCTTCCGAGAGCGAGCTGGTCAGCCAACTGGGATTCAGCCGCATGACGATCAATCGCGCCCTGCGTGAACTGACCGCCGATGGCCTGTTGGTGCGCATGCAAGGGGTGGGCACTTTCGTTGCCGAACCCAAGACCCGTTCGGCGCTGTTCGAGGTCAACAACATTGCCGACGAGATCGCCAGCCGTGGCCATCAGCATAGCTGCCAAGTGATTACCCTGGCCGAAGAAGCGGCAGGCTCCGAGCGCGCCCTGGCGCTGGACATGCGCGAAGGTCAGCGGGTGTTCCATTCGCTGATCGTGCATTACGAGAACGGCATCCCGGTGCAGATCGAAGACCGCTACGTCAACGCCCTGATCGCCCCGGATTACCTGAGCCAGGACTTCACCCGGCAGACGCCCTACGCCTACTTGTCCCAGGTCGCTCCGCTGACCGAGGGCGAGCACGTGGTCGAAGCCATTCTTGCCGAGCCCGAAGAGTGCCGCTTGCTGCAGATCGAACGTGGTGAGCCGTGCCTGCTGATCCGCCGGCGCACCTGGTCCGGTCGCCAGCCAGTTACTGCCGCGCGGTTGATCCACCCCGGCTCCCGTCATCGCCTGGAAGGACGTTTCAGCAAATGAGCCAGTTGCAGTTGTTGCGTGCTCGCGACTACCCACGCATGCCGTGGAAGAACGGCGGCGGTTTCACCGAGGAGATTGCCCGCGACGCGGGCGATAGCCTGGAAGGATTTGGCTGGCGCCTGTCGATTGCCGATATTGAAGAGTCTGGCGGTTTCTCAAGCTTCAGCGGTTATCAGCGGATCATCACCGTGCTGCAAGGCGACGGCATGCGCTTGTTGGTCGATGGCCAGGCTAGCCGACCGCTACTTAGCTTCGATGCCTTCGCCTTCAATGGCGAGAGCCAGGTCAGCTGCAAGCTGCTGGGTGGCCCTATCAGGGATTTCAACCTGATCTATGCGCCGCAGCGCTATCGGGCGCGCTTGCAGTGGTTCGATGGCAGTAGCCGGTTATTCAGTTCGGCGCCGACGGTGTTGCTGTTTGCTGGCAGCAATCATGTCGAAGTCGGGCTGGCCGGGCATGAGTCGCAGAGCCTGGGGTTGTACGACTGCCTGCGGCTGGAAGGCAATGATGGCTTGCTGGGGTTGGATGTGCAGGGGCGGTTTTGCCTGATTGAGCTGACTGCGCGCTGAGATAACGATTATCGGGGCCGTTTCGCAATCCATCGCGGGGCAAGCCCGCTCCCACGCAAGCTGTAGTGCGCACGTGGGAGCGGGCTTGCCCCGCGATGGGCTGCGAAGCGGCCCCAATCATTTGCAAGGAAGATAGAAAGATTTTTGGTTGTCCATGCTTGTACATACAAGTAAAGGTGTGTTTGTATATTGGCCATCGACACACCGCCGTCGGATGACCGCAGAGGACCTTCCCCGTGACTGACAACAACAAATACCGTGACGTAGAAATCCGTGCCCCGCGTGGCAACAAGCTGACCGCCAAAAGCTGGCTGACCGAAGCGCCGCTGCGCATGCTGATGAACAACCTCGACCCGCAGGTGGCCGAGAACCCCAAGGAACTGGTGGTCTACGGCGGCATTGGCCGCGCCGCACGTAACTGGGAGTGCTACGACAAGATCGTCGAGACCCTGACCCGCCTGGAAGACGACGAGACCCTGCTGGTGCAGTCTGGCAAGCCGGTCGGCGTGTTCAAGACCCACAGCAACGCCCCGCGCGTGTTGATCGCCAACTCCAACCTGGTGCCGCACTGGGCCAACTGGGAGCACTTCAACGAACTGGATGCCAAGGGCCTGGCCATGTACGGCCAGATGACCGCCGGCAGCTGGATCTACATCGGCAGCCAGGGCATTGTCCAAGGCACCTACGAAACCTTCGTCGAAGCCGGTCGCCAGCACTACAACGGTAGCCTCAAGGGCAAGTGGGTGCTCACCGCCGGCCTTGGCGGCATGGGCGGCGCCCAGCCACTGGCGGCGACCCTGGCCGGCGCTTGCTCGCTGAACATCGAGTGCCAGCAGAGCCGGATCGATTTCCGCCTGAGCAGCCGCTATGTCGACGAGCAAGCCAGCGATCTGGACGACGCGCTGGCGCGCATTGGCAAATACACCGCCGAAGGCAAAGCCATCTCCATCGCCCTGCTGGGCAACGCCGCCGAAATCCTGCCGGAGCTGGTCAAGCGTGGCGTGCGTCCGGACATGGTCACTGACCAGACCAGCGCCCACGACCCGCTCAACGGCTACCTGCCCGCTGGCTGGACCTGGGAGCAGTACCGCGACCGCGCCCAGACCGAACCGGCCGCAGTGGTCAAGGCTGCTAAGCAGTCCATGGCCGTTCACGTGCAGGCCATGCTCGACTTCCAGAAGCAGGGTGTGCCGACCTTCGACTACGGCAACAACATTCGCCAGATGGCCAAGGAAGAGGGCGTGAGCAATGCCTTCGACTTCCCAGGCTTCGTTCCGGCCTATATCCGTCCGCTGTTCTGCCGCGGCGTGGGTCCATTCCGCTGGGCCGCGCTGTCGGGCGAAGCTGAAGACATCTACAAAACCGATGCCAAGGTCAAAGAGCTGATCGCTGACGACGCCCACCTGCACCGCTGGCTGGACATGGCCCGCGAGCGCATCAGCTTCCAGGGCCTGCCGGCGCGTATCTGCTGGGTTGGCCTGGGCCTGCGTGCCAAGCTGGGCCTGGCCTTCAACGAAATGGTGCGTAGCGGCGAGTTGTCGGCGCCGATCGTCATTGGCCGCGACCACCTTGATTCCGGCTCGGTCTCCAGCCCGAACCGCGAAACCGAATCGATGCGCGATGGCTCCGACGCGGTGTCCGACTGGCCGCTGCTCAACGCCCTGCTCAATACCGCCAGCGGCGCTACCTGGGTTTCGCTGCACCACGGTGGCGGAGTGGGCATGGGCTTCTCGCAACACTCAGGCATGGTCATCGTCTGCGATGGTAGCGATGAAGCCGCCGAGCGCATTGCCCGCGTGCTGACCAACGACCCAGGCACTGGCGTCATGCGCCATGCCGACGCCGGTTACCCGATCGCTGTCGACTGCGCCAAAGAGCAGGGCCTCGATCTGCCGATGATCACAGGTTGATCGTCAGCACCGAGCAAGGGCGATACTGAATAACAAGAAGGGGCCTGTGGGCCCCATGCGAATGGAGTAGCGAAGTGACCGAACTGACCCTCAAGCCCGGTACCCTGACCCTGGCCCAGCTGCGCGCGATCCACGCAGCGCCCGTGCAACTGCGCCTGGATGACAGTGCTGGCCCGGCGATCAATGCCAGCGTCGCTTGCGTCGAACAGATTCTCGCCGAGGACCGCACAGCCTACGGCATCAACACCGGTTTTGGCCTGCTGGCCTCGACCCGCATTGCCCGCGAAGACCTGGAAAACCTGCAGCGCTCGCTGGTGCTGTCGCACGCTGCCGGCATCGGCGCGCCGCTGGATGACTCCATGGTGCGCTTGATCATGGTGCTCAAGATCAACAGCCTGAGCCGGGGTTTCTCCGGTATTCGCCGCAAGGTCATCGATGCGCTGATCGCCTTGGTCAACGCTGAAGTCTATCCGCACATTCCGCTCAAGGGTTCGGTAGGCGCCTCGGGCGACCTGGCACCATTGGCGCACATGTCGCTGGTGCTGCTGGGTGAGGGCAAGGCGCGTTATCAGGGTCAGTGGTTGCCTGCAAACGAGGCCCTGGCAGTGGCCGGCCTCGAGCCGCTGACCCTGGCAGCCAAAGAGGGCCTGGCCCTGCTCAATGGTACCCAGGCATCGACTGCCTACGCCTTGCGTGGGTTGTTCCACGCCGAAGACCTGTTCGCTGCGGCGATCACCTGCGGCGGCCTTACCGTCGAAGCGGCGCTGGGTTCGCGTTCACCATTCGATGCACGCATCCACGAAGTGCGTGGCCAGCGCGGCCAGATCGACGCGGCAGCCTGCTACCGCGATCTGCTCGGCGATTCCAGCGAGGTGTCGCGCTCGCACGAGAACTGCGGCAAGGTCCAGGATCCCTACTCGCTGCGCTGCCAGCCACAGGTCATGGGCGCCTGCCTGACCCAATTGCGCCAGGCTGCCGAGGTATTGGCCATCGAGTCCAACGCGGTGTCGGATAACCCGTTGGTGTTCGCCGCCGAAGGCGATGTGATCTCCGGGGGTAACTTCCACGCCGAGCCGGTGGCGATGGCGGCTGACAACCTGGCGCTGGCGATTGCCGAGATCGGTGCGCTGAGCGAGCGGCGCATCTCGCTGATGATGGACAAGCACATGTCCCAGCTGCCGCCGTTCCTGGTAGAAAACGGCGGGGTCAACTCGGGCTTCATGATCGCCCAGGTGACGGCTGCCGCGCTGGCCAGCGAAAACAAGGCGCTGTCGCATCCGCACAGCGTCGACAGCCTGCCGACTTCGGCCAACCAGGAAGACCATGTGTCGATGGCCCCGGCGGCGGGCAAGCGGTTGTGGGAAATGGCCGAGAACACCCGTGGCGTGCTGGCTATCGAATGGCTGGGCGCGTGCCAAGGGCTCGACCTGCGCAAGGGGCTGAAAACCTCGGCCAAGCTCGAACAGGCCCGCAAGGCGCTGCGCGAGAAAGTCGCGCACTACGAGCGTGACCGGTTCTTCTCGCCGGATATCGAGATTGCCAGTGAACTGCTGGCTGAGGGCACGCTGACAGGGTTGTTGCCGGCTGGAGTGTTGCCGAGCCTGTGAGATAGCGGGGGCCGCAATGCGGCCCCAACACGCGGTTGTTCGTCCAAAAAAAATAAAAGGGACGCAGAATGCAACAAGCTCAAGGACTCAAACGCGGGCTATCGTCCCGCCACATTCGTTTCATGGCCCTCGGCTCTGCCATCGGCACCGGCCTGTTCTACGGCTCTGCCTCGGCCATCCAGATGGCCGGCCCCGCCGTGCTGCTGGCCTACCTGATTGGCGGCGCTGCGGTGTTCATGGTCATGCGCGCCCTCGGCGAGATGGCCGTGCACAACCCGGTGGCCGGCTCCTTCGGCCACTACGCCAGCACCTACCTGGGGCCTATGGCCGGTTTCATCCTCGGCTGGACCTACGCCTTCGAGATGATCATCGTCTGCATTGCCGACGTGACCGCCTTCGGTATCTACATGGGCTTCTGGTTCCCCGACGTGCCGCGCTGGATCTGGGTGCTGGGCATCGTCTTCCTGATCGGTGGGCTGAACCTGTGCAACGTCAAGGTGTTCGGCGAGATGGAGTTCTGGCTGTCGCTGCTCAAGGTCGGCGCCATCGTGGCGATGATCCTCGCCGGCCTGGGCATCATGGCCTTCGGTTTTGGCCAGGTCGGCAACGGCGCTGCCGTGGGGGTCGGCAATCTGTTCGAGCATGGCGGCTTCATGCCCAACGGTATCGGCGGTTTGATCGCCTCCTTTGCCGTGGTGATGTTCGCCTTTGGCGGTATTGAAATCATCGGCATCACCGCCGGTGAAGCCAAGGATCCGCAGCGGGTGATTCCCAAGGCGATCAACGCCGTGCCGCTGCGCATCCTGCTGTTCTATGTGCTTACTCTGTTCGTGTTGATGTGCCTGTACCCGTGGCCGCAGATCGGTAGCCAAGGCAGCCCGTTCGTGCAGATCTTCAGCAACCTGGGGATCGGCTCGGCTGCCGCCGTGCTCAATGTGGTGGTGATTTCTGCGGCCGTGTCGGCGATCAACAGCGACATCTTCGGCGCGGGCCGGATGATGTATGGCCTGGCGCAACAGGGCCACGCGCCACGCGGTTTTGCCCAACTGTCGAAACACGGCGTACCGTGGCTCACGGTGCTGGTGATGGGGGCGGCGCTGTTGATCGGTGTGGTGCTCAACTACCTGATCCCGGAAAACGTGTTCCTGTTGATCGCCTCGATCGCCACCTTCGCGACGGTGTGGGTGTGGCTGATGATCCTGGTCACACAAGTCGCCATGCGTCGCCGGATGACGCGCGAAGAGGCGGCCCAGCTCAAGTTCCCGGTGCCGTTCTGGCCTTATGGACCAGCGCTGGCGATTGCCTTCATGGTGTTCATCTTTGCGGTGCTCGGTTACTTCCCGGATACCCAGGCGGCATTGCTCGTCGGTGTGGTCTGGGTGGTGTTCCTGGTGGCCTCCTACCTGCTGTGGTGCAAGCCGAGCGCAGGCCAGGGCGAGCTGGCCAGGGAACACGCCGAGCTGCATCGCTAGTAACGGAGACGCTCTATGAGAACCCTTTGGCAGCATTGCCACGTGGCCAGCATGGCCCAGGGCAGCTACTCGATCATCGACGACGCGGCCATCGTCAGCAACGCAGGCCTGATAGAGTGGATCGGCCCGCGTCGCGAACTGCCGCCGGTCGATGCCGAGCGCACGGTGGATCTGGCGGGCGCCTGGGTTACCCCAGGGCTGATCGACTGCCACACCCACGCGGTGTTCGGCGGTAACCGCAGCGGCGAGTTCGAACAGCGCCTGCAGGGCGTCAGCTATGCCGAAATTGCCGCGCAAGGCGGCGGCATTGCCAGCACCGTGCGGGCCACCCGTGCGGCCAGCGAGGACGAGCTGTTCGCCAGTGCCCACCAGCGCGTGCAAGCGCTGATGCGCGATGGCGTCACTACCGTGGAGATCAAGTCCGGCTACGGCCTGGACCTGGCCAACGAACGCAAGATGCTGCGCGTGGCCCGGCGCCTGGCCGAAGAGCTGCCACTGACCGTGCGCAGCACCTGCCTGGCCGCTCATGCGCTGCCGCCGGAATACGCAGGCAGGGCCGATGACTACATCGCGCATATCTGCGACGAGCTGCTACCCGCGCTGGCGGCCGAGGGCCTGGTAGATGCAGTGGATGCATTCTGCGAGCACCTGGCGTTCTCCCCGGCCCAGGTCGAGCGGGTGTTCATCAAGGCCCGAGAACTGGGCCTGCCGGTCAAGCTGCATGCCGAGCAGTTGTCGTCGCTGCATGGATCGAGCCTGGCGGCACGCTACCAGGCGTTGTCTGCCGATCACCTGGAGTTCATGACCGAAGAGGATGCCATCGCCATGGCTGCGGCTGGCACTGTTGCCGTGCTGCTGCCGGGCGCCTTCTACTTCCTGCGCGAGACCCAGCTGCCGCCGATGGACGCGCTGCGCAAGCATGGCGTGAAGATCGCCTTGGCCAGCGACCTTAACCCAGGCACTTCGCCAGGCCTGTCGCTGCGCTTGATGCTGAACATGGGCTGCACGTTGTTCCGCATGACCCCGGAGGAGGCCCTGGCCGGCGTCACCCTGCACGCTGCTACCGCGCTCGGGCTGGGCGCCAGCCACGGCTCGCTGGAAGTCGGCAAGCTGGCGGACTTCATCGCCTGGCAGATCGAACGCCCCGCCGACCTTGCCTACTGGCTCGGCGGTGACTTGCCCAAGCGCGTGGTGCGCCGCGGCCACGAGATTTCCAATTGAGCGAGGCAGACATGCACAAGGTATTGAGTTTCCATCAAGGTCGGCTGCCGCTGCTGATCAGCATGCCGCATGCAGGCCTTGGCCTGACGCCGGCTGTGCGCGATGGGCTGGTCGATCAGGCGCGCAGCCTGCCAGACACCGACTGGCACATTCCCCTGCTGTACGACTTCGCCCGTGAGCTGGGCGCAAGTGTTGTGGCGGCGCAATACTCACGCTTTGTCATCGACCTCAATCGGCCTGAGGATGACAAGCCGTTGTACGCCGGAGCAACCACGGGCCTGTATCCGGCCACATTGTTCGAGGGCGAGCCACTGTTCAAAGACGGCCTGACGCCTTCTGCTGACGAGCGTGCGACCTACTTGGAGCAGATCTGGCGCCCCTATCACGACACGATCAAGCACGAGTTGGCGCGTCTACGCGAAGCGTTTGGCTATGCCCTGCTGTGGGATGCACATTCGATCCGCTCGCATATCCCGCATCTGTTCGAGGGCAAACTACCGGACTTCAACCTTGGCACGTTCAACGGCGCCAGCTGCGACGCGCAGTTGGCCGAGCGGCTCAAGGGGGTGTGCGCTGGGGCCGAAGGTTACAGCCACGTGCTCAACGGACGCTTCAAGGGCGGGCACATCACCCGTCACTACGGCAACCCTGCGCAGCACATCCATGCGGTGCAACTGGAGTTGGCCCAGAGCACCTATATGGAGGAGATCGAGCCGTTCACTTACCGTGAGGATCTGGCCCGGCCTACTCAGGTGGTACTCAACGGCTTGCTGGAAACACTCCTGGCATGGGGCCGGGAGCGCTACGACAAATAATGGCGCAGCGAGCGGAGACTCTCGTCACCGCCCGCTGCAGGTTTTAGCGTACTGGTGACTTTTGCAGGCTGTATAGGCTTCGACGCCAGCTTTGGCGAACGCCTTGTCCAGCTCAGGTGTGGCGCCGCTGATGCCAATGCTGCCGACGTGACGTTTGTGCTGGTCGAAAATCGGCAGCCCGCCTTCCAATAGCAAGAACCCCGGGATCGAGCCATAAGGATTAGCAGGCAGTCCCGCACTGCGCTCAGCGAGCACACCGGACTCGACTGGGAAGCTGGCTGACGTCGATGCTTTCAACTGCGCGACCTGGATACTACCGACGCTGGTGTTGTCCATGCGCCGAAAGTACTTCAGATTGCCGTGCTGGTCATGGATGCTGATGACGATGTTGTAATGCTGGGCTTGAGCGGCGCTCTGCGCGGCGTCGGCCATGGCGATGGCAGCTTGCAGTTCCAGACGCGGCTCCGGCGGTGCAGCTAGAGTGGTAAAAGACAGCAGCGCGAGAACAGCGATGGTCAATGTTTTCATGGGCTCCCTCGGTGTTGATGGGCAGGGCGCTATCTTAAGGGCAGCCAAGTCCGAGAGGGCGACGCCGATTGTTAGCACTCGTTGCCGGTGCGCCCTGGCATGATTCGGGTTTATGATGGCGCCAGCCGAAGAATAGCCCTTCATGGAGTGCGCAATGCAGACCCTGTACCCGCAGATCAAACCCTACGCCCGGCACGATCTGGCCGTGCAAGCGCCGCATGTGCTGTATGTCGATGAGAGCGGTTCGCCGGAAGGTCTGCCGGTGGTGTTCATCCACGGTGGCCCAGGTGCCGGCTGCGACGCGCAGAGCCGCTGCTATTTCGATCCAAACCTGTATCGCATCATTACCTTCGATCAGCGCGGTTGCGGCCGTTCCACGCCGCACGCGAGCCTGGAGAACAACACGACCTGGCATCTGGTCGAGGACCTGGAGCGCATTCGCCAGTACCTAGGCATCGACAAGTGGGTGCTGTTTGGCGGCTCCTGGGGTTCGACCCTGGCCCTGGCCTACGCCCAGACCCACCCCGAGCGCGTGCATGGCTTGATCCTGCGCGGCATCTTCCTGTGCCGCCCGCAGGAGATCCGCTGGTTCTACCAGGAAGGTGCCAGCCGCCTGTTCCCTGACTACTGGCAGGACTACATCGCGCCGATCCCCGCCGATGAACGCGACGACCTGGTCAAGGCCTTCCACAAGCGCCTGACCGGCAACGACCAGATCGCCCAGATGCACGCGGCCAAGGCCTGGTCGACCTGGGAGGGCCGTACCGCGACCCTGCGCCCCAATCCGCTGGTGGTCGATCGTTTCTCCGAGCCACAGCGCGCACTGTCGATCGCCCGGATCGAGTGTCACTACTTCACCAACAATGCTTTCCTGGAGCCGGACCAGCTGATCCGCGACATGCCCAAGATCGCCCACCTGCCAGCGGTGATCGTGCATGGCCGCTACGACGTCATCTGTCCGCTGGACAACGCCTGGGAGCTGCATCAGGCCTGGCCCAACAGTGAGCTGAAGGTTATCCGCGATGCCGGTCATGCCGCGTCGGAGCCCGGTATCACCGATGCGTTGGTGCGCGCTGCCGATCAGATGGCCCGGCGCCTGCTCGACCTGCCCTTGGAAGAAGCATGAAAGGTTTGCTGCAGCGAGTGCGCGGGGCGCGAGTCGAGGTAGAGGGGGAGATCGTCGGTGCCATCGACCAGGGTTTGCTGGTGCTGGTGGCAGTCGAGCCTGAAGATACCCGTGAACATGCCGATAAGCTGTTGCACAAGCTGCTCAACTACCGGGTGTTCAGCGATGCCGACGGCAAGATGAACCTGTCGCTCAAGGACATCGGTGGCGGCTTGCTGCTGGTGTCCCAGTTCACCCTGGCGGCAGATACGCGTAGCGGCATGCGCCCGGGCTTCTCGACTGCCGCGCCACCGGCGCTGGGCGCCGAGTTGTTCGACTATCTGCTAGCGCGCGCACGAACCTCGCACGAGGACGTTGCCAGCGGTCGTTTTGGCGCCGACATGCAGGTGCACCTGGTCAATGATGGCCCCGTAACATTTATGTTACAAATCTGAGGCGAAATAACCCCCTGTTTGCAGGAAAACAAGGGGGTTTGTACGATAAATAGTTTGTACAGCCTGATGCGTTGTAACGCGGCCTGCTGGATAATCGCGCGCTGCGTGAACCTGCGTTCGCAGGTTCGTTTCACCTTGACTCGAGCATTGTCTGGATCCGTTTGGGGAATCATTACGCCCTCACGGGGTCCGAACAGTGCTCGCCAACCCGGCATTGGTCGCTGGCCGTTGGTTTCATGATCTGTTTTCGGCGAGGGTTGCTCGTGATTGTAAGTCCCTGTAATGCACCAAGAATCCCCGGCAATCGGCTGCGCAAGGCCCTGGCGGCTGGCGTAGCACTGGTCGGCCTGATGAGCGCTGGCCAGCTGTGGGCATTCAATCTTGACGATGTTGCAGCCAAGGCAAAGGATCTGGCCGGCCAGAAGTACGAAGCACCGAAGAGCAATCTGCCGGCGGTGTTCCGCGACATGAAGTACGCCGATTACCAGAAAATCCGCTTCCTTCAGGAAAAGGCCGAGTGGGCCAAGGACAAGACGCCGTTCAAGCTGTCCTTCTACCACCAGGGCATGCACTTCGACACACCGGTGAAGATCAACCAGGTCACCGCCACCAAGGTCGAGGAAATCAAGTACGACCCGAGCCGCTTCGAGTTCCAGGACGTGCCGCACGACGCCAAGACCGTCGAAAACCTCGGCTACGCCGGTTTCCGCGTGCTCTACCCGATCAACAAGGCCGACAAGCAAGACGAGATCATGACCTTGCTTGGCGCCAGCTATTTCCGCGTCGTCGGCAAGGGCCACGCCTATGGCCTGTCGGCCCGTGGCCTGGCCATCGACACCGCGCTGCCGTCCGGCGAAGAATTCCCGCGTTTCACCGAGTTCTGGGTCGAGAAGCCCAAGCCCGCCGACAAGCACCTGGTGATCTACGCCCTGCTCGACTCGCCGCGTTCCACCGGCGCCTACAAGCTGACCGTGCGCCCGGGCAACGACACCATCGTCGACGTCAAGTCGCGCATCTACCTGCGTGATCACGTCAGCCGCCTGGGTATCGCGCCGCTGACCAGCATGTACCTGTTTGGCCCTAACCAGCCCTCCAAGGTCATGAACTACCGTCCGGCCCTGCACGACTCCGAAGGCCTGTCGATCCATGCCGCCAACGGCGAATGGCTGTGGCGCCCGCTGAACAACCCGAAACACCTGGCTGTGAGCAACTTCAGCGTCGAGAACCCGCGTGGTTTCGGCCTGATGCAGCGTCACCGCGCCTTCAGCGACTATGAAGACCTCGATGACAACTACCAGAAGCGTCCAAGCACCTGGATCGAGCCTAAGGGCGACTGGGGCAAAGGCACCGTCGATCTGGTCGAGATCCCGACCGCCGACGAGACCAACGACAATATCGTTGCCTTCTGGAGCCCGGAGACCCTGCCAGAGCCAGGTAAACCAGCCGACTACGACTACCGCCTGCACTGGACCATCGACGAGCCTAAGTTCCAGGCCCCAGAGCTGGGTTGGGTCAAGCAGACCCTGCGTTCGACCGGTGACGTCAAGCAGTCCAACCTGATCCGTCAGCCGGACGGCAGCGTGGCTTTCCTGGTCGATTTCGCGGGCCCCGCCCTGGCTGCTTTGAAGGAAGACGCCAAGGTGCGTAGCCAGATCAGCGTTGGCGACAACGCCGAGGTGGTCGAGAACAATCTGCGCTATAACCCAGAGACCAAGGGCTGGCGCCTGACCTTGCGCCTGAAGATCCAGGACCCGAAGAAGTCCACCGAGATGCGCGCTGCCCTGCTGCAGGACGTTCCGGTCGAAGCACCTAAGCCGGCCAAGGACACCAAGCATGACAAGGCTGCGGCCAAGCATGCCAAGGCTGAAAAGCCTGCCGAGCAACCAGCCGCCGATGCGGCGTCCACCAACGGGGCCCCGGCCACCACCGAGAAGGTGCTGACCGAAACCTGGAGCTATCAGTTGCCTGCCGATGAGTAACTCAAGCGCAAGGCCAGAATCGCTTGGCGAGTACCTGGCCCACTTACCACTGAGCGACGAGCAGCGGGCGGAACTCGCCAACTGCGCCTCGTTCAGCGAGCTGCACCAACGCCTGGCGGCCAATCCGGCCGCCACTGCCACCGAGGCCGTACAGGCCTCTGTGGGCCCACGCCTGACCGTGGGCAGCGCCGCCGAGCTGGAAGACGCCGAAATGCTCGGCGTCGACGGCAGCGGTCGGCTGTGCTTGAAGATCGCCCCGCCGATCAAGCGCACCCGGGTTCTGCCCGAGCCATGGCGCACCAATATCCTGGTACGCATGTGGCGGCGCATGACGGGCCGCACCAACGCACCGCAGCCGCCCAAACGCGAACTGCCGCCAGCGCGCTGGCGCTGGGTCGGCTCGCTGCGTCGCTATATCCTGCTGGCGCTGATGCTCGGTCAGACCATCGTTGCCGGCTGGTACATGAAAGGCATCCTGCCGTACCAGGGCTGGTCGTTCGTCGATCTCGACGAGATCATGAACCAGTCGCTGTGGGACACCGTCGTGCAGGTCTGGCCGTATGCATTGCAGACCTCCATCCTGATTCTGTTCGGTATCCTCTTCTGCTGGGTGTCGGCGGGCTTCTGGACCGCGCTGATGGGCTTCCTCGAGCTGCTCACCGGGCGTGACAAGTACAAGATCTCCGGCAGCAGTGCCGGTAGCGAGCCGATCGCCGCCGAAGCGCGTACCGCGCTGGTAATGCCGATCTGCAACGAAGACGTGCCACGGGTGTTTGCCGGTCTGCGCGCGACCTTCGAGTCGGTGGCCGCCACCGGCAACCTCGATCGGTTCGATTTCTTCGTGCTCAGCGACACCAACGATCCAGACATCGCCGTTGCCGAACAGCAGGCCTGGCTGGACGTGTGCCGCGAGGCCAAGGGCTTTGGCCGCATCTTCTACCGCCGTCGCCGCCGTCGCGTCAAACGCAAGAGCGGCAACCTTGACGACTTCTGCCGTCGTTGGGGCAGCGAGTACAAGTACATGGTGGTACTCGACGCCGACAGCGTGATGAGTGGTGACTGCCTGAGCAGCCTGGTGCGCCTGATGGAGGCCAACCCGGATGCCGGCATCATCCAGACCGCGCCGAAGGCCTCGGGGATGGACACCCTGTACGCGCGACTGCAGCAGTTCGCTACCCGCGTATACGGCCCGCTGTTCACCGCTGGCCTGCACTTCTGGCAGCTGGGCGAATCGCACTATTGGGGGCACAACGCGATCATTCGGATGAAGCCGTTCATCGAGCACTGCGCCCTGGCGCCGTTGCCCGGTAAGGGCGCCTTCGCCGGTGCGATTCTGTCCCACGACTTCGTCGAAGCGGCGCTGATGCGTCGGGCCGGCTGGGGAGTGTGGATCGCCTACGACCTGCCAGGCAGTTATGAAGAGTTGCCGCCCAACCTGCTCGATGAGCTCAAGCGCGACCGGCGTTGGTGCCATGGCAACCTGATGAACTTCCGCCTGTTCCTGGTCAAGGGCATGCACCCGGTACACCGTGCGGTGTTCCTTACCGGGGTGATGTCGTACCTGTCGGCGCCGTTGTGGTTCTTCTTCCTGGTGCTGTCGACCGCCTTGCTGGCGACCAACACCCTGATGGAGCCGCAGTACTTCATCGAGCCGTTCCAGCTCTACCCGTTGTGGCCACAATGGCACCCGGAGAAGGCCATTGCGCTGTTCTCCACCACCATAGTGCTGCTGTTCCTGCCCAAGCTGCTGAGCATCATCCTGATCTGGGCCAAGGGCGCCACCGAGTTCGGTGGGCGGATCAAGGTCACCCTGTCGATGCTGATCGAGATGCTGTTCTCGATGCTGCTGGCGCCGGTACGGATGATCTTCCATACCCGCTTCGTCCTGGCCGCGTTCCTCGGCTGGGCGGCGACCTGGAACTCGCCGCAGCGTGACGACGACTCCACCCCGTGGAGCGAAGCGGTGCGTCGCCATGGTCCACAGACCCTGTTGGGCTTTGCCTGGGCCGCGTTGGTGGCCTGGTTGAACCCAAGCTTCCTGTGGTGGTTGGCGCCGATCGTTGGTTCGCTGGTGCTGTCGATCCCGGTTTCGGTGATCTCCAGCCGGGTGCGCCTGGGCCTGCGGGCCAAGGACGAGAAGCTGTTCCTCATTCCTGAGGAATACGCGACCCCGCACGAGCTGTTGGCGACCGACCAGTACACCCACGAGAACCGCTGGCATGCGCTGCATGACGGCTTCGTGCGGGCAGTGGTCGACCCACGCCAGAACGCTTTGGCCTGCGCGATGGGGACTGCCCGGCATGGCCAGGCGGCACCGATCGAAGCGCTGCGTGAAGAGCGCATCGCCAAGGCGTTGGAAGTCGGGCCGAAAGGGCTGGACGGCAACACCCGTCTGGCGCTGTTGAGCGATCCGGTGGCGCTGTCGCGTCTGCATGAGCGGGTCTGGGCCGAGCACAATTCGGCCTGGATCGATGTTTGGCGCAACTCGATCAACAGCGATCCGCATTCGCCGCTGTTGCCGTTGCATCCGGAGAATGAGGCACAGCCTTCCTTGGTAGGTGCCTGATCCAGCATGGGGGCCGCTTTGCGGCCCTTCGCGGGCAAGCCCGCTCCCACAGGGTTCGATGCACGACCTGTAGGAGCGGGCTTGAACTGGTCAACTTATTTTGGACACCAGTTAAGGTTTCATGCCGCATCCTTGAGCTTTTTCTCCATGGCTACCGGGGTTTGATAACCGTTGTAGCTGTGGAGGCGCTTCAGGTTGTAGCGGACCAAATAAGCCTGAACGTCAGCCCGCGCCTGTGCTTCGGTTTCATAACCCCCTGCGGGAATCCACTCTGACTTCAGGGCCCCAAAAAAGCGCTCCATGGCGGCGTTATCCCAGCATTGTCCTCGATGGCTCATGCTCTGATTCATGTCGTACTCTTCAAGTGCAGCCCTGAACTTGTGGCTGGTGTACTGGCATCCCTGGTCGGAATGAAACATCACATCCTTCGGCTTGCCGCGGGATTCGGCCGCCATGCGTAGCGCGCTGCAGGCCAGCCTGGCGTCCGCAATCATTGAAAATGCCCAGCCCACCACCCGTCGTGCGTACAGGTCGAGCACAGCTGCCAAGTACAGCCAGCGCTTGCCAACCTGGATATAGGTCACATCCCCACACCACACTTCGTTGATCGTCGAAACTTTGAAATTCCGCTTCAACTGATTTTCTGCAATCAGCGCTTCCGCGCCTGAAGAACGGTACCGGTGCGGCCGGCGCTGCCTGCATTTCAGGCCAGCTTCACGCATCAGACTACGCACTTTGTAGCGTCCGACTTTATGGCCGTCACGCCGCAGTTCCTCGGTTAGTGTTCGCGATCCAGCCGAACCTCGAGAGACTTTGAAATGGCCCTCTACAGCCGAGCGTAACTGATCCCGCTCTGGATTTTTCCGGGCTTGGCGTTTGCGCCATGCATAGAAACTGCTGCGCTTGACCCCAAGCACGCGACAGCATTCGACGATACCGTATTGCTCACTCAGCTCGTTGATCAGCGAAAACGATCTTTGGAGTCCCGAAGCAGGAGAGCACTGGCCTTTTTTAGGATTTCGATATCTCGGTCTTTCTGCCGAACCAACGCCTCCAACTCTTGGATTCGTTGTTGATCCGGGGTGATAGCCTTGGCTCCAGCCGGTACCTTGCCCTCTCGCTCCTTGCGCACTTGCTCAACCCAGCGACGCAGGGCTGTAGGCCCAATTTCAAGCATTTCACAGACTTCGGGTACTGATTGACCACCGTCGAGCACCATCTCAGCAGCCCGGATTTTCTGTTCTTTCGAGTATGACTTTCGCACTGATTTTGCCTCCAATTGGGCGCCATCATAGCGCCCGTAGAAGGTGTCCAAAATCATTAGGCCAGATCAGCTTGCCCGCGATGGGCTGCAAAGCAGCCCATAGGCCTATTTTGGCCAACAAAGTCCCCCCAGGCTCTAGGTCCCGAGCCGCGCATGCGTTAGCATCCCATCCGATATTTCGCAGCGGTCTGTAGGACCGTTACTGCCAACAATAAGATTCGTACTCTTTTCGCTAGGGGACTTGGTGATGATGAAGAAATACCTGTCGCGACTGCTGGTCGGCGTCACCGCGCTGGTCGCAGTGGCCAGCGCCCAGGCCGGCGCCATCGACGACGCGGTCAAGAGCGGTACCCTGCGGGTCGGCATGGACCCGACCTACATGCCCTTCCAGATGACCAACAAGCGCGGTGAAATCATCGGCTTCGAAGTGGACATCCTCAAGGCCATGGCCAAGTCCATGGGCGTCAAGCTCGAGACCGTCTCCACCGCCTACGACGGCATCATCCCAGCCCTGCTGACCAACAAGTTCGACATGATCGGCAGCGGCATGACCCTGACCCAAGAGCGCAACCTGCGCCTGAACTTCAGCGAACCGTTCATCGTCGTCGGCCAGACCCTGCTGATCCGCAAGGAGCTGGCGGGTGAGATCAAGTCGTATAAAGACCTGAACAACGAGAAGTACCGCGTTACCTCCAAGCTCGGCACCACCGGCGAGATGGTCACCAAGAAGCTGATCAGCAAAGCCAAGTACCACGGCTACGACAACGAGCAGGAAGCGGTGATGGACGTGGTCAACGGCAAGGCTGATGCCTTCGTCTACGACGCGCCGTACAACGTGGTGGCGGTGGAGAAGGCCGGCGCTGGCAAGCTGCTGTTCCTCGAAGAACCTTTCACCTACGAGCCGCTGGCTTTCGGCCTGAAGAAAGGCGACTACGACAGCATCAACTTCATCAACAACTTCCTGCACCAGATCAAGCATGACGGGACCTACGATCGTATCCACGACAAGTGGTTCAAGAACAAGGACTGGCTGAAGGAAATGGAATAAGCAGGCCACAAGCCTAGGCTTTGATCCCAACGCGCAGGCAAACCCTGCGCGTTCGCATTTACGGAAGTACCCCACGTGATCAAACACAAGAAAGCCCAGTGGCCCTGGCACGCGCTGACCGCGCTGGTGCTGGTGGGCCTGGCGATCAGCCTGTACTTCGCCACCTCGTTGATGTCCTACGAGTGGCGCTGGAACCGCGTTCCCCAGTACTTCGCCTACCAGGCCGAAGAGGCTCAGCGCGCAGCCAGCTATGGCACCGTGCAGGACATCGTCCTGCAAGGCGACAGCGCCCGCGTCACGCTCAAGGGCGAGGATGGCCAAGAGCAGGTGCTGGACGTGGCCAAGGACAGCCTGCAACTGAGCCGCGGTGACGACGTCGCCGAAGGCGATCAGATCGGTGTAACCCGGCACTGGGCGGCCGGTCCGCTGGCCTGGGGCCTGTGGACCACGCTGTGGCTGTCGGTGGTGTCCGGTGCGTTGGGCCTGGTGATCGGCCTGATCGCCGGTTTGTGCCGGTTGTCGAACAACCCGACCCTGCGTGACCTGTCGACGGTCTACGTCGAACTGGTACGCGGCACACCACTTTTGGTGCAGATTTTCATCTTCTACTTCTTCATCGGCACTGTGCTCAATCTGTCTCGCGAGTTCGCTGGGGTGGCGGCGCTGGCGCTGTTCACGGGCGCCTACGTCGCGGAGATCGTGCGCGCCGGTGTGCAGTCGATTGCCAAGGGGCAGAACGAGGCGGCGCGCTCGCTGGGCCTGAATGCCGGGCAGTCGATGCGTCATGTGATTTTGCCGCAGGCGTTCAAACGCGTACTGCCGCCGCTGGCTGGGCAGTTCATCAGCCTGGTCAAGGACACCTCGCTGGTCTCGGTCATCGCCATCACCGAGCTGACCAAGAGCGGTCGCGAGGCGATCACCACCTCGTTCTCGACCTTCGAGATCTGGTTCTGCGTGGCAGGCCTGTACCTGCTGATCAACCTGCCGCTGTCGCACCTTGCCAGCCGGCTCGAGCGGAGGCTTGCGCAAAGTGATTGAAGTCCGTGATCTGTTGAAAGTGTTCGACACCCGCGGCCAGGTGGTGCGTGCGGTGGACAACGTCACCACGCAGGTGGCCAAGGGCGAAGTGGTGGTGGTGCTGGGCCCGTCGGGCTCGGGTAAATCGACCTTCCTACGCTGCCTCAATGGCCTGGAGCACTTCGATGCCGGTCATGTGTCGATCAATGGCCTGCAGCTGGATGACCCCAAGACCGACATCAACGCCTATCGCCGCGAAGTCGGCATGGTGTTCCAGCATTTCAACCTGTTCCCGCACATGACCGTGCTGGAGAACCTGTGCTTGGCGCAGAAAGTCGTGCGCAAGCGCAACAGGACGGACCGCGAAGCCAAGGCGCGGGCGCTGCTGGAAAAGGTGGGCATCGGCCAGAAAGCCAACGAGTATCCATCGCGGCTCTCCGGTGGCCAGCAACAGCGGGTAGCGATTGCTCGGGCGCTGGCGATGGACCCGAAGGTGATGCTGTTTGATGAGCCGACCTCGGCGCTGGACCCAGAGATGGTTGGCGAAGTGCTGGACGTCATGAAGACCCTGGCGCAGGAAGGCATGACCATGGTCTGCGTGACCCACGAGATGGGCTTTGCCCGCGAAGTGGCTGATCGGGTGCTGTTCTTCGATCACGGCAAATTGCTGGAAGACTCGGCGCCGGTGGCGTTCTTCGATTCGCCGAAGGATCCGCGCGCCCAGGCGTTCCTGCGTCAGGTGCTGTAAGACGCAGAGAGCGTTTGCGTGGGAGCGGGCTTGCCCCGCGTAGCGTTGTTGGCGCTGACGCTATCGCGGGGCAAGCCCGCTCCCACGTTGATGCGCGTTGTTAGAGATTGAACCGCCCTACCATCCCGCGCAGTTGCTGCCCCAGCTGCTCCAGCTCGCCACTGGAAGCCGCCGTCTGCTCACTGGCGGCACTGGTCTGATCCGACACTTGCCGCACATTGATCACGCTGCGATTGATCTGCTCGGCCACCACACTTTGCTCCTCGCTGGCCGTGGCAATCTGCTGGTTCATGCCCTGGATGCTGGAAACTGTCTGGGTGATTTGCCCCAGCGCGTCACCGGCCTTACGGCTTAGCTCCACGCTTTGTTCGGTAAGTTGCTTGCTGCTGTCGAGCAGGCCGGTGACCTCGTCTGTGCCACTGTGCAAGCTGGCGATCAGTTGCTCGATCTCTTCGGTCGATTGCTGGGTGCGCTGGGCCAAACCTCTGACCTCATCAGCGACCACCGCGAAGCCGCGCCCCGCTTCACCCGCGCGGGCGGCCTCGATGGCGGCATTGAGCGCAAGCAGGTTGGTCTGCTCTGACACCGACTTGATCACATCGAGAATGCTGCCGATGCGCAGGCTTTCCCCCGCCAGGTGATGCATGGCTCGTAGGCAATGATCCATCTGCCCGGCCAACTGCTCGATCTGCGCGACCGCCTGGGCCACCACTTCATCGCCCAGCTGCGCCTGATGATCGGCGGTGGTCGCGGCTTGCGAGGCCTGCTCGGCATTTTGTGCCACTTCTTGCACCGTGGCGCTCATCTGGTTCATCGCGGTGGCCACCTGGTCGGTCTCTTCGCGCTGTTGGTTGATCCGCTCTTTGGTGTCTTCGCTGGCATTTGCCAGTTGTGAGGCTGCACTGGATAACTGGCTGACACCTTGGTCGATGCCGCCGATCAGCTCACGCAAGCTCAGGGTCATGTCGCGCATGCTCGCCTGCAACTGGCCCATTTCATCGCAGCGTGTGACCGGCTCCAATTGGCTTAGGTCGCCGCGGGAGATGCGCGCAGCCTGGGCCAGGGTCTGGCGTAGCGGCTGGGTAATCTGCCGGGTGATCACCCAGCCGGCGGCGATACCCAGCAGCAATGCCAGCAAAGCGACCGTGGTCAGCAGCGAGCGCGCAGCCAGCGCTTCATGGTCCCGCTGCTCGACCTTCTGTTCGCCCAGCGCGATGCTCGCTGCGCTAAGTTCGTCGCCGATCTTCTCCATGTTGTTCTGCAACTGTTCGACGTTGATTGCCGCGCGGCGGTATTGCTCAAGGCTGCTGCGATACCTTGCTAGCTGCGCAGCAGGCTGCTCCATCAGGCTGCGCGGCAATTCGAGCCGGGCCAAGGCCCTTAGGAGCTGATCGAGCGCGACGTCGGCAGCATTCAGGGCCGTATCGCCAACCGTGGCGAAGTCTTCGATGGGGGAGAAGGTGTAGGCCGGCACCAGGCTTTGTTGCGCGGCGTTGTCGATATGGCGCGACAGGCTGTCCATCAGCCCCAATACTCCTCCTTGCTGGTTGTCAGCGGGCATTCGCAGCAGGGCTTGAGTCTGTAGCTCGTCGATCACCTCATCGAGCTTCTGTGCCTGCGCCTGCAAGGTGCTGCGGGTCTGGCTGCGCAGATCGACGGCGCGCAGCAGGGCGGCGAAGTCGTCACGCAGCCGCTGCAGTTGTTGCAGTTTCTGCGTGAGCAGCTGCCGTGACTCTTCGACACTGCTGCGTTGTTGCAGGGTGCTGAGCATGTGCTGCAACTGCTCGAGGATGTGGGTAATGCGCGCCTTGCTGGTGTCATCGGCAAGGACGCGGAAGGTAATGCGCTCGGCGCGCAAGTCTTTGCCCAGCTCGTTGATCCGAACGATTTCGCTCAGCTGTTGCGAGCGGGTGATGGCGCCATCGAGGGCGCGCCAGCCACTGATCGTGGTGGCCAGGGTGAGCAGCAGTACGATCGCGAAGCCCAGGGCGAGCTTCAGTCCTACGCTCAGGTTGCCTAACCTGCGATTGATGTTTCCGAACATGGCATGCCTCCGTCCAATAGAGTGATGGCCACGTGATATGGCCATGCCTGCTCATCGGCAGAGGGGGTGTGGGACTGGACCTGTAAGTTGTGTAGGAAAAGTCGCTTAAGTGAGCGGGAATTAACTTGGGTGTTGTGCTGTGATCGAGGGCCTCTTCGCGGGCAAGCCCTATAGGAGTGGGCTTGCCCGCGAGAAGCCCTCGATGACACCCATCAGAGCCGGAACTTACCGACCAGCCCCTGCAAGTGGGTACCCAGTCTGGCCAGTTCAACGCTGGAGCTGGCGGTCTCCTCGCTAGCCGCTGAGGTCTGGTCAGAAATATCCCGCACGTTCATCACGCTGCGGTTGATTTCTTCGGCCACCGCGCTCTGCTGTTCTGCGGCGGTAGCAATCTGCTGGTTCATCGCCTGGATCGAGGACACCGTGCGGGTAATGGTTTCAAGAGAACCACCCGCACGGCGGGTCAGTTCGACGCTGCTGTCGGTCAAACCGCGGCTGGCGTCCATGACACTGGCCACGCGTTGCGTGCCGGTCTGCAAGCTGGCGATCAGTTCCTCGATCTCTTCGGTCGATTGCTGGGTGCGCTGGGCCAGGCTGCGCACTTCGTCGGCGACCACGGCAAAGCCGCGCCCGGCCTCGCCTGCGCGGGCAGCCTCAATGGCGGCGTTGAGCGCCAACAGGTTGGTCTGCTGGGCCACTGCCTTGATCACATCCAGCACGCTGCCGATCTTGTCGCTTTCGGCCTTGAGCTGGTTCATCGCCTCGCTGGAGTTGACCACCTCGCCGGCCAGGCGCTCGATCTGGGCGATGGCTTCGCCAACCACGCGGTCGCCTTCACGGGCCTGCTGGTCGGCTACCAGCGCCGCTTCCGAGGCCTGTTCGGCATTGCGCGCGACCTCATGCACGGTGGCCGCCATTTCGTTCATCGCGGTGGCGACCTGGTCAGTCTCGACCTTCTGGTTGTTGACGCCCGCGCTGGTCTGTTCGGTCACCGCCGAAAGCTCCTCGGCAGCACTGGCGATCTGGGTGACGCCGTCGCCGATGCCGCCGATCAGCTCGCGCAGGCTCAGGGTCATGCGCTGCATGCTGGCTTGTAGCTGGCCCAGCTCGTCGCGGCGGTCCACTTGCAGGTTCTGGGTCAGGTCGCCTGCCGCGACCCGCTCGGCGGCGGTCAGGGTCTGGCGCAGGGGCACGATGATCTGCCGGGTGATCGCCCAGGCCGCGATCAGCCCGAGCAGCAGCGCCAGGGCGGTGGCGCCGGCAAGCAGGGTCTTGGCCTGTTGGGTGCCTTGGTCGCGAACCTGGGTTTGCGAGCGGGTCATCTGCTGCGCAGTGTCGAGCAGGATCGTGCCTTGCTCGGCCATGTGCTTGAGTGCCTGCTCGCTGGCATCCTGGGCATTGCCGACCTGGATCACGGCATCCCGATAGGCGGCCAGCGCGCTCGCTGCGTCGTCCAGGCTGGCAGCGTGCTCGGCGCCGACTTTGCCCGGCAGTGCCTTGAGTATTGGCATGGCCTGGTCGATGGCATCGAGCGCGGTGCGCTGGAACTCTGCTTTGCCGCTGTAGGTGTAGCCCCGGACCTGGAAGCGCGCCTGTTGCAGTTGGGCGCTGACTTCGACGGCCTCCTGGTACTGGCCGATATCACCGCCTTGCAGCAGGCGTTGCTGGACCTTGCTGATCAGCTCAGCGGCTTTGTCGGCGCTGTCGCCCAGCACTTGGCGGCCAGCAGTGCGCTGCTGATCAGCCTGTCTGAGCTGCTGGAATGCCTGCTGGTACTGCCGCACCGCTTCGCGCTGCTGCTCCAGGCGCTTGAGGTCGTCGGGCTGCTCGATCTGGCCGAGCATGAACTGCACCTGGTTCTGCAGGCTGCTCAGGGCTTTTTCCAGTTCGGCTACCGAGGCTTCATTGCGATCACGCGCGTAGTGCTGCCGGGCGATGCGCAACTCCTGGGTGCCTTGATGGATCACCGAGATATTGCCGAGCTTATCGCCGCGGCTGGTGACACTGTCCACACCGAACCATCCGGTCAAGGTGATGGCCAAGGTCAACAGCAAGACCAGGCCAAAGCCAAAGCCCAGCTTGCGGCTGACACTCATATTTCCCAGAGACTGGGCAAACCACTGGTACATGTTCGACTCCCCGGCGTTTGGCAGCGCAGATTATTGTTGTGCTGCAAAGGCCATCGGCTTGCGCCGGGGAAACTTGATGGGGGAAAGGTCTGACTGATGCGTCAGAAAATTCGTGACAGCAACGCCGTGACGGCAGTCTCTACGCGCAGGATGCGTTCGCCCAGTTGCACCGGTGCCAGGCCAGCCTTGCCCAATAGCTCGACTTCGTAGGGGATCCAGCCACCTTCGGGGCCAATCGCCAAGGTTACCGGCTCGTTCACGGCGCGGGGGCAGGCAGGGTAGGGGCCGGGGTGACCGACCAGGCCGAGGGTGCCTGCGGCGATGGCGGGCAGGCGGTCTTCGACGAACGGCTTGAAGCGTTTCTCGATGATCACTTGCGGCAGTACCGTGTCGCGAGCCTGCTCAAGGCCGAGGATCAGGTTGTCACGGATCGTCTCGGGGTTGAGAAACGGCGTCTGCCAGAAGCTCTTCTCGACTTTGTAGCTGTTGACCAGGATCAGCCGGGGCACGCCCAGGGTGGCGACGGTCTGGAACAAGCGCCGGAGCATTTTCGGGCGCGGTACCGCCAGTACCAGGGTCAGTGGCAGTTTGGCTGGGGGTTGCTGGTCGAAGGCGACCTGCAATTCGGCCTCATGGCCCTCCAGGCGTACCACTGTGGCCTGGCCCATCAGCCCGTTGATACGCCCCACGCGCAGGCTGTCACCCACTGCAACGCGGTGGATTTCCTGCATGTGGGTGAAGCGACGATCAGCCAGCACGACGCGGTCGGCCGCGATGAAGTCGGCCTCTTCGAGCAACAACAGGTTCATGGCTGGGTCGCTGGCGGCTGGTCGTTGTGGTCGTCTGCGCCAGCCTCGTCGACATGGTCGCGCTTGCGGATCAGGCCGCCGCACAGCACGCCGATCTCGAACAACAGCCACATCGGCACGGCGAGCAGGGTCTGCGAGAAGATGTCTGGCGGGGTCAGGATCATGCCGACCACGAAGCAGCCGATGATCACGTAGGGACGGATCTTCTTCAGGTACTTGACGTCGACTACGCCGATCCACACCAGCAGCACCACCGCCACCGGGATTTCGAAGGCGACGCCGAAGGCGAAGAACAGGGTCATGACGAAATCGAGGTAACTGGCGATGTCGGTCATCATCGACACCCCTTCCGGCGTGGCGCTGGCGAAGAAGCCGAAGATCAGCGGGAACACCAGGAAGTAGGCGAAGGCCATCCCGGCGTAGAACAGCAGGATGCTGGAAATCAGCAACGGAATGGCGATGCGCTTCTCGTGGCGATACAGGCCCGGTGCGATGAAGCCCCAGATCTGCTGGAGAATGAACGGAATCGCCAGGAACAGCGCGACGATCATGGTCAGCTTGAACGGCGTGAGGAACGGCGAGGCCACGTCGGTGGCGATCATCGTCGCATTGGCCGGCAAGTGATCGCGCAGCGGCGCCGAGACCAGGGTATAGATCTGTTGGGCGAACGAGAACAGCCCGGCGAAGATCAGGAAGACAACGACAACGCAGCGCAGCAGGCGCGTGCGCAATTCGGTCAGGTGCGAGACCAGCGGCATTGGCTGATCGTGTTCCGGTCTATCGCTCATGGGACTCGTGGCGTCTGGGGTGGCTCAGGAGGGGTAGCAGGGCTGGCGGGCGTGCTGGCATCGGCTGGAGTAGCCGCGTGGCCGCTGGCTGGCGCTGCGCCTTGCTCTGGCGCAGCGGCTGCAGGCGTGCTGGCGGCGGCCGGCGTTTCGGCTGGCTTGGCGGGTTCGGCCAGCGGATTGAGGATGCGCCGAGCCTCCTGTTCCATCGACAGGATGTGCTCGTTGTGCAGCTGGCGGCGGATGTCGTCGGCACCGATTTCGCGCTCGACTTCCATCTTGATGCTGTTGAAGCTGCGCTTGAGCCGCCCGATCCACAGCCCCGCAGTGCGCGCGGCGCCCGGCAGACGCTCGGGGCCGAGCACCACCAGGGCGACCAGGCCGACGAGCAGCAGCTCGCTGAAGCTGATGCCAAACATGGGTCAGTCTTTCCGCTGTGGCTCTTGGACCGGCTGGGCCTGGCCTTCGATGGTGGTGTGCGTCTGGTTCAGCGGCGCGGTGTTGTGCGGCTGCTGGGTGGGTGGCACGGGCTGCACCGGTGGTGGGGTCTGCTCGGCGGGCTTGTTCTCTTCGTCGCTCATGGCTTTGCGAAAGCCCTTGATCGACTCGCCCAGGTCACCGCCGAAGTTTTTCAGCTTCTTGGTGCCGAACACCAGGACCACGACGACCAGCAGGACGATCCAGTGTTTCCAGTCAAAAATACCCATGGTGTACTCCCTTGAATGATGTGTTGGCCGAGCCGACGCTATCGCGGGGCAAGCCCGCTCCCACCGGTCAGCTTTGCCGGGCGGCTTTTTCGTCGTGGCCGGACAGGCCGAAGCGGCGGTCCAGTTCGTCCAGCACCGCTTGTGGGTGTTGGCCCAGCGCGCTGAGCATCACCAGGCTATGGAACCACAAGTCTGCGGTCTCGTAGATGACATCGCTGTAATCACCGCTGTGTTCGGCGTCTTTGGCCGCGATGATGGTTTCTACCGATTCTTCGCCGACTTTCTCAAGGATCTTGTTCAGGCCCTTGTGGTACAGGCTGGCCACATACGAGCTGTCCGGGGCCGCGCCTTTGCGGGCCTCCAGCACTTCGGCCAGACGAGTCAGGGTATCGCTCATGTCAGTGTCCTGCGCTGTAAATTGCATCGGGATCTTTCAGGACCGGGTCGACGGTGTTCCACTGGCCATTTTCATAGACCCGGTAGAAGCAGCTTTCGCGGCCGGTATGGCAGGCGATCTGGCCCAGTTGCTCGACCATCAGGATGATCACGTCGGCGTCGCAGTCCAGGCGCATTTCATGCAGTTTCTGCACGTGGCCAGACTCTTCACCTTTACGCCACAGCTTGCCACGCGAGCGCGACCAGTAGATGGCGCGCTGCTCGGCGGCGGTCAAGGCCAGCGATTCGCGGTTCATCCAGGCCATCATCAGCACGCGTCCGGTCTGGTGGTCCTGGGCGATCGCCGGTACCAGGCCATCGCTGTTCCACTTGATCTCGTCCAGCCAGTCTTTCATCGTCGACTCCAAAACCGGGCCCGCTCCTGTACCGGGCCTGTTGCGCTAGTGTGCCAGCCAGCGGCGCGGCTGGCTATCGGCGCACGATCAGGTAAAGGCCCGCCGCGAGCATCAGCCAGGCCGGCCAGGCAGCGGGGGCGCTGAGACTGACCGCGCCGGCTGCCAGGGTCGCGCCGCCGCCGAGCAGGCCGGCGCCGAGCAGGCGCAGCGCCCAGTTGTCGGTTTGGCGACGGCGCTCAGGTAGTTGCGGGTCGTGCAGGTGCGGCTGCGACAGGCGTTCGAGCAGGTCGCGGGTCATGTCGGCCAGGTGCGGCAGCTGCTCGGCCTGGCTGTACAGGTTGCCGAACACCGCCTTGGGGCTCATGCGGTCACGCATCCAGCGCTCCAGATACGGCTTGGCCGTGCTCCATAGGTCCAGGTCGGGGTACAGCTGGCGGCCCAGGCCTTCGATGTTGAGCAAGGTCTTTTGCAGCAGTACCAGCTGCGGCTGGACTTCCATGTTGAAGCGCCGGGCGGTCTGGAACAGGCGCATCAGCACCTGGCCGAAGGAGATGTCCTTGAGCGGTTTTTCGAAGATCGGCTCGCACACGGTGCGAATCGCCGCTTCGAATTCGTTGACCTTGGTATGCGCTGGCACCCAGCCGGAGTCGATGTGCAGCTGCGCTACGCGGCGGTAGTCGCGTTTGAAGAAAGCGATCAGGTTGCGTGCGAGGTAGTCCTGGTCTTCGGCGGTGAGGCTGCCGACGATGCCGCAGTCGATGGCGATGTACTGCGGGCTCCACGGCTTGACGGTGCTGACGAAGATGTTGCCTGGGTGCATGTCGGCATGGAAGAAGCTGTCGCGGAACACCTGGGTGAAGAACACCTCCACGCCGCGCTCGGCCAGTAGTTTCATGTCGGTGCGCTGGTCGGCCAGGGTCACCATGTCGGTGACCGGCACGCCATAGATGCGCTCCATCACCAGCACTTTTGGCCGGCACAGGTCCCAATACACTTGCGGCACGTACATCAGCTCCGAACCTTCGAAGTTGCGTCGCAGTTGGCTGGCGTTGGCCGCCTCACGCAGCAGGTCGAGCTCGTCGTAGATGGTTTTTTCGTAGTCGCCGACCACTTCCACCGGGTGCAGCAGGCGGGCATCGGCAGAAACCCGCTCGGCGCCCTTGGCGATCAGGAACAGCCAGGCGAGGTCTTGGGCGATCACCGGCTTCAACCCCGGGCGTACCACTTTGACCACCACCTCTTCACCGGTTTTCAGGCGCGCCGCATGCACTTGGGCCACGGATGCCGAGGCCAGCGGCTCGACGTCGAAGCGGCTGAACACTTCACCGACCTTGGCCCCGAGCTGTTCTTCGATCAGCGCGACAGCTTGCTTGGGGTCGAACGGCGGGACGCGGTCCTGCAGCAGCATCAACTCATCGGCGATGTCGATCGGCAGCAGGTCGCGGCGGGTCGACAGCAGTTGGCCGAACTTGATGAAGATCGGCCCCAGATCCTGCAGGGCCAGGCGCAGGCGTGCGCCGCGGCTGAGCTCGGAGGCCTTGCGCGGCAGCCAGCGCCAGGGCATGAGCAGGCGCAGGCTGCGCAGCCACCAAGGCAGGGGCAGGTCGAACAGCAGGTCATCGAGGCGGTAGCGGATCACGACGCGCTGGATGCGCAACAGACGGCGGACGGCGAGCAGCTTCATGCGTTATCGCTGGTATCAAGGGATCGGGCAAGGCGGCGGATGCGCGCCTCGAGGCGTTCTATGTCGATTTTCACGGTGTCGAGCTCGCTGAATGCAGCTTCGGCTTCGCGGCGGCCGACCAGGGTACGGGATTCTTCGGCCAGGTACTCGGACAGGTTCTGGCTGAACCGCGCCAGGCCCTGGCGGGTCCAGCGTGCGCGTAGCCGTACGTGGCCGGCGAGCATGGCCGTGGGCACCGGGCCGAGCCAGCGCGACAGCTCGTACTCCCAGTCCAGCTCCAGGTCCTGCAGCACCGCAACCAGGTCGAGCAGCACGGCGCTGTCGCCATGCAGCTGGACTTGCGGGCTGTGCAGCACGGCGCTCTTGTCCTTGGCCAAGGCCAATTGCACCAGGCTGCCGGCAGGCGCGCGCAGGGTGCAGTCGGCTTCGCCTTCCCAGTGAGCGGCAAGCATCAGGCCGTCTTCGTCGGGCAGGATGTACAGCTGCAAGGCCGGCTGCACGCAGTCGACGGCGATCACCTTGCCTTCCAGCGCGGCCAGGCGCGGCAGGGCCGTGCTGTCCATGCGCAGGATGCGGTTAAGGCCATGCTCGACGCTGGCAAGAAGGCCGGCCAACAGCATCAGGGTTTGATCCCCCGGTGTACGGCAACGATGCCGCTGGTCATGTTGTGGTAGGTGACGCGGTCGAAGCCGGCATCGACCATCATGGCCTTCAAGGTTTCTTGATCAGGGTGCATGCGGATCGACTCGGCCAGGTAGCGGTAGCTCTCCGAATCATTGGTGATCAGCTTGCCTGCCAGCGGCATGAAGGCGAACGAGTAGGCGTCGTAGGCCTTGGACATCAGCTTGTTGGTCGGCTTGGAGAATTCCAGCACCAACAGCCGGCCACCCGGCTTGAGCACGCGCAGCATGGAGCGAATGGCTTCGTCCTTGTGGGTCACGTTGCGCAGGCCGAAGGCGATGGTCACGCAGTCGAAATGGTTGTCCGGGAATGGCAGCTTTTCTGCGTCGGCCTGGACGAACTCGATGTTGCCGGCAACGCCACGGTCGAGCAGGCGGTCACGGCCGACCTTGAGCATCGACTCGTTGATGTCGGCCAGCACCACTTGGCCGGTAGGGCCGACCAGGCGCGAGAACTTGGCTGCCAGGTCACCGGTGCCACCGGCGATGTCCAGCACCCGATTGCCACTGCGCACCCCGGACAGCTCGATGGTGAAGCGCTTCCACAGACGGTGCATGCCGCCGGAGAGGACGTCGTTCATCAGGTCGTATTTGGCGGCCACCGAGTGGAACACCTCGGCGACTTTCTTCGCCTTCTGGCTTTCTGGGACGTCCTTGAAGCCGAAATGAGTGGTGGGTTCGGCGTGTTCGCCTTTGCGCTGGTCGTTCATATCGCATCACCGGAAAAAATTACCGCCATTCTAGGGGCAACGGGCGGATTTGTCTTGGCGGGGTGTGCCGTGCGGCGGGGGCGGGCATAATGAGGGCATTGTCTTCATATTCAGGATTGCCCGCATGACCCAGATCAGCGTTGAACGCAAACATGCCCTCGGCCGCGACGCCGCCCGCGCCAAGGCCGAGGCGCTGGTGGACAAGCTGACCCGCGAATACGACCTCAAGGCCCAGTGGAATGGTGACCGCGTGGATGTGTCGCGCAGCGGCGCCAATGGCAGCGTGCACATTGGTGAGGACAGCATTCGCGTCGAGCTCAAGCTGGGCATGATGCTGTCGATGATGAGCGGCACGATCAAGGGTGAGATCGAGCGGGCGCTGGATAAGGCGCTGGCCTGAGTCCGTGTATTGGGGCCGCTTTGCGGCCCATCGCAGCCGCAAAGTGTGTCAGCCACCACCGCTTAGGGTGATGATTCTAATTTTTCTCCCTACCTTTGTGCTCAAGCCCTGAATCCATGGGCAGTTCCTCCATCCCCTATGAGCGTGAGGTGCAGAGCATGGCCAAAATCAATTTGAAGAAAAATGACGACGCCCAGGGCACCCTGGGCGAGGTGCGTAGCTATGCGCGTCGAATCTGGCTGGCAGGCATTGGCGCATACGCCCGTGTCGGTCAGGAAGGCAGCGAGTACTTCAAAGAGCTGGTGAAGGCTGGCGAAAGCGTCGAGAAGCGTGGCAAGAAAACCCTCGACAAGAAGCTCGATGCCGCCAATCACCAGATCGATGAAGCCGGTGAAGAAGTCAGCCGCGTACGCGGCAAGGTCGAGGTTCAGCTCGACAAGATCGAAAAAGCTTTCGATGCACGTGTCGCTCGTGGCTTGAATCGCCTCGGCATTCCGTCTAAACATGACGTTGAGGCGTTGTCCATCAAGTTGGAACAACTGCACGAGTTGCTCGAGCGTGTCGCGCGCAAACCATAAGGAGAGCAGGATGGCTGGCAAGAAGAACACCGAAAAAGAAGGCAGCTCCTGGATCGGCGGAATCGAGAAGTACTCCCGCAAGATCTGGTTGGCTGGCCTGGGTATCTACTCCAAGGTCGATCAAGACGGCCCCAAGCTGTTCGATCAACTGGTCAAGGATGGCGAGAAAGCCGAGAAGCAGGCGAAGAAGACTGTCGACTCGGCCGCCGACGGCGCCAAGTCTGCCACCACTTCGCGGGTGTCGGATGTCAAAGAGCGTGCGCTGGGCAAGTGGAGCGAGCTTGAAGAGGCCTTCGACAAACGCCTGAACAGCGCCATCTCGCGCCTGGGCGTGCCGAGCCGCAACGAGATCAAGGCTCTGCATCAACAGGTCGATACGCTGACCAAGCAGATCGAGAAGCTGACTGGCGCGTCGGTTACGCCGGTGTCCAAGGCGGCGGCGAGCAAGACTGCCGCCAAGCCACTGGCCAAGGCTGCGGCTAAACCTGCTGCCAAGACCGCCGCGGCGAAACCTGCGGCCAAGCCTGCGGCGAAAACCGCGGCGGCCAAACCTGCTGCAGCGAAACCAGCAGCCAAGCCTGCTGCTGCCAAACCTGCGGCAAAACCTGCTGCGGCGAAAAAGCCAGCAGCGAAGAAGGCATCGCCTAAACCGGCAGCAGCCAAGCCAGCCGCTCCGGCGGCCAGCGCGGCACCCGCCGCTACTGCGGCACCCGCGCCAAGCGCAGCTACCGCTAGCAGCGCGCCGTCGGCACCGGTGAGCGCGGTCACTCAGGCCTGATACCGGGTCGTCCTTATCGCGTGTCAAGCCCGCTCCCACGTTAGCCCTGACTCATCCGGGCTGCGTGGGAGCGGGCTTGCCCCGCGATGCTTTCAGGCGCTATAGCGCTGATGTTCACCCCTCCAGATACTTCATCGCCAACTGCTCGGCGGCCTTGCGCGCCGGTGCCTGCAAGTGCGGCGCCACCAGCATCATCACCTGATACACCACCACCCCGACATCGCCCTCACGGCCCAGCACGCGCTGGTAATCCAGTGAGAACATCAAGGTCAGGGTGATCTGTTCCACCAGTTGCCCCAGCGCCTGGGTCTCGCTGGTTACCTGCCCTTGCGACTTGAGGCTGGCCAGCAGCGCCGCCAGCGTGCGCTTGATCGCGTTGATCAGGCTGCGCATGCCGCGCGCCAGTTTGGGCAGGCGCCCGGTCAGGTTGGACAAGTCCTGGAACAGAAACCGGTACTGCGCCATGCGTTCGACGATCAGGTGCAGGAACAGCCAGTAGTCCTCGGCATCCAGGCGCACATCCAGTGGCGGGTCGAGCAGCGGCATCAATGCCTCCTCGAAGCGCTCGAACAGGCCATGGACCAACGGCTCCTTGCCGTGGAAGTGGTAGTACAGGTTGCCTGGGCTGATACCCAGCTCGTTGGCAATTTCCAGGGTCGAGACATTCGGCTCGCCTTGCTGGTTGAACAACTGCAAGGCGCATTCAAGGATACGATCACGGGTCTTCATGCGTTCAGCGCGCCAATACGTAAGTGCCCGGTGCCGGCCCCAGGGGTGGATAGGTGGTGTTGCCCAACTCGACGCGCGGCTCCTTGAGCGGCCCTGAACGCTGGCTGATCCACTCCAGCCACAGCGGCCACCAACTGCCTTCGCTGCGTGTGGCATCGTGGAACCAGGCCCGGGGGTCGCTGGATAGCCTGGGGTTGTCCAGGTAGTAGGCCTTGGGGTTGCCAGGCGGGTTGATAATGCTCTGGATGTGGCCGCTGTTGGCCAGTACGAAGCGCCGCTCGCCGCCGAGCAGTTGCGCCGAGCGGTACACCGCATCCCACGGGGTGATGTGGTCGTTGCTGCCGGCGACGTGAAAGCTGTCCAGCGCGACCTGCTTGAGGTTGATCGGCGTGCCGCACACCTCCAGCCCGTCGGGGTGGGTCAGTGGGTTGTGTTTGAAAAAATCCAGCAGGTCGCCATGCAGCGCGGCGGGCAGGCGGGTGTTGTCGGCATTCCAGTAGAGGATGTCGAAAGCCGGCGGCGTCTTGCCGAGCAGGTAATTGTTGACCCAGTAGTTCCAGATCAGGTCGTTGGGCCGCATCCAGGCGAAAATCCGCGCCACCTCGCCGCCATCGAGCACGCCGCGCTGGTAGGAGCGACGCTTGGCCGCCTCGACTGTCTGTTCATCGGCGAACAAGCTGGCGGGGCTGTCGAACTGGCTGTCGAGCAAGCTGACCAGGTAGGTGGCGCTGCGCACCTTGCGCAGCTGCTTCTTGGCCTGCAGGTGGCCTTGCAGCGCGGCCATGGTCAGGCCGCCGGCACAGGCGCCCATCAGGTTGGGATCGCGATTGCCGCTGATGCTGCGGCAGGCGTTGAGCGCTTCTTCCAGCGCCTGCACGTAGCTCGACAGGCCCCACTCGCGGTGGCGCGGATCGGGGTTGCGCCAGCTGACCATGAACACCTGTAGGCCGTTCTTGAGCATGTGCTGGACGAAGCTGTTGGTAGGGCTGAGGTCGAAGATGTAGTACTTGTTGATCTGTGGTGGCACCACCAGCAGCGGCCGGGCGTACTGCTTTTCGCTCATCGGCTTGTACTGGATCAGCTCCAGCAAGTCGTTGCGAAACACCACCGCACCTGGGGTAGTGGCGACATTGCCGCCGACCTCGAAGGCGCGTTCGTCGACCTGCCGCGGCAGGCCGTCGTTATGACGCAGGTCATCGAACAGATGGCTCAACCCGCGCACCAGGCTTTGCCCGCCGGTGTTGAGCAGCTCCTTGACCGCCAACGGATTGAGCAGCGAGTTGCTCGGGGCCAGGGCATCGTTGATCAGGCTGAATAGAAAATGCGCGCGGGCGCGGTCGTCATCGGACAGCGAGCTTTCCTCGATCCACAGCCGGGTTTGTTTTTGCCAGGCCAGATAGGCCTGCAGGCCGCGCCGGTAGAAGGGGTTCTGGCTCCAGGTGGGATCTTTGAAGCGACTGTCGCGCGGGTGCGGCTGGTAGGGGGTATCGCCGAGCATGACCCGGCCCAGTTGGCCGCCCAGGGCCAGCAAGTGGCGGGCGGTGTGCAAGGGGTTGGTCAAGCCGTGGTGGCCGACGTGGCGCAATGTGCTAATCAGATCGCGGCCGCGCAGGCCAGTGATGGCGTTCTGCACGTTCATGATCGTGGCGGGGACCTGTGCGGTCCCTTTGGCCGGCTTTTCCTTCATGACAACACTCCCTCGTCGTTACGGTGTCGGTCGTGCCGGCCTCATCGCGGGGCAAGCCCGCTCCCACGCTAACCTGCTTCATAGCGGACTGCGTGGGAGCGGGCTTGCCCCGCGATGAGGCCGTCACTGACACAACCAAGCCAGTTGGCGCCTCCAAGCACAGCGCCCCACTCAACCACCGGAGGCGGGGCGGGGATGCATGACCGCACGCTGACGCTCTTGTTGGAGGAACTTCATGATGATCGGGGCGACGGCCTCGGCCCGGGTGATCAGAAACAAGTGGCCGTCGTCGATTATGTGTAGCTGGGCATTGGGAATTCGCCAGGCCAACAGGCGCATGTTGATCAACGGGATCAGCGGATCGTCGTCGCCGGCCAGCACCAGGGTCGGCTGGCTGATCTTGTGCAGCCAGTGAATGCTGGTCCAGCCTAGCCCGGCGAACAGCTGCCAGTAGTAGCCCAGCTTGCCGCCCGAGCGAACCTTGGCGGCGTGGTGCATGGCCAGGTCCGGGTCGCGGCGAAAACCACCGCCATAAATCATCGGTGCAATGCGGATCACATGGGAGGGCTGCACGTAGCGCCGCGGGCTGGCCATCATCCACAGCACCTTGGGCTTGCCCGGCACCATCACTGCCCCGGCAGCGGTGGCAGCCAGCACCAATTTCTTGCAGCGCTCGGGGTAGTCGTAGGCAAACTGCTGGGCCAGCGCCCCGCCCCAGGACACGCCGATGACGTTGACCTGGCCGTAGTCCAGGTAATCGAGCATCCGCGCGGTCAGCTTGGCCAACCCAGGAAAGCGATAGGGATGGCGCGGGGTCGAGGAACCGCCGACGCCGGGCACGTCGAAGGCAATGACTTCCAGGTCCGGATCCAGCGCCTCGATGAACGGGAACACCAGCTCCAAGTTGGCGCCGATGCCGTTGAAGATCAGCAGCGGCGTCAGGTGCGGTTTGCCTGGGCGGACCGCGGTGCGGATGGACTGGTTGTCCAGCTCGACGGTCCTGAAAACGTAGGGTTGCGACATGCGCGACACTCGGTAAGGGGTCAATCGCCGTGGCGCCCAGCAGCGGCCACGGCGTCCTGCTCAACGCTCGTGAACGTAGGTGCCCGGCGCTGCTTCGCCAGCGGCGTAGGCGCGGTTGCCCAGGCGCGTCGGGGCCTTTTTCAATTCACCCGCGCGCTCGCCCAGCCAGCTCTGCCAGTGCAGCCACCAGGAGTCGGCGTGCTTGCTCGCGTTCTCTTGCCAGACCAGCGGTTCGTTGGGCCGGTCTTCACCGGTCAGGAAGCGCGCCTTGGGGTTGCCGGGTGGGTTGAGAATGCTCTGGATGTGCCCGCTGTTGGACAGCACGAACTCGATCTTGCCGCCGAACAGGTGCGCCGAGCGGTAGCACGACTGCCAGGGCGTGATGTGGTCGGCGGTGCCGGCGACGCTGTAGATGTCGCACTTGACCTGCTTGAGGTCGATGGCCGTGCCGCACACCTCCAAGGCCTCGGAGCGGGTCAGCGGGTTGTTCTTGAACATCTCGATCAGGTCGCCATGGAAGGCGGCCGGCAAGCGCGTGGTGTCGTTGTTCCAGAACAGGATGTCGAACACCGGCGGCTCGTTGCCGAGCAGGTAATTGTTGACCCAGTAGTTCCAGATCAGGTCATTGGGGCGCATCCAGGCGAACACCTTGGCCATGTCGCTGCCTTCGAGCACGCCGGCCTGATAGGAGTGGCGCTTGGCCGCTTCCAGGGTCTGCTCGTCGACGAACAGCGCGACCTGGGTGTCGACCGTGGTGTCGAGCACGCTGACCAGTAGGGTCAGGGCGTTGACCTTGTTCTCGCCAAGGGCTGCGTAGTGGCCGACCAGCGCGGTGCAGGTAATGCCACCGGAGCAGGCGCCGAGCATGTTCAGGTCCTTGGCGCCGGTAATCGCCAGTACCGCGTCGACCGCTTCCTTGAGCGCATCGATGTAGGTCGACAGGCCCCATTCGCGCTGGGCCTTGGTCGGGTTGCGCCAGCTGATGATGAAGGTCTGCTGCTGCGAGCGCAGGCAGAAGCGCGCCAGGCTCTTTTCCGGGCTGAGGTCGAAGACGTAGAACTTGTTGATTTGCGGCGGCACCACCAACAGCGGCCGGGCGTGCACCTGCTCGGTGATCGGGCGGTACTGGATCAGCTCCAGCACGTCGTTGCGATAGACCACTGCACCTTCGCTGGTGCCGAGGTTCTTGCCGACCTCGAAGGCGTCCATGTTGACTTGGCTGGGCATGCCGCCGTTGTTGACCATGTCCTTGGCCAGGTTGGACAGGCCATCGAGCAGGCTCTTGCCGCCGGTCTCGAAGAAGCGCTTGACCGCTTGCGGGTTGGACAGGGTGTTGGTCGGTGCCATGGCCTCGGTCATCAGGTTGATGACGAACTGGCCGCGGCTGATGTCCTGGGGCGACAGATCGCTTTCGCTGATCCAGTCGTTGAGCTCCTTGCGCCAGGCCAGGTAGGTCTGCAGGTAGCGCCGATAGAGCGGGTTGTGGCTCCAGGCCGGGTCGTTGAAGCGACGGTCGTCGCCCTCGGGGTGCAGGCTGGATTTGCCCAGCAGCACGTTTTTCAGTTCCAGGCCGAAATGCGCAATATGTTTGGCACTGTGCAGCGGCTGGCGCACGGCTTGACGCAGAACGGTGCGCGCTGAACTCAGCAGATCCTTGCGGCGAATCCCGATCACCGGGTTCAGGCCCAGGGTGTTTTCCGAGGCTTGCCGCTGCAACTCATCGTTGTTCTTGCTACTCATCTACGACGCTCCGTTGTCCTGAGACGAGTACCGGTTGGCTGTGGCGGGTACACAGACGACTGCCCGGTACTGCTTGCTCGGGTGACCAGTGATAAGGAACAGCGGTGCTGCGACCGGATGCGTGTCGGTGATGAGCTGCGGGTTTTTCTGCGTGTGAAGACAGCCTGCTTTCGCTCGCGACCTCTACAACAACCGGCCTGGCCCTGCTTGCCCGAGAAGCAATGCAGGGAACTTGCCAGCTCCATTGGTTACCCGACTTTCATGTAATGCGCAAGACAGCCATTGCTTGGCGCTCGTGCAGCCATTCAAGCAGACCAAATTAGAAAATGCGCTCTAATCCTTGAGAGCCCTGAGCTAGAGCATCAGTTTGACCACTGATTCGGACGGGTCGCGAGATTTTCCGGCCTTGCTCAGTTCATCGAGATACTCCGCCCACAGCTGCGCTTGGCGCAGGCACAGTTGCTCAAGGTACTCCCAGGTGAACAATCCGCTGTCATGGCCGTCGTCGAAGGTCAATTTCAGTGCATATTGACCGGCCGGTTCCAGGCCGGTGAGGCCGACGTTGATCTTGCCAAATTGCAGGATGGGATTGCCGTGGCCCTGGACCTCGGCGGAGGGCGAGTGCACGCGCAAGAACTCGGCGGGCAGGTGATAGACCTCATCTGGGCCGTAGGTCAGGCTCAGGGTTTTCGAGGCTTTGTGCAGGTTGATTGCGGTGGGCAGGCGGGCCATGGGCGGAATCTCTCGGGGCTTTATGCTGCAAGCTTCGGGCTTGGAGAGATTAGATTCAAGCGGGGGCTGATTCGCTGGAGCCTTCAGAAGGCGTGGGAGCGGGCTTGCCCCGCGATAGCTGGCGTTGCTGCCGACGCTATCGCGGGGCAAGCCCCGCTCCCACGCGCCGCTCCCATTACCCTCGGGAAAGGTGTTACAGGATGTAGCGCGACAGATCTTCGTTCTGCGCCAGCTCACCGAGGTGGCTGTTCACATACGCGGCATCGATGCGAATCGGCGCTTCGTCATGCGCGCTGGCCAGGTCGCCAGCACTGAACGACACCTCTTCGAGCAAACGCTCGAGCAGGGTGTGCAGGCGACGCGCACCGATGTTCTCGGTCTTCTCGTTGACCTGATAGGCAATCTCGGCCAGGCGCTGGATACCGTCGCCGACGAACTCGATGTTGAGGCCTTCGACCTTGAGCAGCTCGCGATACTGTTCGGTCAGCGAGGCATGCGGCTCTTGCAGGATGCGCTCGAAGTCGCCTGGGGTCAGTGCCTTGAGTTCAACGCGAATCGGCAGACGGCCTTGCAGCTCAGGCACCAGATCGCTCGGCTTGCTCAGGTGGAACGCGCCAGAAGCGATGAACAGGATGTGGTCGGTCTTGACCATGCCCAGCTTGGTGTTGACGGTGCAGCCTTCGATCAGCGGCAGCAGGTCGCGCTGCACGCCTTCACGGGAGACGTCGGCGCCGCCAACATTGCCACGCTTGGCAACCTTGTCGATTTCGTCGATGAACACGATACCGTGCTGCTCGACCGCTTCCAGGGCCTTGGCCTTGAGCTCTTCTTCGTTGACCAGACGGCCCGCTTCTTCTTCGCGGACCATTTTCAGCGCTTCCTTGACCTTGAGCTTGCGGGCTTTGCGCTTGCCCTTGCCCATGTTGGCAAAAAGGCTTTGCAGCTGGTTGGTCATCTCTTCCATGCCGGGGGGCGCGGCGATTTCGACGCCCATGGATTCGGCGACTTCGATCTCGATTTCCTTGTCGTCCAGCTGGCCTTCGCGCAGGCGCTTGCGGAACAGCTGACGGGTGTTGGAGTCGCTGCTCGACTGCGAAGCTTCTTCGGCGAAGCTGCTGGCGCTGCGCGCCTGCGGCAGCAGGGCGTCGAGGATACGGTCTTCGGCGGCGTCTTCGGCGCGGTGGCGCACGCGAATGATTTCCTGCTCGCGGAGCATCTTCAGCGCAGCGTCGGCCAGGTCACGGATGATCGACTCGACATCACGGCCAACGTAGCCGACTTCGGTGAACTTGGTCGCTTCGACCTTGATGAACGGCGCGTTGGCCAGCTTGGCCAGGCGACGGGCGATTTCGGTCTTGCCGACGCCGGTCGGGCCGATCATCAGGATGTTCTTCGGCGTCACTTCAGCGCGCAGCTCGGCAGGCAGCTGCATGCGCCGCCAGCGGTTGCGCAGGGCGATGGCCACAGCGCGCTTGGCGTCTTCCTGGCCGATGATGTGGCGGTTGAGTTCGTGGACGATCTCGCGGGGGGTCATGGACATGATCAATGTGGTCCTTGGGCGCAGTGGGTCAGCGTGGGAAAGCCCAACCACCGGGGTTGGGCGCCAAGACAGCTGATCACTCGGCCAGGTCCTGCTCCTCGATGGTCAGGTTGTGGTTGGTGAACACGCAGATGTCGCCAGCGATATTCAGGGCGGTCTCGGCGATTTCGCGGGCCGAGAGGTCGGTCTTGTTCAGCAGCGCGCGGGCAGCGGCCTGGGCGAAGGCGCCGCCGGAGCCCATGGCGATCAGGCCATCTTCCGGTTCGACTACATCACCATTGCCGGTGATGATCAGCGAGGCGTCCTTGTTGGCCACTGCCAGCATGGCTTCCAGGCGGCTCAGGGAGCGGTCGGTACGCCATTCCTTGGCCAGCTCGACGGCGGCGCGGACCAGGTGGCCCTGGTGTTTTTCCAGTTGGCCTTCAAAGCGCTCGAACAGGGTGAAGGCATCGGCGGTGGCACCGGCGAAGCCGGCGATGACCTGGCCGTGGTACAGGCGACGAACTTTTTTCGCGTTGCCTTTCATCACGGTGTTGCCGAGGGAAACCTGGCCGTCGCCCGCCATGACGACTTTGCCGTGGCGGCGGACTGAAACGATGGTAGTCAAGGGAGAGTCTCCACGCAGCGGGGCGAAAATGCCTGATGCAGACTCATATGGGGGGAGGGGGGAAGAATTTCAACCGGGGAGGATGAATGGTCGCCGAATGCAACCTGAAGGGTGTGGCGTGGGAGCGGGCTTGCCCCGCGATAGCAACGATGCAGACACATTGCTATCGCGGGGCAAGCCCGCTCCCACGTGACATGCCACTCTACGCGTGGTGCGCGTCGTGATCAGGCCTCGTGGCAGACGTGGCCATCGACCAAGGTATAACGCACCGCACTCGGTAGGCAGTGGCCGATGAACGGGCAGTTCTCGCCGCGTGACAGCCATTGTTCGCCAGCTACCGTCGATGCCTTTGGATCGAACAGCACCAGGTCCGCCGCACCGCTGACCTTCAGCTCACCGGCCGGCAGACGCAGCGCCTGCGCCGGGCCTGCGGTCAGGCGTGCGAGCAGGGTCGGCAGATCGAGCAAGCCGTCTTCGACCAGGGTCATCGCCAGCGGCAGCAGCAGCTCGACACTGCTGATACCCGGCTCGGTAGCGCCGAACGGCGCCAGCTTGGCATCGCGCTCGTGCGGTTGGTGATGGCTGGAGATCGCCTGGATAACCCCCGACTTGACCGCTGCACGCAGACCGTCACGGTCGGCCGCAGTGCGCAGCGGTGGCTGCACGTGGTACAGGCTGGAGAAATCGCGCAGCGCCTCGTCGGTGAGGATCAGCTGGTACAGCGCCACATCGGCCGTCACCGGCAGGCCAAGCTCTTGCGCCTGGGCGATCAGCCGCGCGCCACGGGCGCTGGTGATCTGGGTGAAGTGCGCACGTACGCCGGTCTGCTCGACCAGCAGCAGGTTGCGCGCCAGGGCCACGGTTTCGGCACTTTCCGGAATCCCCGGCAGGCCGAGGAAGCTGGCCATGGCGCCTTCATGGGCCAGGCCGCCGTGCGACAGGTCGCGATCCTGCGAGTGAAAGACCACGGTCAAGTCGAAAGTCGCGGCGTATTCCAGGGCGCGGGCCAGGGTGCGGTTGTTGGGGATTTCCTTCAAACCGTTGCCGAATGCCACGCAACCGGTGTCGCGCAGGGCGACCAGTTCGGCCAGTTGCTCGCCTTCCAGGCCCTTGGTCAGGGCGCCGATCGGGTAAACCTTGCTGTTGCCGGCCTCGCGGGCGCGGTCCAGCACCAGTTCGGCGACCGCCGAGGTGTCCAGCACCGGGCGGGTCTGCGGCGGGCAGCACAGGCTGGTGACGCCACCGGCGACTGCGGCGCGGGTTTCGCTGGCGATGTTGCCCTTGCGGCTGTAGCCCGGCTCGCGCAGGGATACATCGAGGTCGACCAGGCCAGGGGCTGCTACCAGGCCGTCGGCCGGGATCGTGCGGCTGGGGTTGAAGCCGGCAGGGGCGGCGCCTAGGGCAACGATCCGGCCGTTTTCCAGGTGCAGGTCGGTGATGGTGTCCAGGCCGCTGCTGGGGTCAATCACCCGGGCGCCAAGAATGCTGATACTCACAGGGCGTTCTCCAGGTCCAGTAGTCGTTGCGCGTTCTGTCCGCTCATGGCCATCGACAGCACGGCCATGCGTACGGCAATGCCGTAGGTGACCTGGTTGAGGATCACCGAGTGTTGGCCGTCGGCCACGGCCGATTCGATTTCCACGCCGCGGTTGATCGGGCCAGGGTGCATGACGATGGCATCCGGTTTGGCTCCAGCCAGGCGTGCGGTGGTCAGGCCGAACAGGCGGTAGAACTCACCTTCGCTGGGCAGCAGGCCGCCGGCCATGCGTTCACGCTGCAGGCGCAGCATGATCACCACGTCGACGTCCTTGAGGCCTTCGGCAAGATCGGTGTAGACCTTCACCCCGTATTGCTCGATGCCTACTGGAATCAGGGTCTTCGGGCCGATCACGCGGATGTCCGGGCAACCCAGGGCCTTGAGCGCGAGCATGTCCGAGCGGGCTACGCGCGAATGCAGGATGTCGCCGACGATGGCCACCGAGAGGTTCTCGAAGCTGCCCTTGTGGCGACGAATGGTGAGCATGTCGAGCATGCCCTGGGTTGGGTGCGCGTGGCGGCCGTCGCCGCCATTGATCACTGCCACATCCGGGCAGACGTGTTCGGCGATGAAGTGCGCCGCGCCAGAGTCGGAATGGCGCACGACGAACATGTCGGCGGCCATCGCTTCAAGGTTGCGCAGGGTGTCGAACAGGGTCTCGCCTTTGCTGGTCGAAGAGGTCGACACGTTCAGGCTGATGACGTCGGCCGACAGCCGTTGGGCGGCCAGTTCAAAGGTGGTGCGGGTGCGGGTCGAGTTCTCGAAGAACACGTTGCACACGGTCTTGCCGCGCAGCAACGGGACTTTCTTGACGGCCCGGGCGCCGACTTCGAGGAACGAGTCGGCAGTGTCGAGGATCTCGGTGAGCAGTTCGCGAGGCAAACCGTCGAGCGAGAGGAAGTGGCGCAGCTGGCCCTGATCATTGAGCTGCAGCGGGCGCTTGGCGTCGAATGGCGTCATCGCGGGGGACTCTTAAAGGGCGGAAGCGGTGGCGAGGTCCTGGCGCTCGAGGGCGAGCGGTGCGGGTCCGGTCAATTTTACCCGCTCATGGGCGGCCAGCGACAGGGTGGCACCGAGCACATTGGGACGGATCGGCAATTCGCCGGCATCCAGGTCCAGCAGGCAGACCAGGGTGACACTGGCGGGGCGGCCATAATCGAACAGTTCGTTGAGCGCGGCGCGAATGGTGCGACCGCTCATCAGCACGTCATCGACCAGCACCAGGTGCTGGCCTTCGACTTCGAAGGGCAACTCGGAGGGACGCACCTGCGGGTGCAAGCCATTCTGGCTGAAATCATCGCGGTAGAACGACACGTCGAGGGTGCCCAGCGGGCTTGTGTCGGCCAGCTCCTGTTGCAGGGCCTGGGCTACCCACACGCCACCGGTACGGATGCCGATGAAGCGTGGCTCGGCAATGGCGCGGCGGGCCAGGTGGGCGCGTAGGTCGACGGCCATCTGCCGGATCAGCTCGGCGGGATTGGGTAGGCTCATTGCGTGCTCCTCGGGGCGCCGGGTTGGCCCGGCGGCAAAGCGAATGAAGGAATTAGGTGTTGGCCTCCAGCCAGCCCTGCAACAGCAGCGCTGCGGCGATGGCGTCGACCGGATTGTCACGGTAGCTGCCGCGCTGGCCGCCACGGGCCATGCGCTCGCCCTTGGCTTCGAAGGTGGTCAGGCGTTCGTCGTGGGTGTGCACCGGCAGGTTGTAGCGCCCGTGCAAGCGATTGGCGAATTTTTGCGCGCGGGCGCTCATCTCGCTGGGCGTGCCGTCCATGTTCAATGGCAGGCCGACGACGATGGCATCGGGCTTCCATTCTTTGATCAGTTTTTCTACCTGGGCCCAGTCGGGGATGCCGTCCTGGGCTTTGAGGGTGCACAGCTCGCGGGCTTGGCCGGTGATCACCTGGCCCACCGCGACGCCGATCTGTTTGGTGCCGTAGTCAAAACCCAGCAGCAGGCGTAGCTCGCTCATCAGGCGTGGCCCGCCTGGCTGGTCAGCAGGCTGAGGTTGATCCCCAGCAGTGCAGCGGCAGCTTCCAGGCGCTGCTCGCTGGCCAGGCCAAAGATGATCTCGGCATCGAACGGGCAGTTGAGCCAGGCGTTGTCGGCCAGCTCAGCTTCCAGTTGACCTGCTTCCCAGCCGGCGTAACCCAAGGTAATCAGGCTCTGTTTCGGCCCGTTGCCTTCAGCGATGGCGAACAGCACATCCTGCGAGGTGGACAGCGACAGGCCGTCGAGCTCGATGGTGGCCTGGAAGCTGCGCTCCGGGGTGTGCAGGACGAAGCCACGGTCGGTTTGGACCGGGCCGCCTTGGTAGATCGGGATCTGCAGGGTGCTGGCAGGCGCCTCATCGTCGGGGCGCAATTGCTCGAGGATGTCGGCCAGGTTCAGCTCCTGGGGCCGGTTGACCACCAGGCCCATGGCGCCATTGGCGTTGTGCTCGACGATGTAGGTCAGGGTCTGGGCAAAGTTCGGATCGGCCATGTGCGGCATGGCGATCAGGAACTGATGCTTGAGGTAACTCGGCGTGAGGGTTTTCATGGGGGATAGTGTGGCGCCAGGTGGCGAGACTGACAAGGTGCTGCACAGTGTCTGCAGTCCCGACCGCACACTGTCGTGCATTGGATAGGTCATTGGCAGCGCTGCCCGACCTTGTGGGGGCGGGCTTGCCCGCGAAGAGACCGGTTTGAGCACCCTTGTGGATGGCCAGGCTTCGCCCTCGTTCGCGGGCAAGCCCGCTCCCACAGGCCCGCTCCCACAGGGTGGGTGCCAGATCAACCCATCAGCATGGGTTCAGTAATGGCCTAATTGCTCGACAAGCGGTCGCCGCGGGCAAAGCGCCAGGTGCGGATGATCTCCAGGCGATCGAACTCGGCCAGATCCCCGGTAAACGGCGCAAATGGCGCCGCCAGGCGCACAATGCGTTGGGCAGCCTGGTCGAGCACCGGTTGGCCGGACGACTCCAGGACCAACACCTCATACAGCGAGCCATCGCGGTTGATCGACACCATCATGCGCAGATTGCCGTAGATCTGCTGGCGGCGGGCATCGTCGGGATAATTGAGGTTGCCGACCCGCTCGACCTTCTTGCGCCATTCCTCTTTGTACCAGGCGCCTTTGTCGCGCATGGTCGAGGCGGCATTGAGGCGGTGGATGCGCGGGCGCTTGGCATACAGCTGTTGTTCGTTGGACAGCTCTGCCTCAAGGCTGGCGATCTGGCTGGACAGCTGCGAGCTGTCGAAGTCGGGCGTGGCCGCGGCAGGCTTGGGCTGTGGCTTGCTTTCCTTGGGCTTGGGCTCGACCTTGTGCAGCTTGCTCGCCTGCGTGGCCACCGCGGACTTGTGTGGCGCCGGCGGGGTCTCGGGCTTGGCCGCAGGGGGCGGGGTGACCTTGTTGATCTTGCTGTCCTGGAACGGTGCAAGTTCGGTGGTCTTGGGCACCGCCTTCTTGTCCAGGGTGCCGCTGCCTTGCTGATTGTCCTGGGCCTGGAAGTCGGCCTTCTCGGGCGGCTTTTCGCTCTTGAAGGTGGCCAGGGTGATGTCCATGGTGTGGCGGATTTCACTGGGCTTGACCACGGTAAAGCCGACGCCAAGGATCAGCGCCAGGTGCACCAGGGCAGCCAGGAACAGGGTAAAGCCGAGCCGGTCCGCCGGGCGAACGCGGGGTGGCAGCATGTCGGCAGGGATGTCGGCGGGCAGCGTCATCAGGTATCCAGCAACCGCGAAGCGGGGCAGCAGGTCAGGTGAAAAAGACCCGCATCATACCCCACTGCGCGGTTTTGCTCCGCGTTGGTGGTCAGCGCGCCTTGAGCTTGCGATCAATGGCGTCCATCAGTTGCGCACCAATCTGGGTGCCAAAGGCGTTGTCGATCTCGCGGATGCAGGTCGGGCTGGTGACGTTGATCTCGGTCAGGTGCTCGCCGATCACGTCCAGGCCGACGAACAGCAGGCCCTTCTCCCGCAGGGTCGGGCCGACCTGGGCGGCAATCCAGCGGTCGCGTTCGGTCAGCGGGCGCGCCTCGCCACGGCCACCGGCGGCCAGGTTGCCACGGGTCTCGCCGCTGGCCGGAATGCGCGCCAGGCAGTACGGCACTGGCTCGCCGTCGATCATCAGGATGCGCTTGTCGCCATCCTTGATCGCCGGCAAGTAGGCCTGGGCCATGATCTGCTGGGTGCCCAGCGCAGTCAGGGTCTCGAGGATCACCGACAAGTTGGGGTCGCCGACCCGGTGGCGGAAGATCGAGGTGCCGCCCATGCCATCCAGCGGCTTGAGGATGACATCGCCATGCTCGGCGGCGAATTGGCGAATGATGTCCGGACGTCGGCTGACCAAGGTCGGCGGGGTGCACTGCGGGAACAGCGTGGCGAACAGCTTTTCGTTGCAGTCGCGCAGGCTCTGCGGGCGGTTGACCACCAGCACGCCAGCGGCCTCGGCCTGCTCCAGCAGGTAGGTGCTGTAGACGAACTCCATGTCGAACGGCGGATCCTTGCGCATCAGGATCACATCCAGGTCGCTCAGCGGCAGATCGGCTTCGGCGTCCAGCTCGAACCAGTGCGCCGGGTCGGCGAACACCTTGAGCCCGCGCACCTTGGCGCGGGCCACGCCCTGGTTCTGGTAGAGGTCCTGCTGCTCCATGTAGAACAGCGTCCAGCCGCGCTCCTGGGCTGCCAGCAGCATGGCCAGCGAACTGTCTTTCTTGTAGGAGATGGCCGCGATGGGGTCCATGACAATCCCGAGGCGAACGCTCATCGGTAGTTTCCTCTTGGCGGCGCCTGGCCGCGATGACTGGAAAGAAAAGTGGCTCAGGGTGGCGCCGCACGCGTGGATGGTCAAGGGGGGCAGCAGATGGAATGGCCACACGGAGTGTGCTAAAAATGCCTGCATAGGCCTTCGGGCGATTCAATCGCGGGCAAGCCTCGCGATAAGCGGACTCAACGCGATTATGGAACAACCCCTGAAGGTGATGGTGATCGACGACTCGCGTACGATCCGCCGCACCGCCCAGATGCTGCTGAGCGAAGCCGGCTGTGAGGTGATTACCGCCAGCGACGGCTTCGATGCGCTGGCCAAGATCGTCGACCACATGCCGCGGATCATCTTCGTCGATGTGCTGATGCCGCGCCTGGACGGTTACCAGACCTGCGCCGTGATCAAGCACAACAGCGCCTTCAAGGACACCCCGGTGATCCTGCTGTCGTCACGCGACGGCCTGTTCGACAAGGCCCGCGGGCGGGTGGTCGGCTCCGATCAATTCTTGACCAAACCCTTCAGCAAAGAAGAACTGCTCGATGCGATCAGGGCGCATGTGCCCGAATTCGCCGCGCAGGAACAACACGCACCCTGACCCCGCCGGTGCTGGCGGCGTCACTTTTCCTTGATGGGGAAACAGCATGGCCCGAGTTCTGATTGTCGACGACTCGCCGACAGAGTTGCACAAACTGACCGCAATACTGGTAAAGCATGGCCATGAGGTCCTTAAAGCGGAAAACGGCGCCAATGGCGTAGCCCTGGCCCGTCAGGAGAAGCCCGACGTGGTCCTGATGGATATCGTCATGCCGATCCTCAATGGTTTCCAGGCCACCCGACAGCTGGCCAAGGACCCGGCGACCAGCGCCATTCCGGTAATTGTCATCACCGCCAAAGACCAGGATACCGACCGCATCTGGGCATCGCGTCAGGGCGCCCGTGATTTTCTGATCAAGCCAGTGGAAGAAGAGGCGCTGATCGCCAAACTCAAAGAAGTGCTCGCAGGTTGACCACCCGCCCGCAAGGCGCGTCGCTGACCGCCTTCGAGTTGCTGCTGGATATCGACCGGCGCTGCCGCCTGCTGGTGGCCGACCAACCGCTGCAGGACAACCGCTTGCAGCAGTGGAGCGGGATTGGTTTTCGGATTGCCGGGCAGTGGTTCGTGGCGCCGATGGGCGAAGTCGCCGAAGTCTTGCGTGAACCGCGCAGCAGCCGTGTGCCGGGGGTGCAGCCGTGGGTCTGCGGCGTTGCCAACCTGCGTGGACGGCTGTTGCCGGTGATGGACCTGAGCAGCTTCTTCGGCCTCGGCCCGGTAGCGCCGGGCAAGCAGCGGCGCGTGCTGGTGTTGGACCACGAAGACCTGTTCGCCGGGCTGTTGGTCGATGAGGTGCTGGGATTGCAGCACTTCGCCTTGAGCAGCCTCGACCTGTCGCCGCCGCAGCCGCTGTTGCGCGCAGCGGCGCCGTTCGTTCAGGGGCATTTCCCGCGGGAGCGCAATTGGGCGATCTTCAGTCCGTTCGCCCTGGCCCAGGCGCCGGGCTTTCTTGATGTAGCGTTGTAGAGGATCGACCGTGAACAAGCCCGCCAGCCCCGTCACTCCACCCGCCGTGACTCCGCGTGCGCGCAGCAGTGCGCAGATCACCGTGCTGTTCGTGGTGCTGATCCTGTCGATCGTCTTGCTGTTCGCCAACTTCGCCTACCTCAATACCCAGTCCAACTACGACAAGCAGTACATCGGCCATGCCGGCGAGCTGCGCGTGCTGTCCCAGCGCATTGCCAAGAACGCCACCGAAGCTGCCGCAGGCAAGGCCCTGGCGTTCAGGTTGCTGTCGGATGCGCGCAACGACTTCGAGCGTCGCTGGAGTTACCTGCGCGAAGGCGACAAGACCACGGCGTTGCCAGCAGCTCCGGCGAAGATGCGCGATGAAATGGAGGCGGTGCGCCAGGATTGGGAAAACCTGCGCAAGAACACCGACACCATCTTGGCCAGCGAGCAGACCGTATTGTCGCTGCACCAGGTGGCGGCAACCCTGGCCGAAACCGTGCCGCAGTTGCAGGTCGAATATGAAAAGGTGGTGGAAATCCTCCTGCAGAGCGGCGCGCCCGCCAGCCAGGTGGCGGTGGCGCAGCGTCAGTTGCTGTTGGCTGAGCGCATTCTCGGTTCGGTCAACACCGTGCTGGCCGGCGATGACACCGCAGTGCAGGCCGCAGACGCCTTTGGCCGCGATGCCAGCCGCTTCGGTCAGGTGCTCGAAGGCATGCTCGGCGGCAACCCGGCGATCCAGGTCACCCGGGTCGAGGATGCCGACGCCCGCGCGCGGCTGGCCGAGATCGCCGAGTTGTTCCAGTTCGTCGCCGGCAGCGTTGATGAAATTCTGGAAACCTCGCCTGAGCTGTTCCGTGTGCGCGAAGCCGCGAGCAACATCTTCAGCCTGTCGCAGACCTTGCTTGATGAGGCCTCGCACCTGGCCAACGGCTTCGAGAACCTGGCCAACGGGCGCACCCTGGATACTGTCGGCGGCTACGTACTGGGCCTGATTGCCTTGGCCTCGATCATCCTCATCGGTTCGGTGATGGTTCGTGCCACTAACCGCCAACTGCGCGAAACCGCCGAGAAGAACGAACGCAACCAGCAGGCGATCATGCGCCTGCTCGATGAAATCGAAGAACTGGCCGACGGCGACCTGACCGTGACGGTTTCGGTGACCGAGGACTTCACCGGAGCGATCGCCGACTCGATCAACTATTCCGTCGACCAGTTGCGCGATCTGGTCGCGACCATCATCCACAGCGCCGTGCAAGTGGCCGCTGCGGTGCAAGACACGCAAAACACCGCCCGCCAGTTGGCCAAGGCCTCCGAGCACCAGGCCGACCAGATCAGCGAAGCGTCGCTGGCGGTCGGCGACATGGTCGAGTCGATCGACCGCGTCTCGGCGCATGCCTATGAGTCGGCCAAGGTCGCCGAGCGTTCGGTGGCCATCGCCAACAAGGGCAACGAGGTGGTGCACAACACCATCCAAGGCATGGACAACATCCGCGAGCAGATCCAGGACACCGCCAAACGGATCAAACGCCTGGGTGAGTCGTCGCAGGAGATCGGCGATATCGTCAGCCTGATCGACGACATTGCCGAGCAGACCAACATCCTCGCGCTCAACGCCGCGATCCAGGCCTCGCTGGCCGGGGAGGCGGGGCGCGGGTTTGCCGTGGTCGCCGACGAAGTGCAGCGCCTGGCGGAGCGCTCCTCGTCGGCCACCCGCCAGATCGAAGCGCTGGTGCGTACCATCCAGACCGACACCAACGAGGCGGTGATTTCCATGGAGCAGACCACCGCCGAGGTGGTACGTGGTGCGCGCCTGGCGCAGGATGCCGGGGTTGCCCTGGCCGAGATCGAAGGGGTTTCGCAGACCATGGCCGATCTTATCCACAGTATCTCCGATGCCGCCCAGTTGCAGACTTCCTCGGCCGGGCAGATTTCCCACACCATGGCGGTGATCCAGCAAATCACCGCGCAGACCTCCGCCGGCTCCGGTGCCACCGCCGACAGCATTCGCCACCTGGCGCGCATGGCCAGTGAGATGCGCCGCTCGGTTTCCGGTTTCACCCTGCCGGCACCCGCCGAGCCGCGTTGAGGAATCACCCATGGCCTCTGCCGAAGTGAGCCCCGAACGCCACGACACGGTCGCCCTGGCCTGGACCAAGGCGCCGATTCTCGATTGCCTGGCGCAGGCGCGCCAGGCCCTGGAGCGCTTTGCCGGCGACCCCGGCGATCTGTCGATGCTGGCCTTTTTTGTGGATAACCTGCACCAGGTGCATGGCTGCCTGCGCATGCTTGAGCTGCGTGGCGCAACGCGCCTGGCCGAAGAACTCGAGCTGCTTGGCCGGGCCATGGCTGACGGCCAGATCACCCCGCGGGGCGATTGCCTGGGCGCGATGTTCCGTGGTCTGGAGCAACTGCCGCCGTATCTTGAGCGCCTGCGCGGCGCCCGCCATGACCTGCCGCTGGTCATGCTGCCGCTGCTCAACCGCCTGCGCGAGTGTCGCGGCGTCGAGGCGTTGGCCCAGGGCAGCCTGATGGGCGACGCGGCGCAGCGCCTGGCGGGCGCGGCGGATCTGGCTGACCTCGACTTGTCGCTGGGCAACTGGCGCGAACAATTGCAGGCCGGCCAAGGCCGCGATGCCCTGCGCTCGGTGGTCAGCGCGCTGTGCGACGACCTGATGCGCATCAAGGATTGCCTGGACCAGTTCGTGCGCGGCGAGCAGTCGCGTGAGCAACTCGATGCCCTGGTATCGCCGTTGCGCCAAGTCGCGGACACCCTGGCGGTGCTGAATTTCCAACAGCCGCGGCGGGTGATCATCGACCAGGTGCTGGCCTTGCAGGCCCTGGCCCAAGACCAGCAACCGGTGGACGATGCCCTGTTGATGGACGTCGCCGGGGCGCTGCTGTACGTCGAGGCGACCCTCAACGGCATGGTCGGCCCACTGGAAGAGAGTGGCCAAGGCAGCATGCCAGGCTCGGACCTGGCGCAGATCCGTCAACTGGTGCTGAGTGAGGCGGTATCGGTGCTGCAGCAGGCCAAGGACCTGATCGGCGACTGCCTTGAATCCGGCTGGCCCCGCCAGCGCTTGCAGGCGCTGCCGGGCTTGCTGCACCAGGTGCGCGGGGCGCTGTCGATGCTGATGCTGCCAGCCGCCGCCGAGCTGTTCGCTGGCGCCGCCGGCTATGTGCAGGGCTGGCTGGCGCACCTGGACGAAGAGCCGCCGCAGGCTGAACTGACCCACCTGGCCGACGCCCTCAGTGCTGGCGAATGCTATCTGCAATGGCGGGTGGCCGATCCGCTGGCCGATGCGCAGCCATTCATTGAAATGGCCCGTGCCAGCCTGGCTGCGCTGGGTGTGACTTGCCGCATTGGCGGGTTGGCCGATGAGGTCGAGGAAATCGATGCCGAACTGCGTGAGGTGTTTCTCGAAGAAGCCAACGAGCTGTTGCCAGACCTTGAGCGGCACTGGCTGCGCTGGCGCGCCGACAACAGTTTGCGCGATGCCCTGATCGAAGTCCGTCGAGCTTTGCACACGCTCAAGGGCAGTGGGCGGATGGTCCATGCCCAGGCCCTCGCCGAATTGGCCTGGGGCGCCGAGCACCTGATCAACCGCGCGCTGGAAGGACGGGTGAGCCTGGCGGGCGAGAGTGTGGTCGCCTTGCAGCAGGTGTTCGTGCGTCTTCCAGACCTGCTTGCCGATTTTGCCGTCGGTCATCTGCCGCCGCTGGCCGAAGTCGAGCCGTTGTCGGCGCACTTGCATGGCTTGGCCAACAACCAGACCAGCAGCGCCGCCGAAGTCGACGGGCTCGACCCGCAGTTGCTGGAGATCTTCCGTAACGAGGCCCAGGGCCACATGGCCAGCCTGGAGGCGTTTTTGCAGGAGACGCACGGCCAGGACACACCGGTCAGCGACAGCTTGCAGCGCGCCCTGCACACGCTCAAGGGCAGCGCCGCCATGGCCGGGGTGATGCCGATCGCCGAGCTGGCCACCGCCTTCGACCGCCTGGCGCGAGAATACAAAGGCCACCAGCTGCCGTTGCAGCTGGCCGAGATCGACTGGCTGGAAGCCGGGCGCACGCTGTTCCAGTTGGGCCTGAGCCAACTGGGCAGCACGCCGCTGGCAGCCATTCCCGGCGCTGCCGAGCTGATCGAGCAAGTTGGTCAAGGCGTCGATGGCCGTTTGGCCAGCTTGCAGGATGAGCCCCATCACAGTCGCCGGCGCCGCGACCCTCAGCTGATCGCCAACTTTCTCGCCCAGGGCATGGACATCCTGCTCGATGCCGAGTCGATGCTTTCGAGCTGGCAGCAGCATCCGGAGCAACGCCAGGCGCTGGAGGCCCTGCTCGACGAGCTGACCACGCTCAGCCATGGCGCCCACCTGGCGGACCTGTGGCAGCTGGATGAGCTCTGCGAAGGCCTGCTCGATCTGTACGGGGCGGTGGAAGAGGGCAGCCTGGCGGCTGACCCAGCGTTCTTCGCCCAGGCCCAACAAGCCCATGACGCGCTGATCGACATGCTCGACGAGGTCGCTGCCGGGCAGGAAGTGACCGCGCGCCCAGAATGCCTCGATGGCCTGCGCGCGCTGTTGGACACGGCGCTGGCGCCTGATGCCACCGGGTTGGTGGGGCGCGAGGGCGTGACGCCATTGCCGGCTGTGGATAACAGCTCGGAACCGGCGTTGGTGCAACTGTTTCTCGAAGAGGCCGGGGATATCCTCGACAGTGCCGACCAGGCGCTGCAGCAGTGGCAGCAGGACAGCGAAAGCGCGTCGAACCTGTCGGCGTTGCAGCATGAGGTGCAAACCCTCAAGGGCGGCGCGCAGATGGCTGCGGTAGGCGCGGTGGAGATTCTCGCCCAGGAGCTGGCGCTGCTCTACGAGGGCCTGGTGGATCGCCGCCTGGGCCCCAGCGCGGCGCTGTTCGAGCTGCTCAAGCGCAGCCATGCGGCGCTGGCCGAGATGCTCGAAAGCCTGCGCGAGGGGCAATCACCAGCCTCGGCGGTAGCGCTGCTCGCGCAGCTGCGTGAGTTTCGCCATGCACCTGCGCCTGCCGAACTGTCAGAATCGCCTCCAGAGGTCGACAGCCCTGGCGACAAGGAACTGCTCGACGTGTTCCTCGAAGAGAGCTCCGACATCGTCGAAAGCTCTGCAGCCGCGCTGGCGCGTTTGCAGGCTGATCCGCGCAGTAGCGTCGAAGTCGAAACCCTGCTGCGTGACCTGCACACGCTCAAAGGCGGCGCACGCATGGTCGAGATCGCCGCCATTGGCGACCTCGCCCACGAACTGGAATTTCTTTACGAATTGCTCGCCGCTGGGCGTTTGCCCGCGACCCCGGCGCTGTTCTCGCTGCTGCAAAACTGCCACGACCGCCTGGCGCACATGCTCGATGCGGTGCGCCTGGGCCAGCCGTTGCATGCCGCCACGGCGCTGATCGACTACATCCGTAACTTCAGCAGCGCCGCCTTGACTGACAGTGTGGCCAGCCAGGGCCCAGCCGACATCGCCCCTGCCGAAGCCCCGGTTGCCGCTGCGGAGCGTGCGCCGGGCGACATGGTCAAGGTCGATGCCGAGCTGCTCGATGACCTGGGCAACCTGGCGGGTGAGCATTCGGTGATCCGTGGGCGTATCGAGCAACAGGTCAACGACGCCCAATTCGCCCTCAACGAGATGGAAACTACCCTTGAGCGGATGCGCGACCAACTGCTGCGCCTGGACATTGAGACCCAGGGGCGCATGTCCAGCCGCTACCAGGCCGAGGGCGACGCCTACGATGACTTCGACCCCCTGGAGATGGACCGCCACTCACAGTTGCAGCAGTTGTCGCGGGCGCTGTTCGAGTCGGCCTCGGACCTGCTCGATCTGAAGGAAACCCTGACCCAGCGTGCTCAGGAAGCGCAGAGCCTCCTGCAACAGCAGGCGCGGGTCAACAGCCAGTTGCAAGAGGGCCTGACCGCCACCTTGATGGTGCCGTTCGAGCGCCTGGTGCCGCGTTTGCAGCGGGTAGTGCGGCAAGTGGCCAGCGAGCTTGGCAAGCAAGTCGAGCTGGTGGTTGGCAATGCTGAGGGCGAGCTCGACCGCAGCGTCCTGGAGCGCATGGTGGCGCCACTGGAGCATATGCTGCGCAATGCCGTCGACCATGGCCTGGAGTCGCGTGACGTGCGCCTGGCGGCGGGCAAGCCTGAGCTGGGCACGATTCACCTGAACCTGCTGCACGAAGGCGCCGACATCGTCATCGAAATGAGCGATGACGGCGCTGGGGTGCCCTTGGCTGCGGTGCGCGACAAGGCCATCAAGCGCGGCTTGCTCGACCCGCAAGCGCGCTTGAGCGATCACGAGATCCTGCAGTTCATCCTGCGGCCAGGCTTCTCCACGGCGGAAAAGATCACGCAGATTTCCGGGCGTGGCTTGGGCATGGATGTGGTCCACGAAGAGGTCAAGCAGCTCGGCGGCTCGATGAGTATCGAATCCAGTCCAGGCAAGGGCGCACGCTTCCTGATTCGCCTGCCGTTCACCGTTTCGATCAACCGGGCATTGATGGTGCACCTGGGTGATGAGCAATACGCGATCCCGCTCAACACCATCGAAGGTATCGTGCGCGTGCCGCCGGCCGAGCTTGCCGCCTGCTACCAGTTGGAGGCGCCGCGTTACGTGTATGCCGGCCATGCCTATCAGTTGCGCTATCTCGGCGAGCTGTTGCAAGGCGGCAGTGCCCGGCCAAGCCTGCTCGGACAAAGCGTGCCGCTGCCGGTGGTGCTGGTGCATTCCCATGAGGAGTCGTTCGCCATCCAGGTTGACAGCCTGTCGCCGAGCCGCGAGATCGTGGTGAAGAGCCTGGGGCCGCAGTTCGCTGCTGTACCTGGCCTGTCTGGGGCAACCTTGCTCGGCGATGGCCGGGTGGTGCTGATTCTCGATCTGCTCGGTCAGCTACGGGGCCAGCAGCGGCGTCTGGCGCGTCTGCCGGGCGGTAATGATCGACAGCACCAGCTGTTCGGCCCGGCGCCGCGTCAGCGTTTGTTGATCATGGTGGTGGACGACTCGGTGACCGTGCGCAAGGTCACCAGCCGCTTGCTCGAGCGCCACGGCATGAGCGTGCTGACCGCCAAGGATGGCCTCGATGCCATGGCCCTGCTCGAAGAACATCGGCCAGATGTGTTGTTGCTGGACATCGAGATGCCGCGCATGGACGGCTTTGAAGTGGCCACGCGGATCCGCCGCGACCAGCGCCTGAAAGATCTGCCGATCATCATGATCACCTCGCGCAGCGGCCAGAAGCACCGCGACCGAGCCATGGCCATCGGCGTCAATGATTACCTTGGCAAGCCGTATCAGGAATCGGTGTTGCTGCAGAGCATCGCTCACTGGAGCCAATCGCATGCTTGAACATATTGCCGGTCAACGCAGCACCTTGACCGGGCTGTTGTTACCGCTGGGCGATCGCACCCTGGTGTTGCCCAATGTCGCGGTGGCCGAATTGATTGGCCAGCGCGCGCTGTCGTGCCAGATTGGCGAGCCGCGTTGGCACCTGGGCTGGATCGACTGGCGTCAGCAGCGCTTGCCGTTGATTGGCTTCGAGGCTGCCTGTGGTGCAGAGACGGTGTGTGGCGAGCGCGCGCGGATTGTCGTGCTCAATGCACTGGGCGATACCGGCCTGCGTTACTTGGCGTTGTTGCTGCAGGACATTCCACGCTCGTGCAAGCTCGACAGCCAGCTCAATTATGTCGATGTGCCGCTGAGCGAACTGGAGCTGGCGGCGGTGCAGGTGGCCGAGCAGGTGGCGCGGGTGCCGGATCTGGTGGGGCTGGAGCGCATGGTGCGTGACGCGGATCTGCAACCTGTTGCGGGTTAGGATAGGGCGTCAAACTTGAAGCCGCGTGGCCCTTTTCGCGGGCAAGCCCGCTCCCACAGGAACAGCGTTGGCTTGGGCTCCTCGCTCACCCTGTAAAGGATGTTGCGGATTGTCCCCGGGCTCCCCGCTTACCCTGTGGGAGCGGGCTTGCTCGCGAAAAGCACGACGCGGTGCTTGCCTTAAAACACACCAAATCAGGAACCTGCCCCGCCATCGGAGGTCTGTGTTTGCATGTATTACGGTGAACGCTTCAATGCCTGGACGCACCTGGTCGGTGCGGTACTGGCCTGCATAGGCGCTATCTGGCTGATCGTTGCGGCCGGGTTGCAGGGCGATCCCTGGAAGATCGTCAGTTTCTCCATCTACGGCGGCACCCTGTTGCTGCTCTACAGCATCTCGACCCTCTACCACAGCACTCGCGGGCGGGCGAAGGTGATCATGCGCAAGCTCGATCACTTGTCGATCTACCTGCTGATCGCCGGCAGCTATACCCCGTTCTGCCTGGTCAGCCTGCGCGGGCCTTGGGGCTGGAGCCTGTTCGGGGTGGTCTGGGGGCTGGCGGTGATCGGCATGCTCCAAGAGATCAAGCCACGCTCCGAAGCGCGGGTGCTGTCGATCATCATCTACGCGGTCATGGGCTGGATCGTGCTGGTGGCGGTCAAGCCCCTGCTGCACACCCTCGGCGGTGCTGGCTTTGCCTGGCTGGCAGCCGGTGGTGCGTTCTACACCATCGGCATCATCTTCTTCGCCTTCGACAGCCGCTTTCGCCATTGGCATGGCATCTGGCATCTGTTCGTCATCGCCGGCAGCTTGCTGCACTTCATCGCAGTGTTCTTCTACGTGCGTTAGGGCACGCGTTTAGAAGTCGCCCCATAGCTGCTGGGCCACCGACAGCGCCACCACCGGCGCGGTTTCGGTGCGCAGCACGCGTGGGCCGAGGCGGGCGGCGTGGCAGCCGGCGTTTTTGGCCTGCTCCACTTCGGCGTCGCTCAAACCACCCTCTGGGCCGATCAGGAAGGCCAGGCGCGCTGGGCGTGCATGGCTGGTCAGCGGCTCGGCTACCGGGTGCAAGACCAGCTTGAGGTCGGCCTCGGTTGCCTTGAGCCATTCAGCCAGGGTCAGCGGTGGATGGATCACGGGCAGGGTCGAGCGGCCGCATTGCTCGCACGCGCTGATCGCCACCTGGCGCCAGTGTGCCAGGCGCTTGTCGGCGCGTTCGTCCTTGAGGCGTACTTCGCAGCGTTCGCTGACGATCGGGGTGATTTCGTTGGCACCCAGTTCAGTGGCTTTCTGGATTGCCCAGTCCATCCGCTCGCCACGCGACAGGCCTTGGCCGAGGTGGATATGCAGCGGCGATTCGGCCTGGCCGGGGAGGGCCTGGTCGAGCGTGACGCGTACGCTCTTCTTGCCGACTTCAAGCAGCTGGCCGAGGTATTCCTGGCCGCTGCCGTCGAACAATTGCACGGCATCGCCAGGGGCCATGCGCAGTACGCGGCCGATGTAGTGGGCCTGGGCTTCGGGCAGGTCGTGCTGGCCAAGGCTCAAGGGGGCGTCGATGAAGAAGCGGGACAGTCTCATGGTTCAGCTCAGGGAGTAGGGGGCACAAAGTTCCCTGTAGGAGCGGGCTTGCCCGCGAACAAGACACTGCGGTGTCTGCCAAGGGCTTCGCCCTTGTTCGCGGGCAAGCCCGCTCCTACAGGGTTGGCGGCGATCTTGCGGGCTAGCCCGGATCGCGGAAGTCGGGATGGAAGTCTTTGGGCACTGCCACGCTGACGCTGTCGCGGGTGGCGATGTCGATCCCTTCGCTGGCCACCTCGGCGAGGAAGTCGATCTGTTCTGGGGTAATCACGTAAGGCGGCAGGAAATACACCACGCTGCCCAGCGGACGCAACAAGGCGCCACGGGTCAGGGCGTGCTCGAAGACCTTGAGGCCGCGGCGCTCCTGCCATGGGTAGGCGACTTTGCCGGCCTTGTCCTGGACCATCTCGATCGCCAAGGCCATACCGGTCTGGCGAATCTCGGCCACATGCGGATGATCGGCCAGGTGCGCGGTGGCACTGGCCATGCGCGCCGAGAGCGCCTTGTTGGCCTCGATCACGTTGTCCTGTTCGAAGATGTCCAGGGTCGCCAGCGCTGCGGCACAGGCCAACGGGTTGCCGGTATAGCTGTGCGAGTGGAGGAAGGCGCGCAGGGTTGGGTAATCGTCGTAGAAGGCCTGGTAAACGTCATCGGTGGTCAGGCAGGCGGCCAGCGGTAGATAACCGCCGGTCAGGGCCTTGGACAGGCACAGGAAGTCGGGGCGGATGCCGGCCTGTTCGCAGGCGAACATCGTGCCGGTACGGCCGAAGCCGACGGCGATTTCATCGTGGATCAGGTGGACACCATACCGATCACAGGCCTCGCGCAGCAGCTTGAGGTAGATCGGGTGGTACATGCGCATGCCACCAGCGCCCTGGATCAACGGCTCGACGATCACCGCGGCGACACTGGCGTGATGCTCGGCCAGGGTTTGCTCCATGGCGGCGAACATCGTCCGTGAATGCGCTTCCCAGCTCACCCCTTCGGGGCGCAGGTAGCAGTCGGGGCTGGGCACCTTGATGGTGTCCAGAAGCAACGCTTTATACGTTTCGGTGAACAGCGGCACGTCGCCCACCGACATCGCCGCGATGGTTTCCCCGTGGTAGCTGTTGCTCAGGGTGACGAAGCGCTTCTTGTCCGGCTGGCCCTTGTTCAGCCAGTAGTGAAAGCTCATCTTCAGCGCCACTTCGATGCACGATGAGCCGTTGTCGGCGTAGAACACCCGGTCCAGGCCATCTGGGGTCATGGCGACCAGACGCTCGGACAGCTCGATCACCGGCTGATGGCTGAAGCCTGCGAGGATCACATGCTCCAATTGGTCGACCTGATCCTTGATGCGCTGGTTGATACGCGGATTGGCGTGACCAAAGACATTGACCCACCAGGAGCTGACCGCGTCCAGGTAGCGCTTGCCCTCGAAGTCCTCCAGCCACACGCCTTCGCCGCGCTTGATCGGGATCAGCGGCAGCTGCTCGTGGTCTTTCATCTGGGTGCAGGGGTGCCACAGGACCTTGAGGTCACGTTGCATCCACTGATCGTTGAGGCCCATGGGCACTTCTCCTGGCGACGCGGCTTGGTTTGACCGCGTAAGCCTAAGCAAAGGTGCCGGGCATCACAACCGTGTTCAGGTTCAGTGCCGCAGGACGGGCCTCCAGCTTAGGGCTGGAATGTGCAGGGTGCTGGCCTGCTTGGTGGAGATGGTCAGCTTGCGAAAGGGCCCCAGCAGCAACTGGCGGGTAGGCGTGCTGGCGAATACCCCCGGAACGTATTCAGTGCCCGATTGGCCACTGAGGGTCAGCCAGTACAGCGGTGGTGCGTCGAGTAGATCGGTGCTGATGCCTAAGTAGTCGCATTCGATCAGGTCGTCTTCATCCAGCCATGGACAGTTGCTAACCACGTAGAAATCGAGCATGACGCAATCGATTTCCTTACCGAAGTCGATCTGCAGGTCGTTGTTTTCACCAATCACCAGTTCAGTGCCGGGATTGCCCTGGAAATCTTGGTAAAGCCCCGCGTATGAGGTGCAATTGGAGGTAATGCTCAAGCCACTGTTGCCCTGCCAGATGTCGTGGGGTTTGAAGTGATGAGGCTGCATGCGGGCAAAGTGCTGATGGCATTCCATGCGCGAGTTTCCATTGGGGCTTGGATGCTGCCACTTTCCACTGCAATCGCCGATTTTGGCTACTGACAAAAATGCCAGTTGCATAAACGACTTGTCGTCGCTCTGCTGGCAGGGTGCCCAAGGGTGACGTATTCTTAACGCATCATCCTGGGGCGTCCCTTCCCCCGATCTCATAAACCTATTTCAACCGGAGTTCGCCGACATGGCTGCTGCTTGGGTGCGCCTGTGCGCGTTGCTATTGATTGGTGTGTCCAGTGGCGCCGCAATCGCCAAGGACAAGACACCTACTGCGATCGTGGTAGGCGGCGGCCTGGCAGGCCTGACCGCAGCCTACGAACTGCAAAACAAGGGTTGGCAAGTGACTTTGCTCGAAGCCAAGTCGGGGATGGGCGGCCGCTCGGGGCTGGCCACTAGCGAATGGATCGGCAACGGCAAGGCGCAGCCAGTCCTCAACCAGTATGTCGACCGTTTCAAGCTGGAAACACTGCCAGCGCCGGAGTTCGTGCGAACGCCGGGTTACCTGATCGACGGCGAGTACTTCAACGCCACAGACCTGGCCACCAAGCAACCTGCCACCGCAGAGGCGCTCAAGCGTTACGAAAAGACCCTCGACGACCTGGCCCGCTCGATCGACGATCCGCTGAACCCGCAGGCTAACAGCACGCTGTTCGCCCTCGACCAGATCAACGTGTCGACCTGGCTCGACAAGCTGCAACTGCCAACCACAGCTCGGCAGCTGATCAACCAGCAGATCCGTACCCGCTATGACGAGCCATCGCGGCTGTCGTTGCTGTATTTCGCCCAGCAGACCCGCGTCTACCGCGGTGTCAGCGACCGCGACCTGCGTGCCGCACGCCTGCCAGGCGGTAGCCCAGTGCTGGCCCAGGCCTTCGTCAAACAACTCAAGACCATCAAGACCAGTTCGCCGGTGACGTCCATCGTCCAGGACAAGGACGGCGTTACCGTCAAGGTCGGTAGCGTCGGCTATCAGGCGGACTACCTGGTGCTGGCGGTGCCGCTGCGGGCGCTGGCCAAGATCCAGATGACTCCAGGCCTGGACAGCAAGCACCTGGCCGCCCTCAAGGGCACCAACTACGGCTGGCGCGACCAGCTGATGCTCAAGTTCAAGACGCCGGTGTGGGAAAGCCGTGCGCGGATGTCTGGCGAGATCTTCAGCAACGCAGGCCTCGGCATGCTGTGGATCGAGCCTGCACTCAAGGGGGGGGCCAACGTGGTGATCAACCTGTCTGGCGATAACGCCCGCCTGTTGCAGGCGTTTGGCGACAAGCAGATGGTCGATCAGGTGCTGATTCGCCTTCACGCGTTCTATCCACAAGCCCGTGGCGCCTTCACGGGCTATGAAGTCAAACGCTACAGCACCGATGCTGGCACCGGTGGCGCTTACCTGGCCTATGGCCCAGGGCAGATCAGCAAGTACTGGCGCCTGTGGGAGCGTCCGGTGCAGCGCGTAGCGTTTGCGGGTGAACACACCGACGCTTTGTACCCAGGCACGCTGGAAGGCGCTCTGCGCAGCGGTCAGCGCGCTGCCGGGCAGGTCCAGGACTTGCTCGCCGGCAAGTCGTTCGACCCAGCCAAGGCCGTGCCGATTGCCGCTGCAGCGACAGCCGGTGCGGTGGCGGCGAAGGAGAAGGGCGGGTTCTTCTCGAACCTGTTCGGCGGTTCTTCCGATAAATCCGACAAGGCACCCGCCAAGGCCGAGCCGGTGACCGCAAAGGAGGCTGAAGGGGGTAAACCGGGCTTCTTCTCGCGCCTGTTCGGTGGCAGTGCCAAGCCTGAAGTGAAGGCTGCGCCAATTGCCAAGGCTGAGGAAGTTGCGCCGGTTTCTGCCCCTGCGCCTGCTCCCGTTGCGCCAACGCCTGTGGCCAAGGAACAGCCCGTCAAACCGGCTGCCAAAGCTGCGCCTGCCAAGTATGCTCCGACGCACAAACCGGCGGCGAAGACTGAGCCGGCGAAGAAGGCCGCCAGCAAGCCTGCGCCAGTGAAGAAGGCGACGGCCAAGTCTGAACCGGCGAAAAAGCCGCTGGCCAATACTCAGGCCAAGGCTGGCTGATTCACACTCGGGGCTGCGTTGCAGCCCATCGCGGGGCAAGCCCGCTCCTACAGGTTCGGCACATACCTTTGTAGGAGCGGGCTTGCCCGCGATGGGACCCACGATTGCGCCTCACCCCTCCCCGACGAATTTCCGCTATGGTTAATGTTTCCTTAATAGCCAATGCACACAATACATATCGGAAAACTCGATCATCCGAGTCAGATTTTTCCGCTTTTATTCGATACGTTACGCGATAGTCTGTGCACAGCTTTCACGGGGAAATACGCCAACATGCAAGTTCGTAACTCACCTTCTCGCTATGGCCTGGTCAGCATCGTCATGCACTGGGGTGTGGCCTTGGCAGTCTTCGGTCTGTTTGGCTTGGGCTTGTGGATGGTCGGTCTGGACTACTACAGCCCGTGGCGCAAATCTGGCCCTGATCTGCACAAAAGCATCGGCCTGGTGCTGTTGGCGGTGATGCTGCTGCGTGTGCTCTGGCGCTTCATCAGCCCGCCGCCACCGGCGCCGGCCAACCATGGGGCATTCACCCGCATGGCCGCCAAGCTGGGGCATCTGGCGCTTTACCTGGGGCTGTTCGCGGTGATGATCGCCGGTTACCTGATCTCTACCGCCGATGGCGTCGGCATTCCGGTGTTTGGCCTGTTCGAAGTGCCAGCGCTGGTCAGTAACCTGCCCGACCAGGCAGATACCGCTGGCGAGATCCATTTTTACCTGGCCTGGGGCCTGGTGATTTTCGCCGGCTTGCATGGTCTTGCAGCACTGAAACACCATTTCATCGACCGTGACGCGACCCTGATCCGCATGCTGGGCCGCAAAGCTTGACTCTCAACCTCAATTGCAAGGAATAGAAAGGATGTTGAAAAAGACTTTTGCCGCTCTGGCGCTCGGTACCGCTCTGCTCTCTGCTGGCCAGGTCATGGCTGCCGAGTACAAGATCGATAAAGAAGGCCAGCACGCGTTCGTTGACTGGAAAATCAGCCACCTGGGCTACAGCTTCATTCACGGTACCTTCAAGGACTTCGATGGCAACTTCACTTGGGACAGCGCCAAGCCTGAAGCCAGCAAGATCAGCGTCGATCTGAAAACCGCCAGCCTGTGGTCCAACCACGCTGAGCGTGACAAGCACATCGCCAGCGCTGACTTCCTCGACGTGAAGAAGTACCCAGAAGCCAAGTTCGTCTCCACCGCGGTCAAATCGACCGGCGACAAGACTGCCGACGTGACCGGTGATCTGACCCTGCACGGCGTGACCAAGCCTGTTACCTTCAAGGCTGTGTTCAACGGTGAAGGCAAGGATCCATGGGGCGGCGAGCGCGCTGGCTTCAACGCCAAGACCACGCTGAACCTGAACGACTTCGGCATCAAGGGCCCAGGCCCAACTTCGCAAACCCTCGACCTGGACATCAGCGTCGAAGGCGTCAAGCAGAAGTAATACGCTGCTCCAGACATGAAAAAGCCGCCCCATTGGGCGGCTTTTTCATGTCTGCGTGATCCGAATCAGCGATTGCGGGTCAGCAGGGCCGGGCGCTCGCCACGCGGGCGGCTCGGCAGATCGTCCAGTTGCTCAGGCGTTGGGTAACGGTCGAGCTTGGATTCCTTGCGGATGATCACGGGCTGGCTTTGCGATTCACGCGGATTGCGTACCGCTGGCTCCTGACGCGAAGCCTCGTCGCGGCCCGCCGAGCGGTTGCGACCTGGGTTGCCATCACGGCGACCACCGCCATTGTTGCTGTTGTTGCGCGGACGTTTCTCGCCCGAACCCTGGCGTGGCTGGCCGCCGTTATTGCTGCGGCCCTGGTTTTGCCCGCCAGCGCCTGCGCCGCGTTGGCCGCTGCCCTGCGCCTGACCCTGGCCAGCAGCGCCACCTGGGCGACGGTTGCGGCCTTGGTTCTTGGCGTTCTGGTAGGGGCTGACGTAGTCGGCGCGGTTGCCGAAGTTATCCACTTCGTCGTCCAGGAACTCGTCGGGTGCGCGGTTGGCCGGCGCTGGCGGAACACGGCTTTCACCCTGGCCAGCCTGCTGCTGACGCGGCTTGCCATCACGCGACTTGCGCGGCTGCTGTTGCTGCTTGTCGGCGGATTTGCTCTTTTCGGCCGACTTCTCAGCTGCCTGGGGCTTGGCCTTGCCTTTATCCTTGCCCTTGTCTTTGCGCCCGCCATTGCTGTCTTTGCCAGCTTCGCCGCGCGACTGGTTACGACCGCCGCGACCGGTGTTTTGCGGGCGCTCGCGCACCTCTGGCTTTTCGGCTTCAACCTGGCTGGCATCAAAGCCCATCAGATCGCCATCCGGGATCTTCTGACGGGTGACGCGCTCGATGCTCTTGAGCAGTTTCTCTTCGTCTGGCGCGACCAGCGAGATGGCTTCACCGGAGCGCCCGGCACGGCCAGTACGGCCAATGCGGTGAACGTAGTCTTCCTCGACATTGGGTAGCTCGAAGTTGACCACGTGCGGCAGCTGGTCGATATCCAGGCCACGGGCAGCAATGTCGGTGGCAACCAGGATACGTACGGTGTTGGCCTTGAAGTCGGCCAGGGCCTTGGTGCGAGCGTTCTGGCTCTTGTTACCGTGGATCGCGGCGGCAGGCAGGCCGTGCTTTTCCAGGTACTCGGCCAGGCGGTTGGCGCCGTGCTTGGTACGGGTGAACACCAGCACCTGTTCCCAGGCGCCGAGGGTGATCAGGTGCGCCAGCAGGGCACGCTTGTGGCTGGCCGGCAGGCGATAGACGCGTTGCTCGATCCGTTCGACCGTGGTGTTCGGCGGCGTGACCTCGATGCGCTCGGGGTTGTGCAGCAGCTTGTCGGCAAGGTCGGTGATGTCTTTGGAGAAGGTCGCCGAAAACAGCAAGTTCTGGCGCTTGGCTGGCAAGCGCGCCAAGACCTTCTTGACGTCATGGATGAAGCCCATGTCGAGCATGCGGTCGGCTTCATCGAGTACCAGGATCTCGACATGGGACAAGTCGACCTTGCCCTGGCCAGCCAGGTCCAGCAGGCGACCGGGGCAGGCGACCAGGACGTCGACGCCCTTGGCCATGGCCTGAATTTGCGGGTTCATGCCGACGCCGCCGAAGATGCAGGCGCTGACCAGGCTGAGGTCGCGGGCATACACCTTGAAACTGTCGTGGACCTGAGCCGCCAGTTCGCGGGTCGGGGTCAGGACCAGTACCCGCGGTTGACGCGGGCCGTGGCGCTGGGACTTGTCGGGGTGGCCACCCGGGAACAGGCGCTCAAGAATCGGTAGGGCGAAACCGCCGGTCTTACCGGTACCAGTCTGGGCGGCAACCATCAGGTCGCGGCCTTGCAACACGGCGGGAATGGCCCGCTGTTGCACCGGGGTGGGCTGGGTATAGCCCGCTGCCTCGATAGCGCGGACAAGAGCCTCGGAGAGACCGAGGGAAGCAAAGGACATGGGCAATCCTGTTCTCGTGGGGGCTAGGCCCTATGGGGTGATCTGCCTGGCGCGACGGGCATCTGAGGGATGCGATCGCGTCCGGTCCAGCTGGGCGTTCACTGCGCATCCGGGAGGCGGCGGGCGTGCATTTGAGGTGCATGGCCGACGGTCGAGATGCCTACTGCGAGGCCGAGCGTCCGGGCGTGAGCCGGGCGGGAAGGCCCGAGTATAACAGAGCTATCGCAGCGTGCCGCGTTCCTGCTGCTCAATGGCGTCATCAAACCGCTCGGCGTCGCCCGCATAGCGCGCGCTAATGGCGGCGTAGGCGGGCTCGCGCTTGAACTGGCGTAGTTCGTCGGCGAACGCTTGAGCGAGTTTCTGCCGTCCAGGCTTCTGCGCAAGCCCCAGATACTGCGCGTGACGGCTGATCAGCAACGGCTGCTCCTCGACCTGCTGCAGCAACCCCAATTGATGGCGCAGGAAGCGGCCGACCTGGCGATCGGTCACCAGCGCATCGATGCGCCCTAGCATCAGCTTGCCGAAGTTGGCTTCATGGGTGGGCGCGGCCTCGCGCTTGAACAGCGCAGACTCGTTGAAATGCGCGCCGTAGGCATAACCGGGTGAGGTGCCAATGGTCAGGCCGGCAAGGTCGTGCAGGTGTGTGATCAGCGGACGCTGGACACGTTTGCGAAACACCACGAATTCAACATTCGATAGCGGTTCGTCTGGGTAGATCATGTAGGTTTTACGCGTGTCGATCTGGAAGATGTCGAGCACACCGTCGACCTGGCCCTGTTCGACCATCGCCAGGCAGCGCTTCCAGGGCAGGAACTGCCAGTCGACCTCAATGCCCAGGCGCTTGAACACTTCCCGTGAGACTTCGTAGTCGATGCCTTTCGGTTGGCCGTTTTCCTGATAGATGTAGGGCGCCCAGTCATCGGATACCAGGCGCAGGCGCTCGGCCTGAGCCAATGAACTCAGGCAAACAAGCAGCAGAAGGCCAAGAAGGCGGGCGAGGTCTGGCATGGCCGCAGAGTACGCGCTAAGTGAAAACGTGACCAGTGCAGCCTGGCCACGTTGAGGGCCGGGTCAGGCTCGCGAATCCTTGAGCAGATGGCGCTCGACTTCTTTGTGCCGGCGACCCAGTGACAAGCGCAAGCCAGGCTGGCGCAGGCATTGGCGCAATTGCTCTGCCTCCATTCGACCATGGCGCTCGTGCAGGTTCTCCAGGGCCTTGTCCCACCACGCCGGGGCGCAGGCTCGGTCGAACTCATTGGCATAGGCGTAGCAGCCATACAGCAATTCGCGGGCGAACTGGCGCTGATGGCTGGGCAGGGTCAGGCTCATGGCCTTGTAGCCCAGCCGGTGCAGGGCCGGAGGTCGGGGCAGTTGATCGTTGACCAGGTACACGTCGGCCAGCGCCGCTTCACTGAGCGGGTCGTCACCGTGCTTGTGCAGCCAGGCCTGGATCTTCGCCCGGAACTGCGCCTTGCGGCTCCAGTAGTGATGGATCACGTCGGTACATTCGGCGAGTTCAAGGGTGCGATAGGCGGCGACCGCCAGGCAGAACTCTTCCAAAGTGTAGGCCTGGCGAGCCTGCGGGTAGTACTCGTCCATCAAGGCGATGGAGTGATCGAGCGTCGCTGCGTCAGCCGCGGTCAGGCCGATTACCCCAGAGTTGACCAGCGGCATCTGCGTGTCGGCCAGCCCGCGTGCTTGCAGGGCCTGATGCAGGGTCTTGTACAGCTGGCAGTCGGGGTTTGCGCCATAACGTGCGCCAATGGCGTTGCACAGCAGCGTGCCGGTCTTGATGCGACGGAACAGCTGCATCGGCGATTGGCGGAAGAATGTGTCGGTGTCGATCAACACCGCCAGCGGGTGCTGCTCAAGCAGCTGGCGCATCAGCACATGCTTGCTGCGGAAATGATAACCGTGCGGCTGGTTCCAGGCCTTGCGCGTTGCTTCGTCCAGCGCATGGACGACAACTGGCAGCTTGGCGTAGGGCTCGGGAGAGTCTGTGTAGACCTGGATATCGATCGCTTCATCGGGCGTCTGGCGCAAATGTGCCAGGGCGCTGACGATGCTGAAGCAGGCTTCCTGGTGGTAGGTGGCCGGGCCGAATGCGAGGTAAACCAGTTGAGGCTTGGAGGGATGTTGGGGATGCATTCCGTGCAGTAACCTATCGAGGAGCCAAAATGAATAAGGCTTTAGCCTAAGCTAAAGCCTTTTTCATGTCCTCATATTCTTGTTACCGGCGATTGACGGTCAACGAGGAAGCTTGAGGTTGTTCCAGATCGCCAGGCTCGCTTCGGCCTGGTTCAGGGTATAGAAGTGCAGCCCTGGAGCGCCGCCTTGCAGCAGTTGCTCGCACATGCGGCTGATCACTTCCTCGCCGAACGCCTGGATGCTGGCGGTATCGTCGCCGTAGGCTTCCAGTTGCTTGCGAATCCAGCGTGGCAGCTCAGCGCCACAGGCGTCGGAGAAGCGCGCCAGTTTGCTGTAGTTGGTGATCGGCATGATGCCGGGCACAACCGGGATGTCGACGCCCATCTGCTGCACGCGCTCGACGAAGTAGAAGTAGCTGTCGGCGTTGAAGAAGTACTGGGTGATGGCGCTGTCGGCGCCAGCCTTGACCTTGTGCACGAAGTTGGCCAGGTCAGCCTCGAAGTTGGGCGCCTGCGGGTGCATCTCCGGGTAGGCGGCCACTTCCAAGTGGAAGTGATCGCCGGTTTCCTGGCGGATGAACTCGACCAGGTCGCTGGCGTAGCGCAGTTCGCCCGAGGCCATGCCCATGCCCGAAGGCAGGTCGCCACGCAGGGCGACGATGCGCTTGATGCCGGCCGCTTTGTATTCGCCAAGCAATGCGCGCAGGTCGGCCTTGGTGTCACCCACGCACGACAGGTGCGGAGCGGCAGGGACTTTCACTTCGCTTTCCAGCTGCAGCACGGTATTGAGCGTGCGGTCACGGGTCGAGCCGCCAGCGCCGTAGGTGCAGGAGAAGAAGTCGGGGTTGTAGCTTGCCAGCTCACGGGCAACGCCCATCAGCTTTTCATGGCCGGCTTCGGTCTTGGTCGGGAAGAATTCGAAACTGTAACGGCGTTCTTGGGACATCACTCGTTCCTCAGCTGCAAGCTTCAGGCCGCAAGCTGCAAGTCAAAGCCAGACCGGTAGAGGCCGGTCTGGCTTGGGCATCGTTCAAGATTCAAGAGCTACAGGTTTCAAGCGGCTTGGCACTGTCTGCCTCTGCTTGCCGCTTGAAACTTGCAGCTTGCCGCTTAGTACCGGTAGGCGTGCGGCTTGAACGGGCCTTCGACGGTCACACCGATGTAATCGGCTTGCTGCTTGGTCAGCTGGGTGACCACGCCGCCGAAGCCGCGGACCATTTCCAGGGCCACTTCTTCGTCGAGTTTCTTTGGCAGCACTTCAACGGTCAGACGCTCGGCTTTCTTCTCGGCCGACAGGTCGGCGTACTTCTGCTCGAACAGGAAGATCTGCGCCAGTACCTGGTTGGCGAACGAACCGTCCATGATGCGGCTTGGGTGGCCAGTGGCGTTACCCAGGTTCACCAGGCGGCCTTCGGCCAGCAGGATCAGGTAATCGTCGTTCTGCGGGTCGAAGTCGCCAGCGCCGGTACGGTGGATCTTGTGCACCTGCGGCTTGACCTCTTCCCACGCCCAGTTCTTGCGCATGAAGGCAGTGTCGATCTCGTTGTCGAAGTGGCCGATGTTGCAGACCACGGCGCGCTTCTTCAGGGCCTTGAGCATGTTGGCATCGCAGACGTTGACGTTACCGGTGGTGGTGACGATCAGGTCGATCTTGCCCAGCAGGGCCTTGTCGATGCTGGCTTCGGTGCCGTCATTGATGCCGTCGATGAACGGCGAGACCAGCTCGAAGCCGTCCATGCAGGCCTGCATGGCGCAGATCGGGTCAACTTCGGTGACCTTGACGATCATGCCTTCCTGACGCAGCGACTGGGCCGAACCCTTGCCCACGTCACCGTAGCCGATCACCAGGGCTTGCTTGCCCGACAGCAGGTGGTCGGTGCCGCGCTTGATGGCGTCGTTGAGGCTGTGACGGCAGCCGTACTTGTTGTCGTTCTTGCTCTTGGTGACCGAGTCGTTGACGTTGATCGCCGGGACTTTCAGCTCGCCCTTGGCCAGCATGTCGAGCAGGCGGTGAACGCCGGTGGTGGTTTCTTCGGTGACGCCGTGGACGCGATCCAGCACTGCGGGGTACTTCTTGTGCAGCAGCTCGGTCAGGTCACCACCGTCGTCGAGGATCATGTTGGCGTCCCATGGCTGGCCATCCTTGAGGATGGTCTGCTCCAGGCACCACTCGTACTCTTCTTCGGTCTCGCCTTTCCAGGCGAACACCGGGATACCGGCAGCGGCGATGGAAGCGGCGGCCTGGTCCTGGGTGGAGAAGATGTTGCAGGACGACCAGCGCACTTCGGCACCCAGGGCAACCAGGGTTTCGATCAGCACGGCGGTCTGGATGGTCATGTGGATGCAGCCCAGGATCTTCGCACCCTTGAGCGGTTGCTCTTCGAGGTACTTGCGACGCAGGCCCATCAGTGCAGGCATTTCCGATTCAGCAATGATGGTTTCGCGACGACCCCAGGCGGCCAGGGAGATGTCAGCGACTTTGAAATCGGTAAAACCAGCAGGCGTGTTTACAGCGCTCATCAAGAGCCTCCATTCGTAGTGTGCGAATGGGCGCCGTTGTGCGTTGAGCGTCCGCATGGCGGACAACGCCCCAACCGAGCCTGACAGGCCGAGCCTGCTGCAGCGCCCCTCGGATGGGTGGCGGGCATGGCCCCGCAGCGGGTGGCCATGTGAAACGGCGCAGATTATAGCCGGGGTGGGCTATCAGACCCAAGGTTTTCTGTCGATTAATCGAGACGATAGTCGATGGGTAATGGAGAGCGGCGGCAGGCTCTGCCATCATGACTGCACGTAAGCCAAGCCGTCAGGAGCAATGATGAACTTCCACACCCGCAAGTGGGTTAAACCCGAAGACCTCAACCCTAATGGCACGCTGTTCGGTGGCAGCCTGCTGCGCTGGATCGACGAAGAGGCGGCGATCTACGCCATCGTCCAACTGGGCAACCAGCGCGTGGTCACCAAGTACATGTCGGAAATCAACTTCGTCAGCGCTTCGCGTCAGGGCGACATCATCGAGCTGGGCATCACCGCCACCGAGTTTGGCCGCACCTCGATCACCCTCAAGTGTGAAGTGCGCAACAAGATCACCCGCAAGAGCATCCTGACCGTGGACAAGATGGTCTTCGTCAACCTGGGCGATGATGGCCTGCCCGCGGCGCACGGGCGGACGCAGATCAAGTATGTGCAGGATCAGTTCCCGGATACCGCCGTCGAATAAGCGGCTGGCGTGGGGCTTGGGCTATAGGGGCGTGGGAGATTCTATGGTTATGGGCAAGCCAATTTCATAGCTCTGGTGATGTATTCGCCCTGATTTTTCATCAGGGCGAAAGCCACGCGGGCAAGCTTTCGAGCCAAGATGACCAAGGCTTGGGTTGTTGCTTTACCGCTGTTTCGATGCTGCTCATAAAGGTCTCTCCAAGCGGCCGACCTGCTGGCGGACATTGCCGCGTTGTGCAGCAAACGACGGATCTCTGAACATCCCCGCTTTGTCAGGCGACGACGTCCATTCGTCTGCCCAGAGTCATTAACTCGCAGGTCCATTCCAAGGAATGCGATGAAGGAGTCACTGTTTTTAAATTCGCCTCTGACAAAGGCCATGACTAATGCCGCAGCGGTCAGAAAACCAATTCCTTCTACGGCTTGGCAGCGAGCCACTTGTTCTTGTAGTCCGGCTTCTCGGAGCACGTCCTTAAGTTTTTTCTGAATCAGTAAATCGAGGCGGTCTATCGATTTGACGAACACTTCGAAGGCGCTCTTCAAAAGGCTTTCATTGGCCCAGCTCTGAGTCATTGCAGTGCGCGCTGTCACCAAGGCAGCTCTGCGTCGCAGAAGGCTCTGGACCTTGCCGTAGACGGCGGGAGGGGGGCTCCAGGGGCGAAGATCTTCCCCTTCGTTTCTCAAGAACCGGGACAACAATCTCGCATCAGAAGGGTCAGTTTTGACTCGTCCTCCAACACTTTTCCGATAGTTGCTCAGTTGAAAGCCATCAATGACATAAACCTCAAGACCCGCACCATGGGCTAACTCGACCAGGTCCAAGTGATAGACGTTGGTCGCTTCAACTGCGATAGCCGTGTTGAGCGGCTGTTGTTTCAACCATCGCTTGATGTCGGGTTTTGAATTTTTCAGTTTGATTACCTCATCACTAGCGTCGTGATGGATAACCAACTCAGCCTTTGCGACGTCCGTACCCACGATCAGTTTGCCTGCCTGCATTGCCATGGGCGGTTCTCCACGTTAAGGTTTTTCGGCTTGAAGGGGTTTCACCAAGAGGCGCTGGCTTGCTTCTATCGTCGCTTGCAAACGATGCATTCTTTATCGGCGCTTTGGTGGAAGGGGTGGGGCGATGTCTCCCACGGTCTGTACTGCTGCGAACAGTCAGAATCGGGCATTTAGTCCCACCACCCCTTCAAGTCTAACCATACAAGCGGGCTCGCCCCGCGATGCGAGGGTGAACCCACCGCTGCCATCGCGAGGCAAGCCCGCTCCCACGAGTCCAACAAATCGCTCTTTCAGGGCTGGGCAGTAACGCCACGTACCACGCGGCCAATGCTCAAGCCCTGAATCAGGATCGAAGACAGCACCACGATGTAAGTGATCGACAGCAGCAGGTCGCGCTCATCACCCACCGGCAGCGACAGCGCCAGAGCCACCGAAACCCCACCGCGCAAACCACCCCAGGTCAGTACCCGCACCGTGCCTTTGGGCACGCTACGCCAGCGGCGCAGCAGGACGATCGCCGGTGCCACGGTCAGCAAACGCGACATCAATACCGCGACCGCCAGCACGCTGCCGGCCGCCAGGTGCAGCCAGTTGAACGGCAGCAGCAACAGCTCCAGGCCGATCAGGGCGAACAGCAGCGCATTGAGCATGTCGTCGATCAGCTCCCAGAAGCCGTCCATGTAGCGCCGGGTCATGTCGTTCATCGCCAGGTTGCGCCCCAGGTTGCCGATGATCAGACCGGCCACCACCATGGCGATTGGCGCCGAAACGTGCAGCTCGTAGCACATCGCCGAACCACCGATGACCAGCGCCAGGGTCAGCATGACCTCGACCTGGTACTGCTCGATGCTCTTGATCATGCGGTAGGTCGCGTAGCCGATCAGGCCGCCAAAGGCGATGCCGCCCAGTGCTTCGCGGGCAAACAGAATGGCGGTCTCGGAAACGCTCGGCGTCTCGCCGAGCTGGACGATCCCCAGCAATACGGTAAACACCACCACCGCCGTGCCGTCATTGAACAACGATTCGCCGACGATGGTGGTTTTCAGTGGTTTCGAAGCATTGGCGGTGCGCAGTGCGCCGAGCACCGCGATCGGGTCGGTCGGCGAAATCAGTGCGCCAAACAGCAGGCAATAGATCAGGCTGACGTGCCAGCCGAACAGGGCGAACACCCAGTGCGCCAAAAAGCCGATGACCACAGTGGCGATCAACACGCCGATGGTCGCCAACAGGCCGATGGGCCAGCGGTAGCTGCGCAGGTCGCCGAGGTTGACGTGCAAGGCGCCGGCGAACAGCAGGAATGACAGCATCCAGTGCATCAGCAGATCGTTGAAGTCGATCTGGTTCATCAGGCCTTCGACGCGCTCTTCCAAGCCGGGGAAACCGATCAGGCTCAAGCCCTGGAGAATCAAGGAGAATAATAGCGCCGTCACCATCACGCCGATGGCGGGTGGCAGGCCGATGAAACGGTAATTGACGTAGGTGAGAAGGGTGGTCAGGCAGATAAACGCGGCAACAAGTTCAAGCATCCCAAATCCTGTAAAGAGTGGCTTCCGAGTCGTAACCCGAATCGCTCGGGCAGTTGTTTGATGGCCTGGCGAGGGTTTCGGGACACACCCTCTGACCGGAAATCTCCGATTCGTTCAGAAACAGGTGTCGCTATGCGGCCCCAAAGATCGACAGGAAACCGCTATATTTGTGCCCTCATCCGCCACAGGCCACCCCGGCTCTCTGCAAGGAATACAGCGTGTTGGCAACCTCCCTCGTGCTCATCGCAGCCCTCCTGCACGCCACCTGGAATACCCTGATCAAATTCAGTGGCGAGCGCCTGCTGGTGATCGCCAGCATGGATGCGGTGGCCCTGGTCTTCGCCCTCGCGGCCGTCGCTTTCGTCGACTTCCCGCCCGCTGAAATCTGGCCCTGGCTAGTGACCTCGGCGCTTGCCGAGCAGCTCTACCGGGTACTGCTGATCAAGGCCTACCGCGTTGGCGACCTGGGCCTGGTCTATCCTCTGATGCGCGGCCTGTCGCCTTTGGTGGTGCTGGGCCTGACCCTGGCATTCGCCGGAGAAACACTGAGCCAGCAGCAGATCATCGGCATCCTGTTGATCCCCTGCGGTATGGCCTGCTTGCTGTGGCAGGGCGGAGGCGGTGAGCGGCTGCCTTGGTCGATGCTGCCGGTAGTGGCGTTAATTGGTCTGTGCATCGGCTGTTACACCTGGTTCGATGGCCAGGCCGTGCGCCTGTGGGGCCAGCCTTGGGATTACCTGGTCTGGCTGACCTTGCTCAGCGCCTGGCCGTTTCCGCTGCTGGCCAGCGTGGCGAGGCGTGCGCCGTTCGCGCTGTTCTGGCGCACGCAATGGCGGTTGGGGTTGGCGGTGGGCTTGTGTGTGTTGTTCAGCTACGCCCTGGTGCTGTGGGCCATGCACCTAGGGTCGGTGGCCGAGGCTGCGGCGCTGCGCGAGTTGAGTGTGATCCTGGTGGTGCTGTTGGGGATGCGCTACCTCAAAGAACCTTTTGGCGGTCCGAGGCTCTTAGCATGCGGGCTGGTCCTGGCGGGCATGCTGGTGATGAAGCTCTGATCCCGATCATTTCGAACAAGGAGTCCTGTCCATGACCGTTGCCCTGTGGTGCATTCTGATTGCCCTGATCCTGCCGCCGCTGTGTGCGCTGATCGCCAAGCTCAGCAGCGGGCGATTCGGCCTTAAGGACAATCACGATCCGCGAGCCTTTCTCGACACGCTGTCGGGCCTGCCACGGCGTGCCCATGCCGCGCAGCAGAACAGCTATGAAGCGTTCCCGGCGTTCGCGGCGGCGGTGCTGGTGGCGGATATCGTCGGCAATGCCGAACAGGTGACGCAGGATGTGCTGGGGGTGATGTACATCACCAGCCGGTTGCTCTACATCATTTGCTACCTGGCGGACTGGGCGGCGTTGCGCTCGCTGGTGTGGTTTGCCGGGCTGGCGTTGATTGTGTCGTTCTTCGTGGTTTCGGTCTGACATCGAGTCGCGCTTTTCGCGGGTAAACCCGCTCCTATAGGCACCCCGTTGACCTTGAAGCCAGCGCAGTCCCTGTGGGAGCGGGCTTGCCCGCGAAAAGCTCACCGCAAAATCAGAGGACTTTCGGCACTTCAGGCAATGGTTTGCCTTTAGGCCAAAGCATCCAGATCTGTCCCTGCTGCTTCATGTTACCCGCTAGTTCACCGGCCTCAGGCCCGGTGCCCCAGAACAGGTCCGCACGCACCTCGCCGGTAATTGCACCGCCGGTGTCCTGTGCGCCCACTGGCCGCACCACTGGCGTGCCGTCCGGGCGCGTGGTGGACAACCACAGCAAGCTGCCCAGCGGAATCACCTTACGGTCGATGGCCACGCTGTAGCCCGCAGTCAGCGGCACGTTGAGCGAACCGCGCGGGCCTTCGTTGCTGTCCGGACGGGTGCTGAAGAAGACATAGCTGGGGTTGCTGGCCAGCAGTTCCGGCACCCGTTGTGGATTGGCCTGGGCCCAGGCATGAATGGCGCCCATGCTCACGTCTTCCTTCTTCAACTGGCCTTGCTCGATCAGCCAGCGACCAATCGGCCGGTACGGGTGGCCGTTTTGGTCGGCGTAACCCAGGCGCAACTGCCGGCCATTTTCCAGCTCGACGCGGCCCGAACCCTGGATCTGCAGGAATTGCAGGTCCATCGGGTCGGTCAGCCAGGCCAGCACCGGCGCTTTGACACCGTCGCGATAGATCACCTCGGCAGTGTCGTACGGCTTGAGCACCCGGCCTTCAAGGCGGCCACGCAGGCGTTTGCCTTTGAGCTCGGGATAGATGCTGGCCAGGTCGACCACGATCATGTCGTCGGGAATGCCATAAACCGGCACCTGAGCAGCTTCAGTGCGTTCCAGGCTGCCGGGGTAGACCGGCTCGTAATAACCAGTGATCAAGCCATTGGCGTTGTTCTCGGCCGAGCGCAGGCCATACACCTGCAGGTTCTGCTGGAGGAAGGCACGAGCTTGGGCGGCATCGTCCGGAATCCGCTGCGCTGCTTCGCAGGTCGGCGCCCAGACCGGGTCACGCTTGAGCTTCTCGCAGCCATTGCGCCAGGCCACGAAGCCTGCCAGCAAGTCGGCATCGCTGACACTGGGCAGGTCTTTCCAGGTGGCGGGGGCGTAGGTGGCCACGGCATGGGGTTCGGGTTTGGCGCTTTCGCCGCCGTTGCAGCCGGCCAGCAGGGCCAGGGCGGGGAGTGCCCAGGCGAGATGGCGCAGAGCAGATTTCATGGCTGAATCCTTGAGCGGGCGAGCGCGTGGCTGCCCCTGTTTTTCGTAAGGGTATTGGTGTTTGTCGAGCAGGCGAGGATACTGTCGGCCCTATTCCGATGCCAATGTGACCGTGATGTTCAAATGTTTCACCGTGCTGCTGCTGGTCAGCGTGTCCCTGGTGGGTTGCGACCGTGTCGATCCTAACTCACCGCTGGGGCAGCGCAAGGCGATCTTCAAGCAGATGCTCAAGACCAGCGAAGACATGGGCGGCATGCTGCGTGGGCGCTTACCCTTCGATGGCGGCAAGTTCGCCGACGGCGCGCTGAAGCTCGATAGCCTGGCCCATGCGCCATGGCAGCATTTTCCACAAGTGCAGGATGAGGGCGACAGCAGTGCTCGGGCCGAGGTTTGGCAGCGGCAGGCGCGTTTTGAGGATCTGGCGCGGCAACTGGAAGGTGTCACCGCGCAATTGGTAGGCGTGACGCGGACTCAACCGCTGGAAATGGCGCAATTGAAGGCACCGATGGACAAGGTCGAAGCCGCCTGCAAGGCCTGTCATAGCGAGTTTCGCAACCACTGACAGCGCCGTAATGCTGTTCACTTAAGATTTTGGGGCCGCTTTGCGCCCCTTCGCGGGCAAGCCCGCTCCCACAGGTATAGCGCCGCTCGGACGGTCGGCGCCGTACCTGTGGGAGCGGGCTTGCCCGCGAAGGGGCGCAAAGCGGCCCCAAAGCAGGCGACAAGGGCCTTAAGTGAACAGCATTACTGTCGGGGCTATTTATCCAGCTCGGCCTGCGCCTGTTTCAGCTCGGCTTCAGATTCCGCCAGCTTGCTCTGGCGCTTGGCAATCTTGCCTGGGTCGCCCTTGGCTTGCGCCTGTTTGAGGTCCGCCTGGCGCTCTTCAACTTCAGCCTTGGCCTTGTCGATTTTTGCTTGGCGCTCAGCGCGCAAGCCTTCATCGGTACAGTGCTCGGTATTCTCTTTCAGCGCTTTTTGCAGCCCGCGCACTTCGCCGGAGTTCTGCCGGGATTGGGCTTGCTGCAGCTGCTGCTCGATGGCATCACGTTTGGCTGCGCAGCCGGTCAGGCCGGGGCTGAGGATCTGCGCGGCTTGCAACGAGCCCGCGGGCAAAGCTAAGGCACTCAGCAAGGCCAGGGTAGACAGCCGTTTCATGGGGGGCCTCCTTTACAGGGTAATGGCAACAAAAACTGTAAGGGCATAGTGCGCTCAACGCTTTGCTCCGGGAACCCAGTAACGGCAAATATGGCCCCTTTTCAGACGGCTCCTACAGCTTTAGTGGCATCGATTGATTGAAATCAACGCTCCAGCTCGTCCAGCGCGCTCTGCAGTTCTTTCTTCGATTCGGCGAGCTTGTCTTTGCGCTTGTTGATCTTCTCGGCATCGCCTTTCTTCATCGCCTTGTCCAGGTCCTTGGTGCGCTGGTTCACTTCATGGCGGGCATCGAGCACCTTCTGCTCGCGCTCTTTGCGCAGGCTAGCGTCGGTGCAGTGCTCGGTGACTTCGCTCAGGGCCTTCTCCAGACCGGCCTGCTGGGCACTGTTGCCGTGGGCGCGGGCCTGTTCGATCTGTTCGCTGATGGCCTGACGCTTGGCTGCGCAACCGGTCAACCCGGGCTGCTGCTCGGCAGCCAGCGCAGAATGGGCGGACAGGCAGAACACGGCGGACAGGGCGAGGGACGAGAGCAGTTTCATCAGGGACTCCATTCGAAGGCAGGGCAACGGAAAATGAAATGCTGCCCTGAACCGGCGAAATTAGAAACCCTTGATTGCGTGCAGGCGCAATTGCGCGGCCAGTATCTGCACGTCGTCATGCTGGAAGAAAGCGCGCAGTTGCTCGGCCCGACGGCGGCCGATGCCGGGTTGCGCCAACCATTGCTCGGTATTTCTGGCGGCCAGGGTCGACCAGTCGGAACCCAGATCGAGGTCCTTGGGCGCCGGTACACCGATGGCGCGCAACCAGCGTTGGAAGGGTTGTTGACGGGCTTGCTCGAAGGCCTGCAGCAATTGCTCGGCGCGTTTCTCGCCAATCCCAGGGGTGAGCAGCAAGTCGGCGCGCGTCAGGTTCAGCCAGTCGTCCAGGTTGCCGACCGCAGCGCTGTCGACCAATTGCGCCCAGGTCGATGAGCCCAGCTTTGCCATGGCCAAGCCCTGCTTGCCGCTTAGCCAGTTCAAGCGGGCGATAAATTGCTGTCTGCAGCTGTCGCTGTCTTGCCAGCAGCTGAGGGGGTGATGCTCGGAAGGCACCGGCGCAGCCACAGGCTCACGATGCAAACTGCGATGCACCACGCTGTCCAGGCGGGGGATGGTCAGCCCCGCCAGGCTCACGGCCACTTGGTCGCCGCGGCGTATGTCCAGCGCTTGCCAGCGCGCGAGTGATCCCAAGCTGACCAGGCTGATTCGGCGATCATCCAGGGTCAGTGGCTCAAGGTGCAGCATGGGGGTGATTCGGCCTGTCCTGCCGACCCTGAAGCGAACGTCTCGGACCTCAGCCAGCGCTTGCCTGAACGGGTACTTCCACGCTGCGATCCAGTACGGCGGCTTGGCCCGCCAGCGCTCAGCCGGTGGGCGACTGTCCAGACGCAAGATCACCCCGTCGGTGGCGAACGGCAGCGGCGTGCGATACCAGCGCTGGCGCCAATCAGCGGCCTGCTCGTAGGTGCTGATGGCCACGCTGTAGCGCTGGCTGTCGGCAAAACCCAGTTCTGCCAGCTTGGCCAAGCGTTCGGCCTGGCTGGCGGGGCCTTGCGGCCAGTCCCAGACGAACAGCCCGATATTCTGCCCTTGCTCGGCATTGATCTGCTTGCGTGCCAGCAACCCGGCGACAGTCCCTCGGGCATTGAGCCCGCCAGCACTTGCTTGCACATGCTTATCCAGCGCCCAGTACAGCTCGCCTTGCAAAACCATATCGAGCGGCTGTGGCAGTTGTTGAGTCAGGCCGCCTAGCGCAGGGATATGCCGGCTCCAGTCGTGGCCATGGATGCCATCGCCCCGGCTGAGCAATTGCCTCAGGCGGCCCTGGCGAAAGACTAGCGATACCGCAACGCCATCGACCTTGGGCTGAATCCAGATGCCCTGCTTGCCACGCATCCAGCCAGCGACCGCCTGCTCGTTGGCCAGCTTTTCGACGCCGGTGTGCGCGACAGGGTGGGGAATCTGACCGCGAGCGCTGGCCAGCGGGTGGTCGACGGTATTGAGCGAAAAGCACCTTTGTAGCCAGTGAAGGCGCTGCCGACTCTGGTCGTACAGTTCATCCGCCACCAGCGAAATGCCGTGGCGATGGTAGTGCTCATCCCATTTGGCCAGCGTGGCTTGCAGCTGCGCACTTTCTTGTCGCCCTCGTTCAGCGGGCCAGGCAGGGCAGTCGGCAGCGACGGCTGTGGATAAGTAAGCGCTAGCTAAAAAACCAACGAGCAGCTTGAGCGACATGGCCAGCATCCTTGCATGGCGGTGTGGAATGCTCAGCCTAGGCAGCCGACAGCGGGTTTGCAGGGCGCAGTTGTCAGCCGATATGTCACAAAAAAGCCCCTGCCGATTACGCGGCAGGGGCTTTCGTCTGTAGCTGTAGGAAGCTTACAGGCCGGCAGCGTCACGCAGCGCCTGGGCGCGGTCGGTACGCTCCCAGGTGAAGGTGGTGAAGGTGTCGTCGCCGACAGTCTTCTGCTGCGGAGTACGGCCGAAGTGGCCATACGCTGCGGTCTCCTGGTACATCGGGTGCAGCAGGTCGAGCATGGTAGTGATGGCGTACGGACGCAGGTCGAAGCACTCACGCACCAGCTGCACGATCTTGTCGTCGGAGATCTTGCCGGTGCCGAAGGTGTTCAGCGAGATCGAGGTAGGCTGCGCCACGCCGATGGCGTAGGAGACCTGGATCTCGCAGCGCTCGGCCAGGCCAGCGGCGACGATGTTCTTGGCTACGTAGCGGCCAGCGTAGGCAGCCGAGCGGTCGACCTTGGATGGGTCTTTGCCGGAGAACGCGCCGCCGCCGTGACGGGCCATGCCGCCGTAGGAGTCGACGATGATCTTGCGACCGGTCAGGCCGCAGTCACCCACTGGGCCGCCAATGATGAACTGGCCAGTCGGGTTGATGTGGAACTGGGTGTCCTTGTGCAGCAGCTCGGCAGGCAGGGTGTGCTTGACGATCAGCTCCATCACCGCTTCCTGGAGGTCTTTTTGCGACACTTCAGGGTTGTGCTGTGTCGACAGGACGACGGCATCGATACCGACTACCTTGCCGCCTTCATAACGGCAGGTGACCTGCGACTTGGCATCCGGACGCAGCCACGGCAGCAGGCCGGACTTGCGCGCTTCGGCCTGGCGCTCGACCAGGCGGTGGGAGAAGCAGATCGGCGCTGGCATCAGCACGTCGGTTTCGTTGCTGGCATAGCCGAACATCAGGCCCTGGTCGCCAGCGCCCTGATCTTCTGGCTTGCTGCGGTCAACGCCTTGGGCGATGTCCACCGACTGCTTGCCGATGATGTTCATCACCGCGCAGGTGGCGCCGTCGAAGCCGACGTCGGAGCTGTCGTAGCCGATGTCGATGATGACTTTACGGACGATTTCTTCCAGGTCGACCCAGGCCGACGTGGTGACTTCGCCGGCGATGATGGCGACACCGGTCTTGACCAGGGTTTCGCACGCGACACGGGCGAATTTGTCCTGGGTGATGATGGCGTCCAGGACCGCGTCCGAAATCTGGTCGGCGATCTTGTCCGGATGCCCTTCGGACACGGACTCGGAGGTGAAAAGGGAGTATTCGCTCATCTCGACGGGTTCCTAAAATTTACCGAATGGTGAGTGTCGCCAGCCGTCCGCTGGAAATGTCGGACCTGGATCTGGAAACCGTTACGCAAGCCCACATAGAGGCTGTCCCCGGGTAGCAGCCCGGCAGCATGGGCCCACTGGGCCAGGTCGTCCTGCTCGAAGCCAAGCCATAGGTCGCCGCAAGCATCGCGTGCCCAACCTTGGTCATGGCTGCACAGCTCGGTGACCAACAGGCTGCCGCCTGCCTTCACCCGTTTGGCCAACTGGCGCAAGGCCAGGGCCGGGTCGCTGAAATGGTGCAAGACCATGTTCAGCACGACGCAGTCGGCTTCCACATCCGTTGCACCCAGTGCATCGGCCAACTGCAGATTTACATTACCCAGGCCTTCACGTTCGCAGACCTGGCGGGCGAGCTCGAGCATGGTCGAGCTGTTGTCCATGGCGGTGACCTGGGCGAAGCGGCGGGCCAGGTCAGGCAGGAAACCGCCGTCACCGGGGCCCACTTCCAAGGCGCTGGCGGCAGGCCCGAAGCTCAGCTTGTCGAGCAGCGCCAAGAGGCTTTCGCGGTACTGCGGCAGACCGGCGATCAGGTCTTGCTGGGCGCGAAACTTCTCTTCTACACGCAGGAAAAAGTCCTGGCTGGTGGCCGCGCGGCGCTGCTGTACTTGGGCGATGCGCGCTTGCACATCCTCCGGCAGGGCCAGGTCGTCGACTTCTTCGAGCAGGGCGCTGTGCAAGCGCCCGCCCGGACGCAGGCTGTCAGGCAGGGCGCGGCGGTAGAAGATGGCATTGCCTTCGCGGCGGGTGGCGACCAGATCGGCCTGGGCCAATACCTTCAAGTGGTGGCTCATGCCCGATTGGCCGATGTCGAAGATCTGCGCCAACTCCAGCACGCCAAACGAGTCGCTGGCCAAGGCGCGCAACACATTCAGGCGTAGCTCATCGCCACTGGCTTTGCACAAGGCAGCCAATGCGTCGCTTCGCTGAACGGGAATGGGTTGGGCGCGTAGGTTCATAGCGCGGCAGTCTAGACAGGCATCGTTGCCCTCGCAATAGCAATATCAAAAAGTTTTGATATTGCAAGACGTACGGTTTGCTGGTCGTGCGAGCGGCGGTACAGAGAGTGGGATGGTGAGCGCGTGGGAGCGGGCTTGCCCCGCGATGGCGTCCGTGCGTTAACCATCGCCATCGCGGGGCAAGCCCGCTCCCACGCAGAACAGGCTCCCACGCAGTACAGGCTTGCTGAAAATGCTCCGCAGAGTCTCCTCGTTATAGGTTTGCACCAGCGTTTTTCATGAATTGCCCCCTAAACACAGGAAAAATACCCAACTGCGACCATCCGTCATTGCCCCCAGGCCGCCTGTGGGGGAAAATGGCCGCCTTTTTGCGTTCCACTACTTATTCAAAGCCCCAGGAGACTTAGCGATGCCCAGCCGTCGTGATCGTGCCAACGCCATTCGTGCCCTCAGCATGGATGCCGTGCAAAAGGCCAACAGCGGCCACCCAGGTGCCCCTATGGGCATGGCGGATATCGCCGAAGTGCTTTGGCGCGACTACCTGAAGCACAACCCGAGCAACCCGAGCTTCGCTGACCGTGACCGCTTCGTGCTGTCCAACGGCCACGGCTCGATGCTGATCTATTCGCTGCTGCACCTGACCGGCTATGACGTCACCATCGACGACCTCAAGTCGTTCCGCCAGCTGCACAGCCGCACCCCAGGCCACCCGGAGTTCGGCTACACCCCAGGTGTCGAAACCACCACCGGCCCGCTGGGCCAAGGCCTGGCCAACGCCGTAGGCTTCGCCCTCGCCGAGAAAGTGCTGGCTGCCCAGTTCAACCGTGAAGGCCACAACATCGTCGACCACAACACCTACGTGTTCCTGGGTGACGGCTGCATGATGGAAGGCATTTCCCACGAAGTCGCTTCGCTGGCCGGTACCCTGGGCCTGAACAAGCTGGTCGCCTTCTACGACGACAACGGCATCTCCATCGACGGCGAAGTGCACGGCTGGTTCACCGACAACACCCCAGCGCGTTTCGAAGCCTACAACTGGCAGGTCATCCGTAACGTCAACGGTCACGATGCCGACGAAATCAAGATGGCCATCGACACCGCTCGCAAGAGCGACCGTCCGACCCTGATCTGCTGCAAGACCATCATTGGTTTCGGCTCGCCGAACAAGCAGGGCAAGGAAGATTGCCACGGTGCGCCGCTGGGCAACGACGAAATCGCCCTGGCCCGCAAAGAACTGAACTGGAACCACGGCCCGTTCGAAATCCCTGCTGACATCGCTGCCGAGTGGGATGCCAAGGCCGCCGGTGCCAAGGTCGAAGCCGAATGGAACCAGCGCTTCGACGCTTACGCCGCCGCCTTCCCGGAACTGGCCAGCGAGCTCAAGCGTCGCCTGAGCGGTGATCTGCCAGCTGACTTCTCGGAAAAGGCCGCTGCCTACATCGCCGAAGTCGCAGCCAAGGGTGAAACCATTGCCAGCCGCAAGGCCAGCCAGAATGCCCTGAACGCCTTCGGCCTCCTACTGCCTGAGTTCCTCGGCGGCTCGGCTGACCTGGCCGGCTCCAACCTGACCCTGTGGAAAGGTTGCAAGGGTGTCGAGGCCAATGATGCCAGCGGCAACTACGTGTTCTACGGCGTGCGTGAATTTGGCATGACCGCGATCATGAACGGCGTTGCCCTGCACGGCGGCCTGGTGCCTTACGGCGCGACCTTCCTGATGTTCATGGAATACGCCCGTAACGCAGTGCGCATGTCGGCGCTGATGAAACAGCGGGTGATCCACGTCTACACCCACGACTCCATCGGCCTGGGCGAAGACGGCCCGACTCACCAGCCGATCGAGCAGCTGACCAGCCTGCGCAGCACGCCGAACCTGGACACCTGGCGCCCAGCCGATGCGGTCGAGTCGGCCGTCTCCTGGAAAGTCGCACTGGAGCGCAAGGACGGCCCATCGGCGCTGATCTTCTCGCGCCAGAACCTGCAACATCAGGACCGCGATGCCCAGCAGATCGCCGACATCGCCCGTGGTGGCTATGTGCTCAAGGACTGCGCAGGCGAGCCTGAGCTGATCCTGATCGCCACCGGTTCCGAAGTGGGCCTGGCGGTGCAGGCGTTCGCCAAGCTGACCGAGCAGGGCCGCAAGGTGCGCGTCGTGTCGATGCCAAGCACCAGCGTGTTCGATGCCCAGGACGCTGCCTACAAGCAGTCGGTACTGCCGCTGCAAGTCGGTGCGCGCATCGCCATCGAAGCTGCCCACGCCGACTTCTGGTACAAGTACGTAGGCCTGGAAGGTCGCGTCATCGGCATGACCACCTACGGCGAATCGGCTCCGGCCTCGGCGCTGTTCGAGGAGTTCGGCTTCACCCTGGAAAACATCCTGGGTACTGCTGAAGAGCTGCTGGAAGACTGATGTAAAGTCTGGGGGCTTTGCCGCCCCCTTCAATCGCGGGGCAAGCCCGCTCCCACGCCAGCTCGCGAATACTGGCTGGCGTGGGAGCGGGCTTGCCCCGCGATGGTCATACAACGCTTTCGATACGTGAGCCCGGCATGCCCCATCCGCGTCCCTACAAAGTTGCACTCAACGGTTACGGCCGCATCGGCCGCTGTGTCCTGCGCGCACTGGTCGAGCGAGGGGCGAAGGCGGGCTTCGAGATCGTTGCACTGAACGATCTGGCCGATCAGGCCAGCCTGGAATACCTGACACGCTTCGACTCCACCCACGGGCGCTTCCCCGGTGAGGTGAAGGTCGACGGCGATTGCCTGCATATCAATGGCGACTGCGTGCAGGTTTTGCGCAGTGCCACCCCTGAAGGGATCGACTGGTCCGCCCTGGACGTCGACCTGGTGCTCGAATGCACCGGCGCCTACAACACCCGCGCCGACGGCCAGCGCTTCCTCGACGCCGGCGCGCCACGGGTGCTGTTCTCCCAACCGATGGCCAGCGAGGCGGATGTCGATGCCACGGTGGTCTATGGGATCAACCAGGATTGCCTGACCGGCGCCGAGCGGCTGGTGTCCAACGCCTCCTGCACCACCAACTGCGGCGTGCCGCTGTTGCGTGTGCTGGACCAGGCCTTTGGCATCGAGTACGTGCAGATCACCACGATTCACTCGGCGATGAACGACCAGCCGGTGATCGACGCCTATCACCACGAAGACCTGCGCCGCACCCGCTCGGCATTCCAGTCGGTAATTCCGGTGTCTACTGGCCTGGCCCGTGGCATCGAGCGCCTGCTGCCGGAACTTGCCGGGCGAATTCAGGCCAAAGCGGTACGCGTGCCGACCGTCAACGTGTCGTGCCTGGACATCACCTTGCAGACCGCTCGCGATACGACTGCGGCTGAGGTCAACCAGGTGCTGCGCGACGCCGCCCTGAGCGGCCCGCTGCAGGGGCTTGTGGCCTACACCGAGCTGCCGCACGCCAGCTGTGATTTCAACCATGACCCGCATTCGGCCATCGTCGATGCCAGCCAGACCCGCGTTTCCGGCCCCCGCCTGGTGAACCTGCTGGCCTGGTTCGACAACGAATGGGGGTTCGCCAACCGTATGCTCGACGTTGCTGACCACTATCTGCACGTCGTCCACCAAACCCGCACCAAACAGCCCTGAAGGACTGCATTCATGACCGTGTTGAAGATGACCGACCTCGACCTGCAAGGTAAACGCGTACTGATCCGCGAAGACCTCAACGTGCCTGTGAAGGACGGTGTGGTAGCCAGCGATGCGCGTATCCTGGCTGCGCTGCCGACCATCAAGCTGGCCCTGGAAAAAGGCGCCGCGGTAATGGTCTGCTCGCACTTGGGTCGTCCGACCGAGGGCGAGTTCTCCGCCGAGAACAGCCTCAAGCCCGTCGCCGACTACCTGAGCAAGGCCCTCGGCCGCGAAGTGCCGTTGGTTGCCGACTACCTGGACGGCGTCCAGGTCCAGGCCGGCGAGCTGGTGCTGTTCGAGAACGTGCGCTTCAACAAAGGCGAGAAGAAGAACGCCGACGAGCTGGCGCAGAAGTACGCCGGCCTGTGCGACGTGTTCGTCATGGACGCCTTCGGTACCGCCCACCGCGCCGAGGGTTCGACCCATGGCGTGGCCAAGTTCGCCAAAGTCGCTGCTGCCGGTCCGCTGCTGGCAGCCGAGCTGGACGCCCTGGGCAAGGCCCTGAAAGCCCCGGCCAAGCCGATGGCAGCCATCGTCGCCGGCTCCAAGGTGTCGACCAAGCTCGACGTGCTCAACAGCTTGAGCAGCGTCTGCGACCTGCTGATCGTCGGCGGCGGTATCGCCAACACCTTCCTCGCCGCAGCAGGCCACAAGGTTGGCAAGTCGCTGTACGAGCCTGACCTGGTCGACACCGCCAAGGCCATTGCGGCCAAGGTCAATGTGCCGCTGCCGGTGGACGTGGTGGTTGCCAAGGAGTTCGCCGAGAGCGCCCAGGCCACCGTCAAGCTCATCACTGAAGTCGCTGACGATGACATGATCCTGGACATCGGCCCGCAAACCGCCGAACAGTTCGCTGACTTGCTCAAGACCTCCAAGACCATCCTGTGGAACGGTCCGGTCGGCGTGTTCGAGTTCGACCAGTTCGGCAACGGCACCCAAGTACTGGCCAAAGCCATTGCCGATAGCGCGGCATTCTCCATCGCTGGCGGTGGCGATACCCTGGCAGCCATCGATAAATATGGCGTTGGCAGCGATATCTCCTACATTTCTACCGGTGGCGGTGCGTTCCTCGAATTCGTCGAGGGTAAAGTCCTGCCCGCCGTTGCGATCCTGGAAGAGCGGGCCAAGGCCTGAGCATGAAGGCGCGCGGCAAAGGGAGCGACCGAATGGTCAAGCAATTGCCTGTGATGATCGTGGCGGGGCTGCTGAGCGCTTGCTCCAGCGGTCCGGCTGCGGACGCCGAACCGTCGCAGTCGCCCCAGGGCGGCTGCTATCAGTCCCAGTGGCAGGCGGAAACGGTGCCGGTAATCAACAAGCGCCTGGGCCCGGATGGCCTGGAAAAGTACGACGACGAGCACCAGCGCAAGGCGCCGGGTTGCCCTTGATCGGGTGACGAGCAACCAACCGGACCTTTCGTGGTCTTGGACAAGGGGGCCGCGGTGCGGCCCTTCGCGGGCACAGCGCTGACCTCGGGAGCAGCGCTTAACCTGTGGGAGCGGGCTTGCCCGCGAAGGGCTGCACAGCAGCCCCAATTCGAGGAAACTGAATGAAAGCGCTCATGGCCTTTGCGGCCCTGGCGACACTGGCAGGATGCTCACTGCTGCAGCCGGCGCAACCCGCCCCGGCAGACAACTGGACCCGCTGGGTCTGCGATACCCAGACCGAAGTACTCTGGCGCTTCGCCGACGCTACCCAGGATTCGGTCGACGTACGCCTCGGCGGCGGCGACCAGGTCTACCGGCTCAAGTCCGAGCCGGGCGCCTCTGGCGCGCTATACAGCGACGGCGTGCTGGCCCTGCACACCAAAGGCGATGAAGGCCTGGTGTACTGGGTGGCAACCAACGATCTGATTGGGCGGGGCTGCAAGGCACCGTGACTGGCCGGGCCGCCATGGTGGCCCACACTACTTGAACAGCAACCGCCCCTGCGGCAGGCTTGCACGAAACAACGACGCTTGTCGGGAGAGAGATACACAATGGCACTCATTAGCATGCGCCAGATGCTGGACCACGCCGCCGAGTTCGGCTACGGCGTTCCAGCTTTCAACGTCAACAACCTCGAGCAGATGCGCGCCATCATGGAAGCCGCCGACAAGACCGACTCTCCGGTCATCGTGCAGGCCTCGGCCGGTGCTCGCAAATACGCAGGTGCGCCGTTCCTGCGCCACCTGATCCTGGCCGCGATCGAAGAGTTCCCGCACATCCCGGTGTGCATGCACCAAGACCACGGCACCAGCCCGGACGTCTGCCAGCGCTCGATCCAACTGGGCTTCAGCTCGGTAATGATGGACGGCTCGCTCGGCGAAGACGGCAAGACCCCGACCGACTACGAGTACAACGTGCGCGTCACTCAGCAGACCGTCGCCATGGCGCATGCCTGCGGCGTTTCGGTTGAAGGCGAGCTGGGCTGCCTGGGTTCGCTGGAAACCGGCATGGCCGGTGAAGAAGACGGTATCGGCGCCGAAGGCGTTCTGGATCACAGCCAGATGCTGACCGACCCAGAAGAAGCCGCCGACTTCGTCAAGAAGACCCAGGTCGATGCCCTGGCCATCGCCATCGGCACCAGCCACGGCGCCTACAAGTTCACCAAGCCACCTACCGGTGACGTACTGGCGATCGACCGCATCAAGGAAATCCACAAGCGCATCCCTAACACTCACCTGGTGATGCACGGTTCTTCCTCGGTACCGCAAGAGTGGCTGGCGATCATCAACCAGTACGGCGGCGACATCAAAGAAACCTACGGCGTACCGGTTGAAGAAATCGTCGAAGGCATCAAGTACGGCGTGCGCAAGGTCAACATCGATACCGACCTGCGTCTGGCCTCGACCGGTGCCATGCGTCGCCTGATGGCGACCAACCCGAGCGAATTCGACCCACGCAAGTTCTTCGGCGAAACCGTCAAAGCCATGCGCGACGTCTGCATCGCCCGTTACGAAGCCTTCGGCACTGCCGGTAATGCCTCCAAGATCAAACCGATCTCCCTGGAAGGCATGTACCAGCGTTACCTGAAAGGCGAGCTGGCTGCCAAGGTCAACTGATCCGCACCCGTGCAGGAAAAACCCGCAGAAATGCGGGTTTTTTTATGGCTGCTATTTAGCGCCATCGTGGAACAAGACCGGGCACGACCGTTAGTCGGTTTGGGCGAAGATATCCGACTGATAGCGTTCTGATTGCATTGCACCCGGCCAACCCCCGACTAGAGTAGTTAATCGGATCCAATTGGTAGTGGCAGTCGCGCTTACAAGAGAAGCAGCATGGATGAAGCTCAACCCAATGCCCCGGATGGCCGATCCGTTCTGCTGGTTGTCGACGATTACCCGGAGAACCTGATCAGCATGCGGGCGCTGTTGGCCCGGCAAGACTGGCAGGTGCTCACGGCAAGCTCGGGGATGGAAGCCTTGAGCGCATTGCTGCAGCATGACGTGGACCTGGTCCTGCTGGATGTGCAAATGCCCGAAATGGACGGTTTCGAGGTGGCCCGGCTGATGCGCGGCAGCCAGCGAACCCGGCTGACGCCGATTATCTTCCTGACCGCCAACGAGCAGTCGCAAGCCGCGGTGCTCAAGGGCTATGCCGCAGGTGCGGTGGATTACCTGTTCAAACCCTTCGATCCGCAGATCCTCAAGCCCAAGGTGCAGGCATTGCTGGAGCAGCAGCGCAACCGGCGCATGCTGCAACGTCTGACCCGCGAGCTGGAAACGGCCAGGGCGTTCAATGCATCGATCCTGGAAAACGCGGCCGAAGGCATTTTGGTAGTGGATGAGGCTGGCACCATCGGCTTTGCCAACCCGGCCATCTCGCGCTTGCTCGAAACCCCTGTGGATAAATTGCAAGGCGCGCATGTGCTCGACCTGGTGCAATTGGTAACGGCCTGCCTGTGGCGCGAGTCGGAGTTTTATCAGGCGTATTTGGCCCGGCAGATCTTCCGCGTGCATGACGCCCAGTTGCGTACCCTCGGCGGCCAGTTGGTGCCGGTGGCGCTGTCCTGCGCACCCTTGCCGGCGGAGCAGCGCGCCATGGTGGTGACGGTGCTGGACATGTCGGTGGTACGCAGCCTGCACCAGCAACTGGAATACCAGGCGGTCACCGATCCGCTCACCGGCCTGCTCAATCGCCGCGGCTTCTATCAGGCCGCCGAGGGCGCGCTGCTGCGCAGTGAGCGCTCGGACAAAGCCCAGGCATTGATGTACATGGACCTGGATGGTTTCAAGCGGATCAACGACTCACTCGGTCATGAGGCCGGCGATGAGGTGCTGCGTTGGGTCGGCGAACAACTCAAGGACTGCCTGGGCAGCGAGGCCTTGCTGGCGCGCATGGGCGGTGATGAATTCACCGCGTTGTTCGATGGCTTGCCCTATCCGGAGCGGGCCGGGCGGTTTGCCGAGCAGGTGATCGAGCGCCTGTCGATTTCCCATCAGGTCGAGGGCGTGGATGTCTGCCTTGGCGTCAGCATCGGCATCGCCACCTACCCCGATTGCGGCGGCACGGTCGAAGGCTTGATCCGCGCGGCCGACACCGCGATGTACGCCGCCAAGCAAGCCGGTCGCCAGCAGTACCGCTTCTACGATCAGGAGCTCAATGGGCGGGCCCGGTCCCGTTTGATGCTCGAAGATGGGGTGCGCACGGCCATCGAACAGAAGGACTTCAGCCTGGTGTTCCAGCCCCAGGTGGCGTTCGCTGACGGCACATTGCGCGGCTTCGAGGCGTTGCTGCGCTGGCAGCACCCCAGCGTCGGCGACGTTCCGCCTGCGCTGTTCATTCCCTTGCTCGAGGAAACCCGTCTGATCAGCCGGCTGGCCAGCTGGATCTATGATCAGGGCGCCGCTCAGCGCCAAGCCTGGAATGAGCACTTCGCACCTGACCTGGTGCTCAGCATCAGCCTGAGCCGGATTCAGTTCGCCATGCCCAACCTGGTCGACGAGTTGCGCCGGGTAATCGAGGAGCACGGCCTGCAACCTGCGCAGTTGGAGGTCGAGGTGGCGGAAACCTCACTGATCTACAACATCGATGCGGCGATCAAGCAGGTCAAGCGCTTGCACGAGCTGGGCGTACGGGTGGCGCTGGACGACTTTGGCGCGGGTGAGTGTTCGTTGCGCATGGTCCGCGACTTGCCGATCGATACCCTCAAGCTCGACCGTCATCTGGTCAGTCGATTGCCGGACTCGGCGGGTGATGCCGCGCTGGTGCGCAGTGTCATCGGCCTGTGCGCCGACTACGCCATCACGGTGATCGCCGAAGGCGTCGAGACCGCTGCCCAGGCCGCCTGGCTCAAGGCCAATGGCTGTGCCTACGTGCAGGGCTTTTTGGTGGCGCGGCCGATGACCTGCGCCGATGCCAGCGGCTTTCCGGCGATTTTCCCCTGGCCACGGTCATGATTGGCTAGAATCGCCTCTGCTTTCAGCGACCGCCGTGCCATGACCGAATTACGCTACTTGCAAGCCTACCCACCACACCTGCAGGAGCAGGTGCGCCAGATGATTGCCAGCGACCGCCTGGGCGATTACCTGCGCCAGCGCTATCCAGGGCGCCACGAGGTGCAGAACGACAAGGCCTTGTATCTCTATGCCCAAGAGCTCAGGCAGGCCTATCTGCGCAGCGCGCCGAACCTGGATAAAGTGCTGTTCGACAACCGCCTGGACTTGACCCACCGTGCCTTGGGGCTCAATACCGCGGTATCGCGAGTGCAGGGCGGCAAGCTCAAGGCGAAAAAAGAGATCCGCATTGCGGCATTGTTCAAGGAAGCTGCGCCGCAGTTCCTGCGCATGATCGTGGTGCACGAGTTGGCCCACCTCAAGGAGCGCGACCACAGCAAGGCCTTCTACCAGCTGTGCCAGCACATGGAGCCGGACTACCATCAACTGGAATTCGACCTGCGCGTCTACCTGACCTACCGGGAGCTGCCGGGCACCACGTAAGGACCACCCAGCATGGATGTAAGCAAGACCAAGAGCAGTTTCTACCGCCGCCTCTACGTGGCCTGGCTGATCGACAGCCAGACCGCGACCAGCGTCCCCGCCTTGATGGAGGCCACCGGCATGCCCCGGCGCACCGCCCAGGACACCATCGCAGCCCTGGCCGACCTGGACATCGTCTGCGAGTTCGAGCAAGAAGCGGGTGCTCGCAACCATGCTGGGCACTACCGCATCCATGACTGGGGTGCGATCGACAAGCAGTGGATCATTCAGCACCTGCGCACAATCCGCCAGGTGTTGGGCTATCCCTGAGCCTCAACGCTGGGCTCAGCCCCTGAGCTCAGCCCCTGCGCATGCCAATGTGAGGGATGCCATCTTCAAGGTATTCGTCTCCTGCCACCTCGAAGCCGTGGCGTGCGTAGTAGCCTTGCAGGTGTGCTTGAGCTGACAGGTAGACCGGCGTGCCTGGCCAGCAGTGCTCGGCACACTCCAGGCCCTTGAGCAGCAATTGGTGGCCAGTGCCGTTGCCCCGAGCGGCAGCTGCGGTCACTACTCGGCCAATGACCACCTCGCCGTCATGCGCCTGCGGGTCGAGCAGGCGCAGATAGGCGACCAGGCGGTTGTCCTGGCAACCCATCAAGTGCAGCGTATCGCCACTCAGGTCGAGCCCGTCGACCTCCTGATAAGGACAGCGCTGCTCTACCACGAATACTTCTGTGCGCAGCGCGAGGATGTCATACAGCTGTTGCTTGTCGAGGTCGGTATGGTGCTTGCAGATCCACTCGATGGACATTGAGATGCGCTCCTGGGATGGGCTGACGATCATCGCAAATCTGGCGGGCAAGCACGAGAAACCGATGCCGTGGATCAACTGCGGCGCAGTTCGGCCAAAATAGAGGCTATTTGACATTATTGTCGGCTGCGACCGGCTTTCGCCTGTGTGTACTCTGCCAACCTGTAGTGATGAAGCTCCCGCGTGAGCCCCTAATTGCGAAAGGACTTGAGCATGCGGCCACTGCTTTGTGTTGTTGGTTTGCTGGCGCTAATGCTGCTGCCCGTAGCATCGGCGCAGGACAAGCTACGCCTGGTGTCCGACAGCTGGCCGCCCTTCACCGATACCGGCATGCCCGGCGGCGGCCTGGCCACCAGCATCGTCACCACCGCCCTGATGCGTGCGGGATATGCCAGCGAGTTCGAGGAGGTGCCTTGGGCCAGGGCGCTCAAGGGCGTGGCTGATGGTCGCTACGATGTACTGGTGAATGCCTGGTACAACGACTCGCGCGCGCTGATCGGCCAATTTTCCAAAGCCTACCTGACCAATCGGATTCGCCTGCTCAAGCGCCAGGGAGATGCCTTTAGCTACAAGCGCCAGGCCGACCTGTATCCGTACTCGATTGCGGTGGTGCGCGATTATGCCTACTCACCGGATTTCGACAGTGATACCCGCTTGAGCAAAGTGCCTGTGCGTAACTTCTCATCTGCCGTACGCATGCTGGCGGCAGGGCGGGTGAAGTTGGCAGTGGAAGACGAGTATGTGGCCCGCTACAACTTGCAGCGCGAGCCACAGCAGGTGCGCGATGCGGTGAGCTTCGTCGAGCCGCCGCTGGGGGAGAACAGCCTGCATATCCTGGTGAGCCTCAAGCATCCACAGCATCAGCAGATCGTGCAGCGGTTCGAGCGTGCAATCGTGGCGATGAAGGCCGATGGCAGTTATGCCCGGCTGCTACGCCAGCATGGGTTCTGAGGGGGGGGCGGTGCAGGCCTGATCGCGGGGCAAGCCCGCTCCCACGAGAACAATTGAGGCCTGAAGGTTGTAAGCCCGCTGCCGTGGGGACAATTGGGCATCCGCCAATCCTCAGGCAGGAGAGCCTTCCTTGATCAAGTGAGCGGCCATGGTCCGCAGCGGCCCGAGCTGGCGACAGATCAACGCCAATTGCGTCTGCACCAGGCGCTGATGCTCATCCAACTCCTCTGGCATTTGCTCCAGTGCATTGGCCAGCGCCTCTTCTTCATCACTGTGGATGGCCACTGGCAGCCGCGCTGCCAGGCCATTGGCGATCTCTTCCAGGCTCTTGGCCAAGCTCTGCCCGGCACCCTCGATCAACTGCTCATGCACCTCGGCCGGCAGCGCCGTATCACGGTGCGCACCCAGCCCGGAGAGGTAGCTGAGCAGGGTGTGTGAGAGCACCAGGAAACGGAAACCGACATCTGCCTCCTTACGGAAATGCCCCGGCTCCATGAGCATGTTGGCCAGGGTGGTCGACAGCGCTGCATCGGCGTTGTGCGCGTTGCGCCGGGCCAGGCGATAGGCCAGGTCGTCACGCTTGCCATGGGCGTATTGCTGCATGATCTGGCGCAGGTAGGCGCTGGCGCAGCTGAGGGTATTGGCCAGCACCTTGTTCAAGCGCCGCCCCTGCCAGTCGGGCAGGAACAGGAACACCGCCAGAATGGCGATCAGGCTGCCGACCAGGGTATCGAACAGGCGCGGCAGGAACAGCCCGTAGCCATCGCCGATCTGGTTGAAGCAGAACAGCACCATCAAGGTAATTGCGGCGGTGGCCAAGGTGTAGCGGGTGGTACGGTTGACGAAGAACACTACGCCCGCCACCACCGCGAACATCGATTGGATGATCGGGTTGGGGAACAGGTCGAACAGAGCCCAGCCCACCGTCAAGCCGATGGCCGTGCCGAAGATCCGTTGCACCAGCTTGCGCCGGGTCGCGCCGTAGTTGGGCTGGCAGACGAACAGCGTGGTGAGGATGATCCAGTAGCCTTGGGTCGGGTGGATCAAATGAACCATGCCATAGCCGATCGACAACGCCAGCGGCAGGCGCAGGGCGTGGCGGAACAGCAATGAAGTGGGCGTGAGCTGCGTGCGCAGCCGGCTCCAGACATCCTTGAAGGTGCGTGGCGAGCGGTCGAGCAGGCTGCTGTCGCTGGCGTCGGCGAGGCTGTCCGGGTTGCTCGCAGCACCGAGCAGGCGGTCGAGGGTGGCCAGGTTACCGGCCAGCGCGCGCAACGAGCGCAGCAGCCCGCGCCAGGCGGGGTTGCTCTGGATGCGCAGGTGTTCGAGCGAGGCGTGCAGGTCTTCCAGTGCTTCGGCAAAGCCGGTGCCATAGACGAAGGGCTGGCGCAGGCGGATCGATTCAGCCAGCTGCTGGCAGGCCGAGCCTTGCTGGCGTAGCAGGCGTTGGCAACGGAACATCACATCGCTGTGGAAAAACGCTTCGGCCAGCGCATTGTAGGGATAGTGCGAGGCGCTGACCCGCTCATGAATATCCTGGGCCAGGAAGTACAGCTTGAGGTAGCGACTGACCTTGGAGTTCGGCTGGCTGTTGCCGACCCGGTGCAGAATGATTTCCTTGGCTGCGTTGAGCGCTGCCACCACCTTGCCATTTTGCTGGGCCAGTTCCAGGCGCCGGGCCTCGACGTCGAGGTTGCGGATCGGCTCGAACAGGTTGGCCTTGAGCTTGAGGTAGCGGCCCAGCTCATTGAACAGCTTGGCCAGGCTCTGCTGCACCGGCTGGTTGGAGAACAGCGCCTGCCACAGCACCGAGAGCAGGCCATACCAGGCGGCGCCGGCTACCAGCAGCAAAGGCTCGTGCCAGAAATCGGTGACTTCGCCACCGCGCTGGTCCACGCCGATCATGGTGTACACCGACAGAATCAATGTTGCCGAGGCGATTGCCCCGTAGCGTTCGCCCAGGGCGCCGAGCATGGTCAGGCAGAACGCGGCCAAGGCCAGCGAGATGGCGAAAATCCACGGATAGGGGAAGAGCAGCTCGACTGACAGTGCGGCGATGGCAAAACACACCAGGGTCACCATCAGCGCGCTGAGCCGGCCCTGCCAGCCGTCGTCGGTCTCGGCCAGGGCGCTGGCGATGATCCCCAGGAACAGCGGGATCAACAGGTTCATTTCATCCTGGTACCAGCACAGGGCCATGCTGCCGGTGAGGGCGACGGTTACCCGGATGCTGTAGCTGAACTTGTCTTGGCCCCACAGGCGACGCAGAGAATGGCGAAACGAGCTCGATGACATGATGGCCTGCTGGCAGTGATCGAATGAGAACCTGTTCAGTGAATGCCATTGCAGCTGGGGTCCGCTGCGCGGCCCTTCGCGGGCAAACCCGCTCCCACAGCGGCCAGCGCAAAACTCTGTGGGAGCGGGCTTGCCCGCGAGGGGCCGCGCAGCGGACCCAGCTTTGATGCATCCTGGCACGGACCAGCAAGAAGCGTTCCGTGCTGAAAGGATTCTACCTTACACGAACTGCGCGGCGGCGTTAGCCGAGGCCCAGGCCCACTGGAAATTAAACCCACCCAGATGGCCGCTGACGTCCAGTACTTCACCAATGAAGTACAGCCCCGGGCTCTTCAGCGATTCCATGGTCTTGGACGACACCTCGCGGGTATCCACCCCGCCAAGCGTCACCTCAGCAGTGCGATAGCCCTCAGTCCCGGCCGGCACAACCTGCCAGGCCGCCAGCTTCTCGGCGATCTGCACAAGCTCGGCCGGGGTGTACTGCTTCATCGGCTTGGAGACGAACCACTGATCAGCCAACAGGTTGGCCAGCTTGCGCGTGAACACCTCGCCCAGCACGGTCTTCAGTTCGCTGTTGGCGCGCTCGGTCTGTTGCTGTTGCAGCCAGTCGAGGGCATCGCGGTCCGGCAGCAGGTTGATCTCGACCGTGTCGCCTGCCTCCCAGAACGAAGAGATCTGCAAGATCGCCGGGCCACTCAGGCCACGATGGGTGAACAGCAGGTTCTCGCGGAAGCTGGTGCCGTTGCAGCTGGCGGTGCAATCGAGCGAGGTCCCCGAGAGTTCACTGCACAATGCCTTGAGCTGGGGCTCGGTGATGGTGAACGGCACCAAACCTGCGCGGGTGGGCAGCAGGCTGTGGCCGAACTGGCGTGCGACCTGATAGCCAAAGCCGCTGGCGCCCAGGGTCGGAATCGACAGACCGCCGGTGGCGATCACCAGCGACTGGCAGGCAAACGGCCCAGCGCTGGTGTGCAGGCGATAACCGCTGTCGGTCTTGTCGATGGTCTCGATGCTGGTTTCCATCCGCAGCTCGACCCCGGCATCGTCACATTCGGCGAGCAGCAGGTTGAGGATGTCGCTGGACTTGTTATCGCAAAACAGCTGGCCCAGCTTCTTCTCGTGATATGGCACGCCATGCTTGGCCACCAGCTCGATGAAGTCCCACTGGGTGTAGCGGGCAAGCGCCGACTTGCAGAAATGTGGGTTGTGCGAGAGGAAGTTGCCAGGCTCGGTGTACAGGTTGGTGAAGTTGCAGCGCCCGCCGCCGGACATGAGGATCTTCTTGCCCGGTTTGTTGGCGTGGTCGAGCAGAAGCACACGGCGCCCGCGTCGGGCACTGAGTTGAGCGCACATCAGGCCGGCGGCGCCAGCGCCGAGGATGATCACGTCGGTGGAGTGCAAGATAGTTTCCCTGCGAACGATGAAATAGGAGGTCGACGCCACCCTGGTAGGAGCGGGCTTGTCCCGCGATAGCGTCAACGACGTTGCCTGGTCGACCGCTATCGCGGGGCAAGCCCGCTCCTACAGGGCACGTGGTGCTGCTTAAAGGATACGAACTTTCAGCGAACGGCCCTTGATCTTGCCGCTGTTGAGCCGCTGCATGGCCTGCTTGGCCAAGGCCCGCTCCACCGCCACGAAGGCCTGGAAGTCGAAGATGGCGATCTTGCCCACCTGCTTGCCAGGAATCCCCGCATCACCGGTCAGCGCGCCAAGGATATCGCCTGGGCGCAGCTTGTCTTTGCGTCCGGCGGCAATGCACAAGGTGGCCATGACCGGCAGCAGCGGTTCGCCGCCTTTGTTCTTCAGGCTGTCCAGTTGCTCCCAGCGCAGCGGGCGCTTCTGCAACTGCTCGATGGCCTGCGCGCGATGGCCTTCGGCCGGTGCCACCAGGCTCACCGCCACGCCTTTCTCGCCTGCGCGACCGGTACGGCCAACGCGGTGTACGTGGATCTCGGCGTCACGCGCCAGTTCAACGTTGATCACCATGTCCAGGCCATCGATGTCCAGGCCACGGGCGGCGACGTCAGTGGCCACCAGTACCGAGCTGCTGCGGTTGGCGAACATGGCCAGCACCTGATCGCGGTCACGCTGCTCCAGATCACCGTGCAGGGCCTGGGCAACGATGCCCTTGGCGGTGAGGTGGGCAACCACCTCTTCGCACTGCTGCTTGGTGAAGCAGAACGCCACGCACGATTCAGGGCGATAGTGGCCAAGCACCCGGGTCAGCGCTTCGAGGCGCTGCTGTGGGTCGATCTCGATAAAGCTCTGCTCGATCTGGGTTTCGCTGTGCAACGCCTCGACCTTGACCTGCTGCGGCTTGCGCATGAAGTCTGCGGCCAGTTGCTCGATGCCGCTTGGATAGGTGGCGGAGAACAGCAAGGTCTGGCGGCGCGCCGGGGTCTTGCCGATGATGCTGGCGATGGCGTCGAAGAAGCCCATGTCGAGCATCCGGTCAGCTTCGTCGAGCACCAGGGTGTTGAGCCCGTCGAGCACCAGGGTGCCCTTGTCCAGGTGCTGCTGCACCCGGCCTGGGGTACCGACGATGATGTGCGCGCCATGCTCCAGCGAGGCGATCTGCGGGCCGAGCGAGACGCCGCCGCACAGGGTCAGGATCTTGATGTTGTCCTCGGCCCGGGCCAGCCGGCGCAGTTCTTTGGCGACCTGGTCGGCCAGCTCGCGGGTCGGGCACAGGACCAGCGCCTGGCAGCCGAAGTAGCGCGGGTTGATCGGGTTGAGCAGGCCGATGCCGAAGGCGGCGGTCTTGCCGCTGCCGGTCTTGGCCTGGGCGATCAGGTCCTGGCCCTTGAGGATGACCGGCAGGCTCTGGGCCTGGATCGGGGTCATCGCGGCATAGCCGAGGGCGTCCAGGTTGGCCAGCATGGCGGCGGACAGCGGCAGAGTGGCAAATGCGGTGGATTCGGTGGTCACGAGGCGGGCCTGCGTTGCGAAGCGAAAAATGCCGCACAGTCTACCAGCCTCGTGGCCATTCGCCCTAAGGTTCGATCTCCGGTTCCGGACGACGGGCACGCCTTCCGTCTGTCGGCGCCAGTTGCAGGAAGATCGCCGCCGCCAGCATGGCCATCAGGCCGATGGTGAAGAAGGTCAGCTGGAACGCGCCCAGGGTGGTTTCCACGCCCTCGGCGCTGCCGGCCGCGGTGAAACCGCCAAGCAAGGCACCGGCGCAGGCCACGCCCAGGCTCAGCGACAGCTGCGCGACCACCGACAGCAAGCTGTTGCCACTGCTGGCGCTGGCGTCGTCCAGGTCGATCAGGGTCACTGTATTCATCGCGGTGAACTGCAGCGAGTTGACCGCGCCGAGCAAGGACAACTGCACCAGCAGCAGGGCGTAAGGCGTCTGCTCGTCCACCAGGCCCAGGCTGGCCAGCAGAATGCCCAGCAGCAAGGTATTGCCGGTGAGGATGATCCGGTAGCCCAGGCGTTCGATCAGCGGCCTGGCAATTGACTTGGCGAGCATCGCTGCCGCCGCCAGGGGGATCATGCTCATCCCCGCCTGGGAGGGCGAGTAGCCCAAGGCGATTTGCAGCAACAACGGCACCAAAAATGGCAACGCGCCGCTGCCCAGGCGAGCGAACAGGTTACCCAGGATGCCGATGGCAAAGGTCCGCACGCGGAACAGGCTGGGCGAGAACAGCGGCTCCGGATCGCGCCCGGCGCGCAGCCAATAGGCCGCCAGGCACGCCATGCCGGCGAACAGCAGCAACATCACGCGCAAGTGCGGCAGGTGCAGCTCGCCCAGGCCTTCCATGGCGATGGTGATCAGTACCATCGCCGCGCCGAACAGAATGAAGCCCGGGGCATCGAAGGTGGTCCGTTCCGTGCCGCGCAGATCAGGGATGAACTTCCATACCGCGTAGCAGCCCAGGGCGCCCACCGGCAGGTTGAGCAAAAAGATCCAGTGCCAACTGAGGATCTCCACCAGCCAACCGCCCATCGTCGGCCCGAGCAGCGGGCCGAGCAGGCCGGGAATGGTGATGAAGCTCATGATCCGCACCAGCTCCGAGCGCGGATAGGCGCGCAGGACCACCAGGCGCCCCACCGGCAGCATCAGCGCGCCGCCCAGGCCCTGGATGATCCGGGCAATGATCAGGAAGGTCAGGCTGTTGGCGATGGCGCACAGCAGCGAGCCGAAGCTGAATAGCAGAATCGCGCTGAAGAAGATCCGTTTGGTGCCGAAGCGATCGGCAATCCAGCCAGAGGCCGGAATCAGCAGGGCGACGGTGAGCATGTAGGCGATGATCACGCCTTGCATGCGCAGTGGGTCTTCTTCGAGTGAACGGGCCATGGCCGGCAGGGCGGTATTGAGGATGGTGCCGTCCAGCGACTGCATGAAGAAGGCGATGGCCACGACCCAGGGGATCCAGCGGGCGGTGACGGGGTCCAGCGGCGGGCGTTCGGACATAAGCAACCTTCGCGTCGAGAGCAACTGAGCGGGGCTCGTGGTAGCGGGCTTGCCCCGCGATAGCGTCAGCCTGATCGACAGGGCCGACAATGGCTGACGCTATCGCGGGGCAAGCCCGCTCCCACGAAAAGCCGTACAGAGGTGTTTACAGGGTAAGCGTGAGCCCTTTGACCAACGCCCCGGGCAAATGACTCGATCCGGTGTGCCGCTGGCCATAGGTGCTGGTCGACAGGATCAACTCGCGCTCACAGGTCAGGTCCTCCAGCTGGTTACCCAGCAGGTTGTACAAGGTATCGTCGAAGCGCATGGTGCTGACCGGCCCCTGGATCTGGCCATCCTCCACCCAGAAGGTGGCAAAACGGGTCAGGCCGGTCATGCGCGCCGCTGGCAGGTCCGAGTAGTTCAGGTACCACAGGTTGCTGATGTACAGCCCGGTGCCCAGGCGCTGCAGAATCTGCGCCGAAGGCAGATTGCCCGGCGCCAGGCTCAGGGCGCACGGCGCTTCGTAGCTGTCGGCGCCATTGGCCGTCAGGGCGAACTCGGCGGCGCTGCGCGCGCTGATCAGCCGCTCCAGGCCACGCCCTTCGCCGATCAGCCGAACATCGCGGCGCGGCAGGCCTTCATCGGAAAACGCAGGGCTCAGCGAGCCGCTGACCTGCTCGTCGAAACTGACCAGCGGATTGAGCTGCGCATCGCCGCCGTACAGTCGCTGCAACGGGCTGTTACCCGTGGTCAGGGCCTGGGCTGAGAAGCCGCCCCAGCCGAGCATCCCGGCAATTTCATCCATGGCCGCTGGCGCCAGGTAGGCGCGATAGCTGCCAGGCTTGAGGGTAATCGCCGGCCGGCCAAGAAACGCCAGTTGCTCGCGGCTCAGGCGCAGGCGCTCGACCATCGCTGCAGCATCCCACGACTGCCCGGCGTAGTTGGCTTTGACCGCCTGGCCATTGGCGTGGAACAGGCTCCAGTCGAAGTTGAAGCTATTGGCCTGATGCCAGCCAAAGGCGCCATAGGAGCTGGCAAAGCCCCGACAGATCGGCCCGGCTGCGTAGATACCCACCAGGTCCAACTGACCCGCCTCGCGTTCCACCAGCGCCAGCACCTCGGCGATGTCAGGCAGCGCTTGTTGCTGCTGGCTGTGCGACTGCCAGGCGCTGTCGTCCAGGCTCAGGTAAGGATCGAGCGCCAGCAGTGGCAGGGTCTGGCGCAGTTGCTCGAGGGCCTCGTGCAGGCGCTGGCGGTCGAGCTCGGCGTCGCCACACAGGGTGAACTGCTGCTCGGCTTGGCGGCCATCGCGCACCAGCCGCAGTTGCGCGCTGGCCTGGCTGACTTCGCCAGCCTGACGCACCTTGGCATGGTTGAAACGGATAAATTGCGACTGCTCGGCGCTGAAACCGAGGGTGAACTGCTCGCCATCCTGCAGCGCAGCGCGCAAGGCGCTCAGCAGCTGTTCGAAGCGTTGCTGGGGTGTGGCGCTCATCAGGCGTCTCCTCCGAATACGTCGATCTGGCGGAATACACAAGCCGGCGAAGCATGGCCCACGCGGACCACCTGGTTAGGCTCGCCCTTGCCGCAGTTGGGCGTGCCGAGTACCTGGAAGGTGCTGCGATCGCCGACTGCCGCCAGGTTGCTCCAGAACTGCGCGGAGATGCCGCGGTAGTTAGGGTTCTTCACCACGCCCTTGAGCTGACCCTCTTCGATCAACTGGCCCCACTCGCAGCCGAACTGGAACTTGTTGCGCGCATCGTCGATGGACCAGGAGCGGTTGGTGCGCATCAGGATGCCGCGCTCGATGCCGCCGATCAGTTGCTCGAGCGACTGATCGCCCGGCTCGATGTTGAGGTTGGCCATGCGGTCGATGGGCGCGCGGTTCCAGCTACAGGCGCGGCTGTTGGCCACCCCGTCCAGCCCCGAGCGGAACTGCGACAGCGCGCCACCCAGCGGACGCAGCAGCTTACCTTGGCGAATCAGGAACTGCTTGCGGGCCCGGGTCCCGTCATCGTCGTGGCTGTAGCTGGCCAGCTCTTCGTCGATGGTTGGGTCGAAGGTCACGTTGAGCAGTGTCGAGCCGTATTGCAGGTGGCCGAAGTCGCTGGCTTTGACGAAGCTGGTCCCGGCGTAGTTGCGCTCGTCACCGAGGATGCGGTCCATCTCCAGCGGGTGGCCGATCGACTCGTGGATTTGCAGCATCATCTGGTCGGGCATCAACAGCAGGTCGCGCGGGCCGCTAGGGGTGTTGGGCGCCAGCAGCAATTGCAGGGCCTCATCGGCCACGCGGCGGGCGGCGCCGACCAGGCGACAGCGCTCGATGATCTCGAAGCCGCCCTGCTGGCCAAAGTTGTCCCGCCCCAGGCTGCGGCTCTGGCTGTCCTGGCCGTCGCTGGCCGTCACGCCAAGGCCCGGGAACAGAAAGCGCTGGGCATGGCGCAGCTCGGCGCCAGCGGAGTTCAGGTAGGTCTGCTCGACGCGGCTGATGCCCAGGCTCGCCTGCCAGTCGACCAGGCGGTTGTCCTTGGGCACGCTGGCCGACTCGGCGGCGAGCAGGTCGAGGCAATCGGCAAGGTTGGGCAAGGACTGCTCGAAGTTTGGCGAAATATGCTCGTGACGCTCGCTGGGCACGGCGTGTTCGCGCAGGTCGAGCAGGCTGTGCGCGGCGATCTGCCGCGCCAATGCCTCGGCCTGTTGCAGTGCCTGTTGCAAACCGGCTTGGGACCGGTCGGCGGTGGCCGCGTAGGCCTCGACACCGTTGATGCGCACCGTGAGCATGGCGCCTTCATCCTGGCTGAAGAATGGCGGCTCGGCGACATTGCGGCGCACCGACAGGCCTTGGTAGGACTGTTTCACATGGCGCAGGGAAAACAACTCGGCCGTACTGCGCAGCGCAGCGAAGCGCTGGCGCAGCAGGGCGCTGGAATCGAACATGCGGGAATCTCCGTGTGCGCGGTGGCTCCCCCTAGAACCACCCCTCGTGCATGCCCAGGCAGGTATCGTCGCGGGCCTCGAGCAATGCGAGGTCATTATGGCAGCCCGGCACTTCCCAGGTCAGGAAATAACGCGCGGCCTGCAATTTGCCCAGATAAAAGTCACGGTCCGCCTGATGGCCGTTGAGCAGTCCGATCTCGGCGTGGATCGCCTGTTCCAGCCAACGCCAACCGATCACGCAATGGCCGAAGGCCTTGAGGTACAGCGCCGAGTTGGCCAGCGCGGCACTGATCTTGCCTCGCGCCAGGTCGCCCAGCAGGGCCAGGGTGACGGCCTGCAGCCGATTGACCAGTTGCTCGAGCGGCACGCGCAGGGCGTCAAGGCGTGGGTGGTGGCTGGCGCGCTCGCCGGTGGCCGCGATCAGGCGAATCAACTGCTTGAGCCCGGCACCGCCGTTCTGCGCCAATTTACGTCCCAGCAGGTCGAGCGACTGAATGCCATGGGTGCCCTCATGGATCGGGTTCAGGCGGTTGTCGCGGTAGTACTGCTCCACTGGATATTCGCGGGTATAGCCATGGCCGCCGAGGATCTGGATCGCCAGTTCATTGGCTTTGAGACAAAACTCCGACGGCCAGGATTTGACGATGGGCGTGAGCAGGTCGAGCAGCTCCTGGGCCTGGCGTCGGCCCTCTTCGCTGGGCGCGGTGTGGGTGTCGTCGAACAGCCGCGCCGCGTACAGGCCCAGGTCGAAGGCGCCTTCGACATAGGCTTTTTGCGCCAGCAGCATGCGCTTCACATCGCTGTGGGCGATGATCGGCACCGCCGGGCTGTGCGGATCCTTGTTGTCCGGCAGCCGGCCCTGCGGCCGTTGACGGGCGTATTCCAGGGAGTACAGGTAGCCGGCATAGCCGAGCATCACCGCGCCCATGCCGACCCCGATGCGCGCCTCGTTCATCATCTGGAACATGCAGGCCAGACCCTGGTGCGGCTGGCCGATCAGGTAGCCGACACACTCGCCGTTGTCGCCGAAATTCAGCGCGGTGGAGGTGGTGCCGCGCCAGCCCATCTTGTGGAACAGCCCGGCCAACGCCACATCGTTGCGCGGCCCGAGGCTGCCGTCCTGGTTGACCAGGTACTTAGGCACGATGAACAGCGAGATACCCTTCACCCCGGCAGGCGCATCCGGCAGTTTGGCCAGGACCATGTGCACGATGTTCTCTGAAAGCTCATGGTCGCCGCCAGAAATGAAGATCTTGTTGCCCTTGATCCGGTAGCTGCCGTCTGCAGCAGGCTCGGCGCGGGTGCGGATATCGGCCAGTGAAGAACCGGCATGCGGCTCGGTCAGCGCCATGGTGCCGAAGTAGCGGCCATCGATCATCGGCTGCAAGAACAGGCGTTTGTGCTGTTCGGTGCCAAAACTCTCGATCAGGTTGGCCGCACCCATGGTCAGGAACGGATAGGCCGTGGTGCCAGCGTTGGCCGCCTGGAAATGTGCGAAGCAGGCCTGCGAGACCAGGCTCGGCAGCTGCATGCCGCCCACCTCGAAATCGCGGTTGGCATTGAGAAAGCCCGCTTGGAGGAAGGCGTCGACCGCCGGCTTGACCTCCGCAATCAGCTCGGCACGCCCGTCGACATAACGCGGCTCGTGCTCATCGCCCTTGCGGTTGTGCGGCGCGAAGTACTTTTCGGCGATGGTGCGCGCCGTGGCCAGCGCTGCATCGAAGGTCTCGCGGCTGTGTTCGGCGAAGCGCGGACGCTGGGTCAGGGCTTGGGCGTCGAGCACTTCATAGAGTTCGAAGGCGAGGTTGCGGGAGCTGAGCAGGGTCTCGGGCATGGGCGTGGTCCTGGTGCGGGATGCGTCGAGTCTAAGTGGCGTGCAGATGAAACCGACAGCGTAATAGGCAGGCGTGATAAGGGGAAGAAAATGGTATGTATCCGCCCAATACTGTGAGGGGCGAGTCCACTGAACTTTGTAGCGACCTATCCGCAGGTATTGCTCGTGGCTGCGAAGCGATCGGGGCTAGAGGCGTGACGCGCCGATACCGATTTCTTCATCGAAACTCGAGATAGGGTGAAGCCCAGGCTGAGCGGTGTCGGATGCTCGACACTGTGCCCTGTTGTATTGTGTTTTTGCTGATTTGATCTTTCCTAAACTGAAACATTATTTTAGCTGGTCGCCTGGTTTTTCCCAAGTTTTGAGGTTTTGAATTGCTCGTTCAATGTCCCCATGTCATCCGTGCCTATGGAGTTGTCAAATTTCTCTGAAATCATTTTCCTCATCTGTGCGAGGGTGTTTGTAATGTTGTATTCATCAATGAACCGAGTTGTTTCTAGCGCGTACTGTATATTGGCCTGCTCGTTCAAGGGTGTGGTCTCGTGATGATAGTGTCTGCCAATATTAGCTAGAGAGATGAGTAGGGTTTCGAGCTCACTCAGTAGAGTAATTGCCTCTTCAAATGAAAGCGTGAGAGTTTTGTTTTTTCTTGCATTCATGTTTCCTTCGCGGAGTTAGACTGTTCTGGCCAGTTATCGAACTCTAATAGTCTGTTTTGTTTTTGTCTGTTTAGTTGGGTGGCTTCGGGGCTTCGCCTTGGTTTTATTTGATGGTGTGGTGGTCCAGTTTTGAGCGGCTGTTGTTTGGATTTAATTTTTCGATGTATTCAGGTTGTCATTGGGTGAGTTTGGCTTTGGCCGGGGTTTCTACTAGGGTGGCCAGTGATAGGCACTCTAACAGTCTGTCCTGAGGGATGTTTGCATGTTGCAGACACGCGTCTTCGAATGCGATGGTGTCATCATTTTGTATGTTTGATAAATAATCATCAATCACTTCAAAAGAGCACTTTGCGGGGATGTCGACCGAAAATAGTGATAGCCCATGAGATTTTGAACAGTTCCCCCCATTCTTCCTGATGAAATCTATTATCTCCATGGACTCATCCTGGTTGCTTGAAAAAACTCTTAAAGTTGAGTGTCCGCCTTTAGATGTTATCGTGTCTGCATAACGCTCCCCGTCTTCGAACTTCACACTCACTGAGTCCCCTTTGCTAAGGCCATATACATAGTACGGAGTGTTGTCTATTGTGCATGTGTCGTCAGGGTTGAGGGTAGCCCACAGTGATTCATAGGAAACGGGTGGGTAGTCATCTGAGTCGATTCTTAGTCGGACTAAAATTTTCATGAGTTTTTTCCTGAGTTCATTACTCTGGTGGTGCTCGGCGCGCTCATCAGCTTTAGCAGTGTGTGCGGGTAGTTCACTTGTTGTCGTCAATGATTAAAAGGAGGTCCCCGTGGTCGTTCTCTGCAAGCAGCCAGGACAAATCCTTTGGTGTAATGTAATACTCAAAGTAATAGCATTCTTCGAGTACTGAGGGTATGAGTTCTATAGGAAGTCCTAGTATGATTTTTTCTTCATTGTCTTCGTCTGCGATGAGCCAAACATCTTCATGGGTTTTTGGCGCTATCTGAAGGATTTTAAGGTGTCCTCGGCTGTCAGGTTGCTCATATATTTTCGGCTGCCTTTGCATAGAGGTCCACCACGCCCTAGGATTTCCTCTGATGTATTTTTTCTCGATTGATCTAACTAGTGTGTTTTTTTCGCTATTGATAGGTTTTTCGATTTTGATATTTAGTTTTTTTAGTGCGCACTCTAATTCTTTGTATAGTTCATTGTTCATGCTTGCTTGGCGCCAACGTAGCTAAGCTTAGGTCAAACCTCTTTGAGTATCATTGCGTTGAGTTTTTTTTGGTCTCTCAGGGATCTTATGTTATCGCGTGCATGGTTTTCTTGCATGAAGCTTAAAAGTTTTTTTAGATTGTCCATTAGTACGTTCGCACTGCTTTCGAGGTCGTGCTGTTTGACTAGTGAGTCAAATGTTTCCTGTAAGTTTTGCGAGGCTCCAGGGAAGTCATCTAGCCTGAAGTCAACATGGATTACAGTTGTTGGATTTTTTACATTAAAAGCGCCGTTTAATTGTTGTGCGCTAGGGTGGGTGCTTAATAGCTCTTTATAAATAATGCCAACATTTATATAGAATGTCTTGTTGTATGCTGATTTTTGGTGGTTTATTAGTAGGTAATAGTCGGCTTTCTCGATGAAGCGGGTGGCTCCATCCCCCTGGAAGCCAAGTTGCACTGAGGTTGAGTTGAATGTTTTATTCGTTGTTAAAGGTTTTTTCATGGTTTCGGTATCACTAGTCGTGAACTTCTAGCGCCGGTTTTAGGATCTAGAATGTCAAGTATGCCTTCGTGATCTTATAGGTAAATTTTTGATGGGGTGTGTTTGTTCTCTGGGGTGTTAAGTGTATGGGTGTTTTATGTGATGGGTGTAATGTATGGGGTGAGAATTTCTATAATCTCTTCCTTTGTAAAAGTGAACTCATCTCCCGCGTCCATGCTGCTAAGTTTGTCAATGTTGTCGCAAAATGGTTGGTCGTCGAAAAGGTAGATTTTTTCATCAAGCCATATCTTGAATATATATTGGGCCGCTCGATCGGGCTGGTATTTGTGCGTATTCAAATAGTCTAGGATTTCGGTGGCTATCCTTGACTTGTCAATTTCGTGACTCACCTTGTGCGCTCGTATTTTATAGTCAGGCCTTCAGGCATGAGTAATCGTTAGTGTGTGTCCGCTTGAAATTTCTTCTCTCGTACTTCCTATGTACTGAAATTAGATCTACTCTCCTACCTTCGATGAGATTTCCAAACGGCACTAGTCGCTGAGTTGCAAAGACCTATGAGTCTGTTGAACTTGTCTTCTGTTATTAAAGTTTCACTTGTTTTTTGGGTTTTTACAGTAGGGGTTATAAAGTTTTTCCGACTGTTCTTCGGTTGTGCTTCACTCTACTGTCCAATCTATTTCCCATTTTGACTCTTCAATATATTTTTGTAGGGTTTCCTCTGTTTCTACCCAGTTGTCGAATCCGCTGCTTAAATCAAGGTTGGATGAGGTCAGTATAAGATAGCCTCCCGTATTTTCTTTGTCGCATATTATCCTTATGTAGTAATCCTTGTCATTATCAGCGATTATTCGTCCAGTTTTATTGAGTTGAGGTGTGATCATCAACTTGCCCAAAATGGTATGTGATTATTTGCTTTAGGTGTGGTGGGGTTTTGGTCGTATATGTTCAGATGTTCATTCGGAGTAATAGGGGTGTGATTTCCTTTAGTGGATTTGTTGTCGATTCTTAATTCTTGTCATCCGTCAGTGCTGCTAAATACTCAGCTACCAGTTTTTACCAGTCTCACTATATTCGTCCCCCAGAACCACTGCAGCTTTGCTCTAGCTGTTCTCGGCCATGAGCAGCTGGCCGTTGCCGTCGTAGTGGAAGGCTTCGCTTTGCCAGTGCTGGCCATGGCGGTGGCTGAATGTGGCTCTTCAGCGTCTCAACGTTGAAAAGGGAAGACCAGATTATTAAAGAACTTTTGGTTCTCGCGTCAGTCTTGCTGGCATGTAAAACAGAGTACATGCACTGGGGGAATCAAATTTCCTCTATCAAGTCGGGCATTTCAATGACTCTACCCACTTGTTTGGAATGCCCATGAAATAATCGCGTAGCCTATCTTCAATATGTTCTGGGGACCATGCGGCAGCTCTTTCTAAATGCAAACACTCCTCTCGAAATGCTGGGACTTCTATGCCGTCTTTGTATCTTGAGAATTTTTTGCTGATGGGGTCTATTTTGAAGAACCATGGATCTTCCATAAGAGGGGTGTCAATTGGTGAGTTTCCGATTATCACCCAGTTTTTGGATTTAAATGCGCTTTTCATTACCCATACTTTGAATAATATATCTCTGCTCAAAAGTCCTTCCGGTGGGGTCTGAGTTTCTGAGGCAACATCGTAAAAGGCTATGAGCGGGCTTTTGAGCACTCGACCAAAGGCGTAGGACCCATTTTTTAAATCAATTTTCAGTATATCCCCTAAGGTACCATTCTTTTTACGCATGTTATTCTCCGAATTCCTGGTGCGCTGCATCAAAGTAATTTGATGCATTTTTGTTTCTAGTGGAAATGCCATTCAGCACATTTCCCGACGTACCTCCCATCGATTGTGCTTTCCCGTTGGTGTCTATTAAGATTTGCTCTCTTCCGCGAATCGCGGACGGGTTTTCTGAGGTTTTGTCAAGAACTGCAGGCCCGAAGCCTTGTTTGTTCATATGGTGCCCGCTGTCTCTCCTAGCGATATTTTCTTCGGGCAATTTGCAACCACAAGTTCTGCCCGAGTATACGGTTCCACTTTCCGGATGAGTTTTAGTGTATGTATGGTATAGTTTTTTTGCTAAACCCAGTGGATCAATCCACTCAACTGGATTCGGCGCATATTGATAAAGATTCAGCCCCCCGGCATACCCAATCGGATCCGCCGAAACAAACCGCCCCACCTGCGGATCATAGTACCGGTACCGGTTGTAATGCAGTCCGGTCTCCACATCCAGGTACTGC